>CAZDEU010000004.1:0-63737 GCA_964504265.1 uncultured Bacteroidales bacterium
TTGTAGAAGTAAATGCAGGATTTTGCAAAAAATATGATATAAAAGAAGGTGATATAATAAAATTCAGATAAAAATTATAATTTATTCTTTTACAAAGCTATCCAGTTCTTCAATTTCTTCAATAACAGCCTTAACAAAATTAGTTTTGGTGTCAACAAGCAAAATCATAGGAGTAGCAAGTAACGAATATTTATGAGCAAATTCACTGTTAACTCCGCCAACTGCTCTTAAATGTATCCAACCTGGTAAATCTTTTTTTGCTTCCTCCCATCTCGGAATTTCAGTTTCAGTTTCGTCGAGACTAACAGCAATTATATCGAGTATTGCTTTATTTTCATCATTGCTATACCATTTTTTTAATTTGTTTTTTTGAATAAAACAATGTTCGCAATCAGCCGACCAAATAAAAAGCAATTTATATTTTTTAGCATTATAAGAATAAAAATTAAAATCTTTTCCATTATCATCTTTTAAAGTAAAATCGGGAGCAGTAAACCCAGTATTCATTTTCGACAACTCCTGAAGTCTGCGAATGATTTCGCGTTTATTAGCAGTTAAACAATTAGTATCGTCAATATGCTTTTTAATCATCTCAATACCTGGTTTAATATCATACATTTGATAACCATTATTAAAATAATCAACCACCCAACCATAAACATGGGGGTGCCCCTTTGAGGCTTTTTCGCTGGCAATGCGACCAGCACGAGTAAACAGCGAGTCTCTTAATTCAATACTTGTAGACATTGCTCCATACATACCCATATAAGCATTAAGAAAGCGGTCCGATTCGGGTGTTCTTATAATAAGAGAATCTTTAAAATTAATACCGTCGAAATAATTATTTAATAAAGCCAACACTCTTTCTTCCTGATTCCCGTACCATTTAACAGGTGGCATATATTGAAACTGAAATAACCGACTTACAAAAAAATCTTTATAAGTTTCTGTTTGTTCGGCAAGCCATTTATTATATTCTTTACGTCTTTTTTCAAATTCTTTTGTGCCTTTTTTAAATAAAGAAGATTTGGTATTATCGTAATTAAGCAAAAAGTTTTTCAATAATTCAACAGGCGAGCGTTTAACAGAATTTTCGTTAATAAAATAATTATTGATAGTATTTTCTTGTTCGCCAAAAGCAAAAGTTGTGCTATCGCTATTATTCATATACATAGGGTGCATAAAAATTTCAATATCCTGATTATAAACAAGTAAAGTTTTTTCAGAAGGATATGGGCTGTCGCCTGGTTTTCCAACATAATCGGCTCTAAGTACAAATTCGCCTGGCAAAAATTTCGCAGGAATAACAAGTTTAGCTGATTCACCTTTTTTAACTTTATCAATTGTTACAATAGGATTTATTGCTCTGGCACCTTCAAAAGGTGTTAGTGTAAGTTTTGTTTCTTCTACACCTCTAATATTAACTGTAATAGTTCGGTCGTTTAGCTCCTGTGAATTAATATTTTTATTTGATAGAAATAAAATTATAAAACAAATAAAGAAATAAAGTTTTGTGTTCATTTTAATTATACTTAAAATTAGTTAACGGCTTGCAATTTAAGAATTTTTTTATAAATAATAATCTGAATATAAATAAAGAACTTATTGTTGTTTATATGTAATTAGTCGTATAAATATAGATATTTGTATTAATATTTTTATATCAAACATTTAAAATTATTTAATTTGATTAACTTTAATTGTATCACCCCAAATTAAATCGTTATTATAAAAAGGCTCAATAATTTTAGAATAATTAATAAAATTTTTATCGGGCAAAATTATTTCATATTTTTTTTTATTCTTATTAGTAAGCGAATTTTTGCGTAACCAAGGGTTAAAAAGTTTTAGCAATTTGTAGTTAACATTCATTTTTAAGGCAAAATTACCAAGGTCAGCTATAGTAGAATCTACAATATATTTTTGAGTTTTAAGGGGTTGATAAAGTTCGTTTTTTCTCAAATAAAAGCCGTATTTTGTTGGTTCTGAAATAATTAGTTTAAAAGCAATAATTCTGTATACATATCGTGCTGTTTCAGAATTTAGGTTTAAATAATAATAATATTGAGATTTTTGAATATTAACCTGATTTGAAAGTCCTGTATTTCCCATATTATAAGCAGCAGCCGTCATAGTCCAGTTGTTAAATTTTCTGTTCGATTCTTTAAAATATTTACAAGCGGCATCTGTAGCTTTTTCGAGGTTGTATCTTTCGTCAACCTCTTCTGTTATTTCAAGATTATAACTTTTAGCAGTAGATTTAAGGAATTGCCAAAAACCTGCAGCTCCTGCGGGCGAAACAACATTGTCGAAACCGCTTTCAATTAAAGCAAGATATTTAAAATCGTCGGGAATATTATTTTCTTTAAGAATTGGTTCAATAACAGGAAAATAACGCCAAGCTCTTTTTATCATAAGCAAAGTATTTGATTGCCAAAATGTATTAACAAGTATTTCGCGTTCAAGAGCTTCGCGTATATAGAACAAGTCAGCAGGTACTGTTTCGCCTGCAAAATCAACTTTTTGAGGTATGTATGGTGATAATATCCTGTAGTTACTTGTAAAAGCTCTTTGGTAATCAAGGTCAGCTTCAGATTTGTAATCGTTAAAAGATTGTAACAAAAGAACAGAGAGAACACTAATAAGTAATATAATTATTGTTGGGATTCCCCATTTTAATGTTGAATTATTTAATGTCATAAATAAAAAAAGTATTATTATTTAACATTTTTATTGGCTATATAGAATAAAATTGCAAATAAAAGAATGAAAAATAAACTGTAAACAATAGCATGAACAAAATACCAGACAGGTATAAAATATAAAACGCTTACCGACAAAAAAGCAAATACAACAGATAATGAAAAGTAAAGAATAGCAATATTTCTATCGCTTAAACCAATATATGATAAATGATGTGTTGTGTGATCTTTTCCGCCAACAAAAGGAGATTGTCCCTTTCTTATTCTTTTTATAAAAACTGTTGTAGTATCAATAATAGGTAAAGCAAAAACAAGAGCAACTGAAATAAACCTTTGTGCAATTGTGGTTATTCCTGTTTCGGAGGAAAAGTTCCAAAAAAAAGTTATACCAATAAAAGCGAGTACTAATCCAAGAAATTGACTGCCTGTATCGCCCATATACATTTTTGAAGGGTGCCAGTTATAAAACAAAAAACCAATAATTGAGGCTAATAAGCCTATAAGAGAAAAAAGATAAGGCGAATCAAGCCCTGTAAATACTATTAATACAATTATAACAGATAGTATAACAGGAAGTGATATAAGTGAAGTGATAGCGTCCATATTGTCAAGCATATTTATAGAATTCATCATACCAACAACCCATAATACTGTGAATAAATAATTTATGAAATCATTATTAAAAAAATTAACAAAAGTACCAGTTAAAATGAGTATTAAAGCACACGCAATTTGTGAAAATAATTTTATCCATACATTTGTATTAAATGCGTCATCGAATAAACCCATTAAAAAGGCAAGGCTTGTAGCCCAAATAAATCCCAAAAATTGATAATTGTACAGTAATTCTGTTGGGTCTAAAAAATATGGATAAGCCATTACTGACAAAAGGAAACATATATAGAAAGAAATTCCTCCGAACGAAGGTTTATTAACAGCAGCCCAGCGATCTTGAATAACTTCCTTATTTCTTATGCCTAGGGTTTTTGAAAATCTTAAGAAAAGCCCATTTATTATTATTGAAAAACTTAATGCTACAACAAAAAATATGCTGTATACTAAAATAAAATATTGATTAGAACCTGCCAACTTTTTTAAAATTTAATTTTAAGAAAACAAAAGTAAAAAAAGAATTATGTTTTTATACAAAAGGACTAATAAAATCATTAAAAAAGGAGGCAATTTTATCTCTTTCAGATACTATGGGCTCATCAACGCCCCAATTAATACCTAATGTAGAGTCATTCCAAAAAATAACACCTTCTGAATCTTTATTATAAAGGCTTGTACATTTATATGAAAAAATTGTTTCATCTTCCAAAGTAACAAAACCATGAGCAAAGCCTTCTGGAATATAAAACATAGTATGATTTTCTTCAGTAAGTAAATGCATTTCCCATTTCCCGTAAGAAGGCGATTTAGCCCTTATATCAACAGCTACATCCATAACAGCTCCTTTAATTACTCTTACTAACTTACCTTGAGCATAAGGAGGTTTTTGAAAATGAAGCCCTCTTATTACATTCTTTCCTGATTTTGATTGATTATCTTGAATAAAATTTACATCAATACCAGCATTTTTAAAATGAATTGCATTATATGATTCAAAAAAATATCCTCTATTGTCAAAAAACACTTTAGGCTTAATTAAAACCAATCCTTCAATTTCTGATTTAATAAATTCCATATTATTTTACATTTCGTTTGCGTTTGCGTTTTGTGGGCAATGGTATTAGCTTAGATAATTTTTTAAAATAAGTATCTTTTGGTTTTGCTCTTTTCTCTTCATCATAATAACCATAGCCATAACCGTAGCCATAACCGTAGCCATAGCCATAGCCATAGCCATAGCCATAACCGTAACCGTAACCGTAACCGTAACCTTTTTTAGATTTATATGAATAATATCGGCTTTGTACTTCAACACTATTAAGAACAAAAGACAAACGTGAAATATTGCTACCTTCGATAAGATGCTCCATATTTTCGATAAAAAAGCGTCTTGAATAGTCTGCTTTGTATACATAAACAGGATAATCGGCTAACTGCAACGACCTCATACCGTCAGTAACAATACCAATAGGTGGGTTATCAATAATAATATAATTATAGCGTTTTTTTAGAAGTGCGAGAGCCTGTTCCATTTTAATACCAAGTATAAGCTCATAAGGGTTTGGAGGTACTGGACCAGCAGTAATAAAATCAAGATTTTCAAGGTTACTATGTCTGATACAATCTTCAACACTATCTTTCCCCGAAAGAATAGTACTCATACCTCTTTTGTTTTCGACACCAAAGCCAACGTGAATCTTAGGTTTACGTAAGTCAAGGTCAATTACAACAATTTTTTTGTCTGAGAAAGACAATACGCCCGCAAGATTTATAGAAAAGAATGTTTTCCCTTCACCTGATATGGTAGAGGTTACAGCAATAACTTTAGAGCCAGGATCATCATTAATAAATTGCAAATTAGTTCTAATAGATCTTAAAGATTCAGCAATAAGGCTTTTAGGATTTTTATCAACAATTAATTGTGAAACAGGAATTCTATCTTTGTATCTAGGAATAACACCGAGAGCAGGTGCGTCTGTATATTTAGTAATATCATGCAAAGTTGTAATTGTGTTATATAAAAGGTATTTAGCAACAATAAGAACAATTCCCAAAATAAAACCAATGAGAAAACTACCCATCCATATAAGTCTTCGATTAGGCGAAATAGGAGTAGATGGGACAGAAGCATATTGCAGAATTACATTTTTTGAAACATAGCCAGCTTTATCAATTAAGTATTTAGCTTTAGTGTCGACAAGTTGATTATAAAATCTTTCATTTATTGCGTAAATCCTTTTGAGGCTTGAATATTCAATTCTGTTATATTTTTCTGCTTCATAATTTAGAAAAGTATCATAGTCATTAATTCTTTGTTCAATTTCAATTTTCTTTTTAGCAATATTTTCTTTTAAAGCCTTAATATGTTCAAAAAGAATTTTTTTCTGAATATTGATTTGATAATCAATAGCTTTTACTTCACCACTATTATGTGTAACAGAATATAAAAGCAATTCTTTTTTTGTTAATAAGTCTCTTAAAGCACCAATTAAATTACTAAAAGATGATTGGAATTCACTACCTGAAATAATTGCAATAAGTTTATAAATGTCAATATTTTGCTCTGTAGTAATAAACTGTTCAATAGTTGCGAGATTGCTTTCTTCAACTGCAAGTTTAATAAGTTGGTTATCTAAGTCAGATACTCGACTTGAAATTGTAGGCAAATATAAGTCTTGAGATTCGTCAATTTCGTAATTTCTCTTGAAGCTTTCAAGATCATTTTCGGCAGCAATCAAATTATCGTAACTTTTAGACATTTGTTTGTCAATAAATTCAAGAGTTTTATCTGCACTTTCAGCTTTTTTAGCTACATCATAAGCTAAAAATTCAACAGCTATGGCATTTACAATATCAGCAACTTTTTCTGGATTCCTATCGGTATAGGCTATAGATATAGTTTTAGCTTCAGGGTTAGCAATATTTATAAATATACGGTCAGCATAATACCCAGCAATATTTGAAGGATCATTCAATATAAAAAAGAATGTACTGTTCAAAAGATTGTATGATGTAGCAATACCCTGTCCTGTATTTCTTAAAGACACATTTAAAGTAACTTCTGGAAAAACTGCAGGTTCACTTATAGAGAATTCTTGATTCCTAGAAACATCGCCCGGCAAAAAATATGAAATTGCATAAGTAGCTTTTGAAGTAAATTGAATATATATTGGAATTCCATAAATATCTTTATTATTAACTTGAGCATCAACAACATAAGGATTTGTTTTGTATTGTTCCTGATTTAGAATAGTACCCTTTCTGTTATATGTAATATCAAGTGGTAATTTCGAAAGGGCTTGTTTAATAAAAACAGGAGATCTCATAAGAGCAATTCTTTCATTCAAACCAGCTCCATCATCTTGTAAATCTAGCGAACCGAGTAGTAGTCTATTTGTTTTATCCTGAACATCTAATTGAACTAAAGCTCTAGTAGAATAAAAAGGATATGTATATCTTAAATAAACAAAAGCTAAAAAAACAGCTATTGTAACAAATACAACAAGAAATATTATATTTTTTTTAGCAATATGAAGGAAAAGCCTTATATCTATTTCGTCATTAAAAGCAGAAATCTTTTTTGTCGGCATTTTTATTATTTTATAATATTTAATATTAATATTACAGTAGACAGCAGAGTTAAATAAGGAGTAAGACCTTCCACAATTCTGGAACTAACCCTGTCGCGTGGTTGTAAATAAATAATATCTTCAGATTGAAGTATTATATTACCTTGCCTTAACCCATCAATAGTAGATAAATCAATTAAATAAACTTCAGGATTATTTAGATCGCCTCTTACAAGTTTTATGCGGTGAGTTTTAACATTGTAAGTACCTCCTGTTCTTGCCATTACTTCTAACAAAGTAGTATTTGGTTTTTCAAGTGTAACTACCTGAGCATTATTACCGCCTTTAAATACTAGGACTTTCATATCCGAAACTGTTAATAAAGCAAAAGGATCCTGATAAAATTCTGAATATTTAACTTCTATAAGTTTTTCAGCTTCACGTAATGTCATGCCTTCAACAAATATTCTATCAATAATAGGAAATCGTATTGTACCATCATATTCAACACGAAAAGTAGTAAGCCTTTGTTGGTAATTAAGATCACCCATTATTCTTACCATAGTTTCGCCGTTATTTGAAAACAAAGTTAGATGTAATCTGTCGTGTTTTGATATTCTATATTCATCAGTATATTCAGGATATTCAGGAAATTTAGCATAAGGGTAGCCAGGCTTCATTCTGAGCATCCTTGAAGGGTCAAAAATCTTACAGGAGCTTAAAATTAATGATGATAGTATTATTATTATAATAAATTTAAATTTCATTATTTTTATTTTGTTGTTAAAAATTTTCACAAAGTCATAATGTTTAGTTAATAATAAAACAAAACTACAAAATTAAGATTTTACTTTATTTTTTTCAAGTAATTTAAAATAAAGCTCCGACATATCATTAATCAATCTGGTATAATGAAACTTCTCTTTTACGAATTTCCAACCACTTTCAGATAATTTCGCACGTAACTCTTTATCGTTAATTATTTGAAATAGCTTTGTGGAAAATTCATCTTCATTGCAATTTTTTGTTAACAGTGCTGTTTCATTCGGTAAAACAATATTTTCAATTCCGCCAACATTTGAAGTAACAATTGGTTTGTTTGATGCCTGTGCTTCAATTAAACTAACAGGAGTTCCTTCATTTAAGGAAGTAGAAGCAATAATATCCATTCCTGCGTTAACACAGTCAACTTCTTTTATCCACGATGTAAACATTATATCAGTTTTTTCATTAGCTTTTGAAATATCAGATGCCCATGTTAAACCTAAACTTTCAGCAAGACATTGCATTTTCAATCTTTCTTCGCCGTCTCCTACAATAAAAGCTCTTATTTTTTTGTCAGTTTGATTTTTAAGTTTTTTTATTGATTTTAAAAATAAAGTATGGTTTTTTATAGGTACTATTCTGCCAATTATACCAATTGCGATTTCTTCATTACCAATGCAAAATTTTTCTCTGAATTTTTTTCTTTTCAACTCCATATCTTCCTGAAACCTAGATAAATCAAACCCTAAGGGAATAATACATATTTTATCTTCAGAACAAATTTTATATTTATATGCAAGGTCATTTTTTTGATTTTCGCTTAATGCAATAATACAAGAAGATTTTTTAGCAAGATTTCTTTCAATACATTTATAAACTCCAGCTTTTAAATTGCTAAAGTAAGCATCAAACACATGACCGTGAAAAGTATGAACAATAACAGGCACTTTTAGTTCAAAGGCTGCTTTTCGACCTAAGGCGCCAGCTTTTGAAGCATGAGTATGAACGATGTCGGGCTTGAAATCTGAAATAATTTTTTTTATTTTTTTTAAAGCAATATGATCCTGAAACGGATTTATAGATCTTTTCATTTCAGGAATTATCAACGGCTCTAAGCCCAGATTTCTAACAATATACTCTGAATTTTCTTCTGACTTCTCCTTGTCTCCGCCAATTAATAAAGTTTCAAAATCAGGTGACATATAACGCGATAAGTAAGCAGCATTATACGTTGGACCGCCTAAATTGAACCTGTTAATTATTCTTAATACTTTCGGCATTATACTATTTTAAGACGCAAAGTTACAAAATCAATTATCTATTAGCTAAATATTTTTTATACCAATGCTGAAATACAATTAATCCATATATTCTGGCAACCGACTCATCAGGGTTTGACGAAAAAAGACATTTTTTTAATTTATTTATTTCCTGATAATTAAAAATGCCTTGTTCTATTATAAAAGATTCTGATAACAATTCTTTTTCGATAAGTTTTTTTAAATCAGTTCTGAACCATTTTAGTAAGGGAACTTCAAATCCATGCTTGGGGCGGTTAAGCAATTCTTCGGGCAATAACTTGCTGAAAGCCTTTTTTAAGATTATTTTTCGGTCATTATTATTGATTTTAAAATGTGCAGGTAAAGAAAACACATAATCAACTAATTCGTGATCCAAAAAAGGTACTCTTACTTCCAAAGAATTTGCCATAGACATCATATCAACTTTTACTAACATATCATTTTGTAAGACTAAATGCATGTCGGTATAAAAAATCTGATTAATATCTCCTTTGTTAGTAATTCCTGATAAAATTTTTTGTTTTCGTTCAATATAATTATCAAGTGAAAAATATTCGTTCAAAAGTTTTTTTGCATCATTAACATCAGCAAATGCACACCAACGCCAATATCGGTCGGGTAATGATAATGATACACCTTTTGAATATCTGTCAAGTTGTCTTATTAAATTGCCAAATTTGCTGTTTCTCGACTTAGGTAAAACAGACCATAAAGGTGAAGTTAATTTTAAAATAGGAGCAATTCCTGCATATTTTCTGGCTCTGTATTCTGCATAATGTTTGTTGTAACCACCAAACATTTCGTCGGCACCATCGCCCGACAACGCAACTGTAACATGTTTACGTGTTTCCTTGCTTAAAATATATACCGCAAGAGCCGATGAATCGGCAAAAGGCTCATCAATATAGTCAAGTATATTATAAAATTCGTTATAAATATCATCAGTAGTAAGCAAAAATTCTGTATGATTGGTTTTATATTTTTCGGCGACAAGCCTAGCGTAATAAGTTTCGTCGAACATAGCTTCATCTTTAAAACCAATAGAAAAAGTATTTAGTTTTGATGTATGTTTTGAAGCTAATGCAACAATAACTGAAGAGTCAATTCCACCACTTAAAAATGCGCCGAGAGGCACATCAGAAATTAGCCTCTTTTCAACTGCCTTTTCTAATAATCTATCAATATTTTTAGCTGCTTCATCTATAGACAGATTACTATAAATTGTGTTTTTGTCAATAATGGGTATATTGTAAAAAGCTCCTTCTTCTATTTCTTTACCTGAAATTTTAATCCACGAACCTGCTTTTACTTTTTTAACTTCGTTAAAAATTGAATCAGGCGCTGGAATATAATTTAATTGCAAATAATTAAGTAGCGATGTCTTATCAATAGTAAGTTTTACGCTATAAGCCATCATTGCTTTCATTTCTGAGGCAAATAGCAATTTTTCGTTATCTGTATATATTAAAAATGGTTTTATCCCTATTCTGTCTCTTGCAATAAATAATATATCTGTTTTTTTATCATATATTGCAAAAGCAAAAAAGCCCTGAAGTTTTTCAAGACATTTTTCTTTAAATATTATATATAATTTTAATAATACTTCTGTATCTGAATTTGTTCTGAAAGTATGTCCTTTATCAGTTAATTCTTTTTTTAATTGTTTAAAATTATATATTTCGCCGTTAAATACAATAACATATCTTTGACTTTCATCAAAAAATGGCTGAGACGCTGCTTCCGAAACATCAATAACCGAAAGCCGTGCATGTCCTAAAGCTGCTTTTTCACCGACAAAAACACCTTGTTTGTCGGGACCTCTTAATTTAATAGCTTCAACAGCTTTATTAATTTCAGGGAAAAATTTTTTGCCTGAATCCTCAAATGTATAAACTCCGGTTATTCCACACATTGTTAATAAATCAAATATGAATTGCTTCGCCGTAAGCTGCTGCTGCTGCTTCCATCAAAGATTCAGAAATTGTAGGGTGAGGGAAAATTGTTTTGATAAGTTCTTCGCCTGTAATTTCTAAATTTCGGGCTATAACAGCACCGCCAACAATTTCGGTTACACTTGCACCTATCATGTGTACACCGAGTAATTCTCCGTATTTAGCGTCAAAAATCACTTTTATAAAGCCATCTTTTTCTCCTGCTGCACTGGCTTTACCTGATGCAGTAAGCGGGAATTTACCTACTTTAACTTCGTATCCTGCTTCAATTGCAGCTTTTTCTGTAAATCCGGTCGAAGCAATTTCGGGCTGTGTATAAGTACAGGCAGGAATATTTTTATAATTAAGAGGTTCAGGCGATTTCCCTGCAATGTTTTCAACGCAAATAATTGCTTCGTGCGAAGCTACGTGGGCTAATGCAGGACCTGGAATTACATCTCCAATAGCATAATAGCCTTCGATTTTGGTTTTGTAAAATTCATCTACTAATATTTTACCTTTATCTGTTTTAATACCACATTCGTCGAGCCCAATATTTTCGGTGTTAGGAGTAATACCAACCGCCGACAGTACTGTTGCGACTTCAATTATTTCTTCTCCTTTAGCAGTTTTTACAGTTACTTTACATAATTCTCCGCTTTTATCAATATCTGTAACAGAAGCCGATGTCATAATCTTAATTCCTGCTTTTTTAAAAGAACGTGCAAGTTGTTTTGATACTTCTTCGTCTTCTAATGGCACTATTTCGGGCATATATTCGACTAATGTAACTTTTGTGCCTATTGAATTATAGAAGTATGCAAACTCACTTCCAATAGCTCCCGAACCTATAACAAGCATTGATGCAGGTTGTTTTTTTAGTGTAAGGGCATCGCGATATCCAATAATTTTGTCGCCGTCTTGTTCCATACCTTCTAACTGCCTTGACCTTGCTCCGCTTGCAATAATGATGTGTTTGGTATTGTAAATAGTTTTTTCAGAATTAGGGGCAGTAACCTCTACTTGTTTGTTGGGTAGTACTTTGCCTCTGCCATTAATTAAAGTAATATTATTTTTTTTGATTAGATAACTAACTCCCTTGCTCATACCATCGGCAACGCTTCTACTCCTTTGTACCATTGCTTCCAAGTTGGGTGTAAAGTTCTCAGCATTAATATTAATGCCGTAATTTTCAGCATGTTTTAAATATTGATACACCTGAGCACTTTTCAGCAGGGCTTTAGTTGGAATACAGCCCCAGTTAAGGCATATACCACCGATTTCAGCCATTTCAACTAATGCTGTCTTCATTCCTAATTGCGATGCTCTGATGGCAGCAACGTAACCACCAGGTCCACTTCCTATTATTATTATGTCAAATTCCATAATTTTTTATATTAAAATTAATAAAATGACTATTAATTAACTTTTATTCTTTCAATCTGTTGTACAATTAAACTTATTTTACTTAAAGCATCAGATTGTTTCTTTTTTTCTGCTTCAACAACTTCAGTAGGAGCATTGTTTACAAATTTTTCGTTTGATAATTTTTTTTCAACGGAGGCTAAAAACCCTTTTAAGTATGATAATTCTTCTTCAAGTTTATTTAATTCAGCCGATTTGTCAATTTTGCCTTTTGCAGGAACAAAATATTCGGAAGTTCCGCTTACAAATGAATAAATATTTTCGGGCTTGCTTTCCGAATAGCTTATTCCGGATAAATTACATAATTTTATTATTACTGATGAAAAATTGTTTATTGCCATTAAATCTTCTTTTTTGTTTACTAAAAGAGATATTTCTTCTTTAAATGCAATATTGTTGTCTTTTCTTAAAGTTCTGATACAAATAATAATATCTTTAGCTTTATTAAAATCCTTAATAATATCTTGTTCAATGGTTTCAGATTTAACCCATTCCGAAGTCATTAAAAAATCTTCTGTATTCCTTTGTTTTATTAGACTGAAAATTTCTTCAGTAATAAAGGGCATAAAAGGGTGTAACAGTTTTATAATTTTTTCAAAAAACTCAATTGTGCTGTTATAGGTTTTTGTATCAATTGCTTCTCCAAAAGGGGGCTTAATAATTTCGAGATACCACGAACAAAAGTCGTCCCAAATTAATTTGTAAACAGCCATTAAAGCATCCGAAATTCTGTACTTTTCGAAATGCTCATTAATAATATTAACCTCTTCCGATAATTTAGAATTGAACCATATAGTAGCATTTAAAGAATAATCAGGTTGAGGTTTATCATCAACTTCCCAGTTTTTAACAAGCCTAAGAGCGTTCCAAATTTTATTACTAAAATTTCTGCCTTGCTCGCAAAGGCTTTCATCAAAAGGCAAGTCGTTACCTGCGGGCGAGGTAAGTAACATGCCAGCTCTAACACCGTCGGCGCCATATATTTTAATTAACTCAAGTGGGTCGGGGCTGTTGCCAAGCGATTTAGACATTTTACGTCCTTTTTTATCTCTTACAATACCTGTAAGGTAAACATTATGAAAAGGAATTTGTTTGCGGTATTCTAAGCCTGCCATTATCATTCTAGCAACCCAAAAGAACAGAATTTCAGGAGCTGTGATAAGGTCGTTAGTTGGGTAATAATATTTAATGTCAGCATTATCAGGATTTCTGATTCCATCGAAAACAGAAATTGGCCATAGCCAGCTCGAAAACCAAGTGTCTAAAACATCTTCGTCTTGTTTAAGGTCGTTTAACGTGATATTTTCATAACCTTTGATTTTTTTAGCAAGTATCAAAGCTTCATTTTCATTGCTTGCTACAACAAATTGACCGTCAGGTAAATACCATGCAGGAATTCTTTGTCCCCACCATAATTGACGCGAAATGCACCAATCTCTGACATTTTCCATCCAATATTTATAGGTGTTTTTAAATTTTGTTGGATGAAATTTAATAGTTTCGTTCATTACAACATTTAGAGCAGGCTTAGCCATATTGCTCATTTTCATAAACCATTGCAGCGAAAGTCTTGGTTCAATTACTTCATCGGTACGTTCTGAATAACCAACTTTATTAGTATAATTTTCAACTTTTTCTAACAATTTTTTTTCTTCAAGTTCTTTAACAATTAGTTTACGGGCTTCAAATCTGTCGGTACCAATATAAAAAACAGCTTTTTCGTTAAGAGTACCGTTATCGTTAAAAATATCAATAACAGGCAAATTATATTTTAACCCAATATTATAGTCGTTGATGTCGTGAGCTGGAGTAATTTTTAAAGCGCCTGTTCCAAATTCAGGGTCAACGTATTCATCGGCAATAACTTTAACAACTCTGTTAACTAAAGGAACAATAACATTTTTGCCGACAAAATGTTTATATCTATCATCACTAGGGTGAACACAAACCGCAGTATCGCCAAGAATTGTTTCAGGTCTGGTTGTAGCTATTGTAATATATTCATTATTATTGCCTTCAACAAAGTATTTGCAATAATATAATTTCGAATTTTCTTCTTTATAAATTACCTCTTCGTCCGAAACAGCGGTTAGAGCTTTAGGATCCCAGTTAACCATTCTAACACCTCTATAAATAAGTCCTTTTCGGAATAAATCAACAAAAACTAAAATAACCGATTCGTAAAGGTCGGTGTCCATAGTAAATTTAGTTCTTTCCCAGTCGCAGGAGCAACCCAGTTTTTTAAGTTGTTCGAGAATAATGCTTCCATGCTTGTTTTTCCATTCGTAAGCATGTTTTAAAAATTCGTCTCTTGAAATATCTTTTTTGTCGATACCTTCATTTTTGAGTTTAGCAACAACTTTTGCTTCAGTAGCAATAGATGCATGGTCGGTGCCGGGTAACCACAAAGCATTTTTCCCGTTCATTCTTGCTTTTCTGACTAAAACATCCTGCAAAGTATTATTAAGTACATGCCCCATGTGCAGGACACCTGTAACATTGGGTGGTGGAATAACAATACAATAAGGTTCTCTTGAATCGGGTACTGATTTGAATAATTTGTTTTTCATCCATTTGTTATACCACTTCTCTTCAGTAAGAGCAGGATCATACTTAGGCTTAATTTCCATTTGCATTAGTCATTTTAAAAAAAAGATTTCAAAAGTACGAAATTTTTGCTTTCAAAATGAGTTTGTAAAGTACATAATGTTAAAAGTTAAAAATTGAATGTTAAAGGCAACAAATATCTTGTTTGTCTATAAAAATAGTAATTTGTAAATTTCACTTATTAATATTTCTGCTACAAAAATTAAACAATAAGTCTTAATTTTTAGTAAAAACCAACACTACTTTGTTAAAATCAGCGGCTGCATTAATTACTCTTCTGTAATCTTCGTACATTTCGACAGGATGAAAAATTTTGCTGTAATATTCTTCAATAAGAACTTCAACTTCATTATTGTCAACTTTATAAGATGATTTAAAGACCATTATATCGTTTTTTTCTTTATTTTTATATGTTTTATCAATAATTAGGTCGTCTAAATTTGTTACTTTATAACCTTCAGGAATATTGAATTTAATTAATCTGTAATAATGTCTTGTATAATAATCTTCAACGTTAAGAATTCTTTTTTCGGTTTTATAAAATTCCATTTGAGGTCCAATCAGTTCGCCAATTTTAAATAAATGATTATGTTGAGCTTTCTCAAAGAAGCTGTTAGTAGTAAGTTTAGCAGTTACAATAGCAGGTTTTACGCCAAAGCTTTTAGAGTCAAAATTAAAAAGTTTCAAATCTTCAATTTCGCCGTCTTCATCAATGTGTTTAATAAGACTTTCTTCGAGTTCTTTTTTTGTTTCAGCATCTTTAACTCTTTCGTAAACTGTTTGGTAAAATTCGCCGTTGTATCCACAAACAGAGTGATAAAAATCGTAAGTAACATCGTTGAAGCCATATTTTGCGAGGTCGGCAAAAATTTTCAAAGTGTCGCCAGTAGTTTTATAATCATTTTGAGGAATAAATCTGATGTTCCCAACGCCATATTCTTCGTTTTTAATTTTAACAGTTTTAACAAATAACCCATGATTAAAAATAAAATTGTAATCAGGGAAATTAAGTCTGTAATCATTACTTAAACTAGTAAATTTTTTAATACCTGAGAAGTATAGCATATACTCATCGGGGTATGCCCATAATTCAAAGTTGGGGTCAAATTTATAGAGAAACCTGTCGCAGGTTAGTCCTACTTCAACGTCAATATCAAGCATTTTGATGAGGTTTGCAATAATAACAGTAACAGAAAATTCATTAGCAATTTTCAAACCCCATAATACACTTAGTTCAGTATCGGAGGGATAGGAAAAATCGCCAATTGTAAGATTAGATTTAACAAAATCTTCAACAGCTCTAATTTTTTGTTCTTCATCAAGATTTTTTAAGGGTATTTCTTTTAGAATTTTTTTCAAAAATTTCATATCATTTTTACTAACATTAGCATAAACAGCTTTGTAAACAAGTTGAGCAAGTTCGCCGTAAGAATATAAATCAGCAAGGTTTCTGTATAAATTTTTAGTTAATTTATAACCAAAATACATAATTTCAGCGTCATAAGCTGAATTGCGTTGATTTGGCATATATTTAACTGTATCCATTATAAGTTCCCATCTATTTTTTTCTTTTTGGGTTTGCAACGAAGTGTCAGACATTATATTAGGTAAGTCATTATATGATTTAAATTCAAATATTAATCCTAAAGGGCTAATGAGTTCAAACGAAAAATTTATTTGAGGAAATTTAGTTTGAACATCAAGTAAACTACCTTTAATTCTTGGGTTGGTTTTGTATAAATAAATATATTCAATTTCAGAATTAATATCAACACCATCAAAAGCAAAATACCTGTATTTAGCGTCAGTATCTTCGTCAACTCCTTCTTTAATATTTTCATTTTTTAATTCAATAACCTGCCCTTTACTGTTTATAACACGTGCTTTTTCAATTAAAATATCATCTTTGTCATATATTGGCAGGTAAACTTTGTTAAAATAGTTAATACCTTCGTGTGTAAGCAGTTTTATTTTTTTATGAACAAGATAAAATTCCATAAGATTGTCATCAACATAATAAAATTCACGACTAATAAAATTTTTAAGATAATAAACCGAAATGTTAGTGTCGGGCAAACTTATGGGCGTTAATACAGGATTTTCGTCCCAATTATAATTTTTTCTTTCGATATCATTATCTGCATAAGTATTATACGATAATAATAATAGTAAAAATAATGTTAATGTTCTCATGTTCTTATGTTTTATAATATTTAAAAAAAATAATGTGTTTTTGTGTGTAACATTTTAAATTATTTGGTTTTTGAAAGTATAACATTATCTTTATAAGCAGCTTTTAGTAATTTAAGCATTTCGTTAAAAGTTTTCTGTTCGTTCAGGTTTAACATTATATAATTCAAAATCAGTGAATAATTATAAATTATTGAATTGTTTTTATGTTCATATTTAATATCAAAACTGAATTTATCATTAAAAAAGCTGCTATTATCAGGAATATATTTTACTTCATAACCTAAAGGGATGTTAAGTTTATAACATAGTTGTAGCGATTTTTTGAAATCATTTTCAGAAGGCAACACCCGGTCGTCTTTAAAAAATTTAGAATTTTCGAGCGATTTATCAAGATTCATATTTATATATAAATCATTATCATTTTTTTTGATATAGCTACCCAGTTCAAAATCGTATATATATAACATTTCAGCATCATTATTTTGAACAGAATAATTATTCAGCAAATATTTATTACTTCCCTTTCGTGTTAAAAAGCTAATGTAATTTTTAACAGCCTCTTCGTTATTAGCAGCATCAATAGTTCGCTTACTGTCGCAATCGAAATAACCTTTTAAAATTACTTTTCCTGAGCCTTTCAGTAAATTATTTTCTATTGTAAGATTAACAGTATCGTTAAACAAATTAACTTCTGCGTCAACAATAGGGACAGTTTCAATAGAAAAATTTTCTTCATTACTTATTAATACTTCTTTACCCTGGATAAATTCGGTAGGCATACCAAAGCTGATATAAGAATCGGTTGCATCAAGAAAAATATATTGATTATTAGATTTGTTTTTATGTACAGCAATCATATGATTATCGACACAAGGCGAGGGTACGTCGTTATATTTATAAGGTAGCTTGCGAGAACCAACCCAAGCAGGGTGAGCATCAATGCCGAGCATTTCGAGCATAGTTACAATTAAAGTTGACATATCTTTGCAGTCGCCATATCTGCTATGCATAATTTTATCAGGGTTTCTGGGAGTAAAACCTCCGAGTCCTTCAACAATAGCAATGTATTTAATATTTTTCTGAACCCATGAAAAAACTTTTTTTACTTTAATAATTTCATCATCATTTTTGTCAATAATTTGGTCAAGAATGCTTTTAATTTCTTCAGTATTTTCGGTTTTAACTTTTTTTAGAAGGGAATAATACCAGTGATAAAGATCCGACACATTGCTCATTACATTTACTTTTTTGCCATCTTTTTTAGTATACGATTTAATGCTAACTATAATGTGAGGAACGTAATAAAGAGGGTCGGGAGCTCCATCTTCTTCTTTGTATGGTTCAATATTATTTAGTTTCCAGCTATATGTTGTTTCTTTTTTAGAAATGTTTTTAGTAAAATCAATGTTGTTTTCCAACATATTAACATAAATGTAATTAAGGTCAATATTATTATCGGCTGTTATTTTCAATTCACTTTTCAAAATGGGTGTAAGACCACCGAAAAAGAAAATTATAGGAAGCTGAGGATAATTATATTTTAGAGTAAAAGACTTAAAACTTATACTTCCTTTTTTGAGATTTTCATATTCAAAAGAAGTAGTAGTAATGTCTTCATAAAATATTGAATTACTAATATTTTGTTTTTTATCAAAATGTTTGACTATATATTTTTTATATTTATTTTTATCAGGAATTTCAGCTAAAGTATAAGCACTTATATCGGTCATTTCTCTCAATTTGGAGTTTTCAATACTGTGTTTATAGTAAGCTGCACTTCTGTCGGATGTATAATATATAGTATTTTCATTTTTATGAATAAATTCTAAAGTATCTTTTTTAAATTTCAAAGAAGTAGCATCAAATTTATTAAGAATAACAAAGTCTTTGTCAGGATATTTTTCGGCAAGATGTATATTATCAGATGGTTTTTGTCCATTTAAAGATAAGCACAGCCATATAGTTAAACAAAAAATTACAAAATATTTCATTTTTCAATTTCAATTATTTCATTGTTAAAATAAATCCATTTGTTTATAAGATTGCCTTTAGCCGAATAAATTGTTCTTTTGCCGTATTTTTCGCCTGTTTTGTATATACAAATTTCATTAAGTTTACCATTTTGAAAATATTTTTTATAAACTCCATCAATATAACCGTTAACATAAACGCATTCTTCTCTTATATTGCCGTTAGTATAATAAGTTTTAAAAGGTCCTGTTGCCCAATCGTTAATATATTCTTGTTCATATTCTAAATTACCGTTTTCGTAGTATTTTAAATATTTACCTTCTAACCATCCGTTTTTAAGAGTAAAAGACCTTGCGAGTTTACCATTGTTCCAGAAAATAAGTATTTCGCCTGTTTCGTTGTTAATATTTTTAGTAATAGTTTTGTTAGATTTTTTATAAGAGTACGAAACAAACACACCATCAACATATATACGCGAATGGTCGTTTTTGCCATCAATATAATACAGTGCTTCACCGTGTAAATTGTCATCCTTATAGTAAGCTTTGCGTTTAATTTTACCATCATTGTCATATAAAACATAAGCGCCGTGTTTTTTGTCGTTTTTATAATTTATTTTATAATCTAAAGAACCGTCGTAATTATAATATATCCATTCGCCTGTTTTTTCACCATATTCATAATTTCCTTCAAATCTTTTCTCTCCATTAGCATAAAAGCCTTTCCATAGTCCGTGTTCTTCATCGTTAAACATTTCACCAGATGATGCAATATTACCGTCGGGGTAATAATAAGTTTTATTCCCATGATAAATATTATTAAACACTTCGGCTTTCAAAAATATTGGGCATTGTTCACAAAATTTGATTTCAACTGTTCTTTTTCCGGGTGTTTCAAAAACTGTATCGAGTGGCATGCCTGCAGTATCGTAATAAATAGTAAATTTCAGAAGGTCTTTTTCAAAAAATTGTGCTGAGCTAAGTTTACCTAAAACATTATAAATATAGCTGAAACCTTCGTTTTCGCCATTAATATAAAACATTTTTTTGTTTAAAGAGCCGTTTCTGTAGTAGTATTCCCACGGGCCATCAACGTTTCCGTTGTTTATATAACCTTGAGCGTAAAGGTTTCCATTTCTGTAAAAATCCTGATAATAACCGTTAGAATTTCCATTTTCGTCGAACAAATATGTTGTTTCGGTTTTACCATTGGGATATAATTTTTTGAATTCACCAACGATTAAATCATCTTTGTACTCGTAGATGTCGGTTAGGCAAGCATTGGTTTCGTAATATTTCCATTTTCCGTTCTTACCTTTTTTATTATATTGACCTTCGACTGAAATATTTCCATTTTCGTAGTAAGCTTTATACTTTAGGTTGCCACTTTTTCTTTTATCTTCCGAAATAATTTTTCCATCTTTATCATAAAAACTATATTCAGTCAATTCACCGTTTTTGTAAACATGTTCGGAGATTTTCCAACCATCTTCGCTAAAAGAAACAGAAGTTCCATTTTCTTTACCTGTTTCATCAAAATTTTCAACAGCATCTGTTTTACCATTTTCGAAGTAATACATAATTTCGCCAACTTTATTATCTTTTAAATATTTACCTTTGCTTTTAATTTGACCGTTTTCATAATATGTTGTAAAAGGGCCTTCAAGAAGACCGTTTTTATACGTGCTTTCTTCGCTAATTTGCCCGTTTCTGTAGTAAACTTTATTTAGACCTTCAAGTTCGCCATTTAAATAATTTCGTTTAATTTCAATTTCACCCGAATCAAAATATTTAGTATACTCGCCTTCACCTTTTCCATTTACAAAAGGATATTCTGATTTAAGAGTTCCAATAGGATAAAAGTATCTGTATTTTCCGTTTTTAATTTCACCATCAGTAAAAGTTGTAATATAGTCGAGAATACCATTAGTATAAATATTAGCATCACCATTGAGTTTATAATTTTTATAGAACGTAGCGAATCGGAGTAGTCCATTATCTAAATACACATAACTGGAGTCGATATATTCGCCTTTATCAAAATAGCTTATTTCTTTAAGATTGCCGTTAGGATAATAGTATTTCCATTTACCAGTTTGTTTTCCATCGTTATCGTAATTGCCTTCGGAGTATTTTCTACCTGATAGGTCGTAATATTTAACAGAGCCTGTCAGAATATTTAAAGTAGAATTATAATCAAAATCTCCAAAAATATACACATAAAAATTATTACTTCTTTTAATTCTGCCTTTTCCAAAATCGCCAAAATCGACTTCAATAAGATCGTTTCTGTTATAAATATTTTTAATAGCCCATATTCTAAAATCTTCGGCAGCTTTATAATTTTTTTTAACAATTTTAGCTAATTTTTCATTTCTAATATGTTTAGAGATATAATATGAATACCCTGCAAATTTTTTATTTTTATTTAAATCAATGTAAAAATTCACATAATTATTGTGCCATATATTATTTTCGTCAACATCAATTTGGTTGAGCTGATCAAATACCAAAGCACTTTGTTTTACAAAGGGGTATGATAATTTGCTTTTCACTTTGTATTTTTTTTCTAAAGCAATATAATTATGAATCAGTTGGTCGATAAAAGAAAATTCTTGGTTGCCTTCAAGTTCGAGTTTGTTGCTTCCTTTAAAATCTTCCTCTGTCCAGTATTTAGAGCGTGAAATAATGTCAGCATAGCTTAACTGGTCAAAATTATCCCGTTTTTCGCCCGATAAAATGAGGTACATGCCAAAAGCCATAATAGCTTTTGTAGTTTGCTTTTCGTTAACAGCATATAATCCGAGGCTATGATGCACTCTGTCGTAAAGAGGATTTACTAATAAAGTTTTTTTGAAAATGTCGTAAGCTTTTTTGTGCTTGCCCGCAAGCGATAATGAAACACCATAATTATACCAAAGCGAATAATTCATAGGAAATTCTTTTAATATTTCGGAGTACATATTCTGAGCCTTATCGTATTCTTCAATTTCATCAAGCGAAGAGCCGTAAAGCAAATAAAATTCGGTAGGTAGTTTATGTCTGAAGTTCCAGTATTTATCGCCTAGTTCAATTACATTATCATAATCGTTATTATAGAAATAAGCAATCATTTTCTCAGGCAGTGCATATTTAAAAAATAAAGAATCGCCTTCATAAATTTGTTCAAACAGTTTAATAGCTTCGTCTGTTTCTCCTTTACCTCGTAAATCTACTGCTTTTATTAAAATATCATAAGAAGCTGAGTAATTTAACTTTTCCTGAGAGTAAATTTCAATTTTTATTGTTGTTAATACCAATAATAAAAAAAAAGTAAAGATTTTGTTATTCATGCTATTTTATTTTTTTAATTAAATTGTGAAAATTATTTTTATAAAAATAATAAGATTATAAAATAAGACTTTTAGACAAATTAATTTATTATAAAACATTGTTCATAGTTAAATTGTTAATTTGTTATGTTAATCTCAATAAAATATTTTGTAAAAATTATTTTGTAAAATAAAATAATATTATTTAATTTTCAAAGAAAAATTATTTAATTATTAAAATTAATTATATATAAATGATATAAATATTTGAAACTAAATAATTTGGTAAAATAATAGACAATAAAAATAATTTGGATAATATTATAAAAAAAGCATCTGTTTAGTTAAAAACAGATGCTTTTTTATTTTTGTAGTAAAATATTATTAATTACAATAAATTTTTCTTATGTTTATCGCCAATAACATTAAGCATATCTTTAGTCATTGCATCTAAGTCATAAGAAGGTTTCCATCCCCATTCCTGTTGAGCTGCACTATCGTCGATCGACATAGGCCAAGAGTCGGCAATAGCTTGTCTGAAATCGGGTTTATATTCAATTTTAAAATCGGGTAAATATTTTTTAATAGAATTAGCGAGTTCACCTGCTGAAAAGCTCATAGCACCAACGTTGAAATCGCAGTGATGTTTTAATTTTGAGAAATCAGCTTGGAGCAAGTTTATTGTGGCTTTAAGACAATCGGGCATATACATCATAGGCAGTCGAGTGTCTTCTTTAACAAAGCATTCGTATTTGCCAAATTTAACAGCATCATAATAAATAGCAACAGCATAATCGGTAGTTCCACCGCCGGGCAGAGTTTCGTTGCTAATTATGCCAGGGTATCTAAGCCCTCTAACATCAAGATTATATTTTTTAACATAATAATCGCCTAATAATTCACCAGCAACTTTAGTAATACCATACATAGTAGTTGGTTTTAGAACAGTTTGCTGCGGTGTGTTATTTCGAGGAGTAGAGGGTCCAAAAGCGGCAATAGAACTAGGGACAAGAACTTGCTTTAATTTCTTTTCTCTTGCGAGTTCTAAAACATTAATTAAACCGTTCATATTAACATCCCATGCTAACATAGGATTTTGCTCACCTGTAGCTGACAATATAGCAGCCATATTTATAATTATATTGATGTTGTGTTTATCAACAGCATCAAGCAGAGTTTCTTTTTTTGTAGCATCAAGATAAACGAATGGTCCTGAGTTTAAGAGTTTTTCAGAAGGGGCAGATTTTCGACCCGAAGCTATTACGTTATCATTACCGTAAATTTTTCTGAGTTCCATTGTTAATTCTGAGCCAATTTGCCCAACAGAGCCAATAACTAATATTTTGTCGTTCATAATATTAAGGTTAAATTTTTAAAAATTCATTTTTTAAATTAATTATCAACAAACGTATAATTTTTTTTGTAATATACAAACTGCAATAATGAATTTTATATAATATTTTTTAACATATAAAAAAAATATATATATTTTATTAAGAGTCAACTGATGCTTTCAGCCGTTCAGCATTTTCTGCTATTTGTAGTGCATCAATAAACTGCTGTATTTCACCATCCATCACAACTGGTAAATTAAACGAACTCAGGCCTATTCTGTGATCTGTAACACGACCTTGCGAATAATTATAAGTTCTAATTTTTGCAGAACGGTCGCCAGTCGATACCATAGTTTTTCTTTTACTTGATATTTCATCAAGGTGTTTTTTATATTCAATCTCATATATACGGCTTCTTAATACATTCAGTGCTTGATCATAATTTCTTAACTGAGATTTTTCATCTTGACAAATTACAACTATACCAGTTGGAATATGAGTTAATCTAATTGCTGAATAAGTTGTATTAACTGACTGTCCGCCAGGTCCCGATGAGCAGTAAGTATCTTTTCTAATATCCGATTGTTTTAATTCAACATCAATTTCATCTGCTTCGGGCAAAACAACAACCGAAGCAGCCGAGGTATGTACTCTTCCCATAGTTTCTGTTTGAGGAACACGTTGCACACGGTGTACACCAGATTCGTATTTCAGTTGACCATATACTTTATTTCCAGAAACATTAGCTATAATTTCCTTAAAACCACCTGCAGTACCTTCAGTTATTTGAACAATTTCAAGTTTCCACCCTTTTTTTTCTGCATATTTAGTATACATTCTGAATAAATCGCCTGCAAAAATTGAAGCCTCATCACCGCCAGTACCTGCTCTAATTTCGAGAATTGCATTTTTGCTATCTTGTGGGTCTTCAGGAATAAGTAAAATTTTTATTTCTTCATCCATTTTTTCTTTTTGCAGATTAAGCATCAACAACTCTTCTTTAGCCATATTTTTAAACTCATCGTCTTTCTCGTTGTAAAGAACATCTTTAGCAGATTCAATGTCTTGCAGAAGTTTATTATATTGATGAAACGCATCAACGAGTGGTTGCAATTCTTTATAATCCTTATTGAGTTTGATATATCTTTTCATATCTTTCATAACATCAGGATTATTAATTTCCTTTTCAAGATTACAGAATTTGTCGTAAATAGATTTTAGTTTGTCGAGCATATTTAAAATTTTAATTAAAAATCATAAAAAAAATACTGCATTCTGTATTAATTTTCAGAATGCAGTAAAAATTATAATATAATACGAGCTAAAGATAAAAAAACCAAAAACTTAATTTTTTAAGAATGCAATAATTCATTTAATGATTAATTTTCAGGAATTTCATTAATATTTTCTTCAGGAACATCATTAGTATTTTCTTCAGGATTTACAGTTCCACTTTTAATAATTTCAATTTCAGTTTGTTTGCCAGGTTCAATTTCAGTACTTGGTACGTAGTCATCTCTAAGAATTTTAAAAGTAGTACGTCTGTTTAATTGGTGAGCGGCTTCTTTTTCATCGTTAGATGATAAAGTAGCAATAAAATCGTCTGTAATAAGAGCACCTTTTTTAAAATAATATGGTTTTCCGTTATAAACAACAGTTTTATCAGTTTCAAGTTCACGAGGTACATCTTCGCCATATCCTTTTGCTACCATTCTGTCAGCAGCAATACCTTTAGAAATTAAATAATCAACAACCGATTGTGCTCTTTTTTGAGAAAGGTCATAATTATATTCATCAGAAGCACGAGTATCGGTATGAGAACCTAATTCAACCACAATGTTTTCGTTAGTAATAAGAGTTTCATAAAGACCATTTAAAGAATCTCTGAATTGGGGTTTAAGATCCCATTTAGCAAGGTCATAAAGTATTTCAGGAAGGACAATAGGTTTTATTGGTATAGGGGCTAAAACAAAATCAAGGACTAAGTCGGTACTTTTTGTAAGTCCAACTGTAGTTTCAGTGCCTCTGTCGCCAAAATATCCATCTTTTTTTACAGTTAGAACATAAGAAGTATTTTCAATTATCTGAGATTTGTCAAAGCTATAAGCGCCAGTAGAGTTAGTAGTATCAACATAAGAAGACCCATCAGAGCCTGTACAAGTAACAACTGCACCCGGTAATATTTTTGATGAACTTTCGTCAGTAACTTTACCTGCAAGAGTAAAAATCAGAGGAGGTCTTATGAAATAATAAATGTCATCATTACCTCTACCACCTTTGCGGTTCGATGACAAATAACCTTCTTCTTTATTACCTAAGAAAATTATTGCAAAATCGTCAGCTTCTGAATTAATAGGGTATTTCATATTTTCGGGGGTACCCCAGCTCTCACCTGTTTTTGTAACTTTAAAAATGTCGAGTCCTCCCATACCAATATGGCCATTAGATGAAAAATATAAAGTATTTTCATCTCTCAAATAAGGATACATTTCATCTTCGGGTGTATTAATTGTTGGACCTAAGTTTTCGGGTTTGCCCCATGCTTTAGATTTAGATGTTCTTTTAATAACCCAAATGTCTTTACCGCCTTGTCCACCCGACATATTAGAAGAAAAATAAAGTTCAAGTTCGTTAGAGCTTAACGAAGGATGCCCAACAGTAAAACTATCAGGAGCTATTTCAATAAGTTGAGGTTCGCTCCAGCCTCTCCCTTTTTTCTTTGCTTCGTAAATTTGACAGCCCAATTGTTTTTTTCTTTCAACAAGACAACGAGTAAAATAAATTACATTAGCTTTATCGTTTAAAATTGCAGCACCTTCATTAACAGGAGAATTAATATTATCTTCATCTAAAAGAGTTGGTGAACTCCAAGTACCAGCTCTTGATTGAGAAGTAATCCATATATCTGTAAAATTTTCACCGGTCCAATCATCAGAACGATTACCGGTAGAACCGGCTCTATTAGAAGTAAACATCAGCGCCTTAAATTTCTTGTCGGCCCAGGCAGTTGCAAAATCACTTTCGCGTGTATTGAATTTTTTTTCATTTAAAACTTCGTATCTCGTTGGGCTATCAATCCATTTTTGAGCCAGAGCCGAAGACTCAGCCCCTCTGCTACCTCTTGGGTCAGAAGGTGCTTTTTTTGCGTATTCATTATATTGAATAATGGCATCAGGGTATTTTCCGTTTGCTTTAAGAGCATCGGCGTAATACAATATAGCAATAGGGTCAGGATAATTTGTCCTGACTACTCTTTTATAACTGTTTTCAGCATTTTTAAAATCACCTTTCATTCTATGGCATTCAGCTATCATGAAAAGCAACCTTGCTTTTTCAGTTCTGTTACTTTTTACTTTGCTGTAAGCTTTTTTGTACAAGTCAATTGCCAGCGAATACTGGTTAAGTTTAAAAGCATCATCGGCTTCCTGAGCATAGTTTTTAGGCTGAGAATATGCAGAAACAGTCATCATCAGCACAACCATAATGCAACTTACTATAGTACGACCAATTTTCATAATTTTGTTAATTTTATCTGATTAAAAAGTTTTTACGTTTTAAAATCAAGGTTTATATATAATTAAAAAAAGTTTTCAATTTTATTAAAAAAATATTTCACAACAAAAATACTAATGAGTTAATAAATTTCAAAATTATTGTATAAAGATAATAAAACATTAAAAATTATTATTATTAATATTGTTTTCAAGTGTTTTTTTTATTTATAATATCATTATTAGGTTCAACATCAAAAGATTTTTCATCAATTTCGAGTTCAGTTTCACTTGAGGAAGTTATTTTTTTTGCTTCAGCTATCAACTTACCAATTTTTTTTGCTACTTCGGGTAATTTCTTTGGTCCAATAACCATGATAAGAACTGTAACAATAACAAGTAATTCCCCCCCACTTATATTAAAAAAACATAAAACACCTTTTAACATAACTTAAAGTTTCATTGCAAAACTAATGTTTTTTTTCAATTAAAAAACTTATGCAAATAATATTTTACGTTATAATTATTATCAAAGTTACAAAATTAGCATTATAAACAACACTAAGTATTTAATTTGAAAATAAAAAAAGCTGTAAAAAAATTACAGCTCATATAATATATAAAATATAATATTAATTTTTTATTAGCTTAAATTGTTGTAAAGAATTACCAATCATTACATTAATTAAATATACCCCTGATAACAAATTTGAAATATCAATTTTAATATTTTCATTTCCACTTTGTAAAATATCTAAAACTTTATTGCCAGCCATATCGTTTATCTGAACCTTAACAGAGCCATTAAATCCCTGAGCATTTACAAATATATGGTTTTGAGCAGGGTTAGGGAATATTTTAACTTCAAAATTTTCCGAAAAAATATAATTTACAGCTATTATATTAAAATATTCAAAATTTCCATCGTAATCTGTTTGTTTAATTCTGTAATATTGAATTCCATCAGCGGGTTTATCATCAATATAATTATATTGAATAACTTTATTACTATTACCATTTCCGTTAATTTTAGCTATTGTTTCCCAATTATTAAGATTATCAGTTGATTTTTCTAAAGCAAAATAATCGTTGTTTGTTTCGGAAGCTGTAATCCATTCAATAAAAATTGTTTTTTCTTGTTGGTGTCCGTTGAATGATAATAGTGTAATAGGTAAGGGGGATGGTTCGTTTATGCCATCTTGTAGTAATTTAATATGATTTGAGCTTATATTACTATTTGTTGAGCTATAAATATTATTTGCAACTAAAAAATAAGTTTTTTCTGGTTCAAAAATATTTTTTGCTAAAGAAGAATTATTTTTAGAAAATTTTTCAAAATGCAAAATAACTATGTTATCGTTAGGTGCAGCCTTTAAAACAGCAGATTCAAAATATGCAACTATTGCACCATCACTATCTTCAAGATGGTAATTAGAGGCTTTTTGAGCAGAATCAGGATTTAGTGCTAAATTAAAAACCAGAATAATATTATTATTATTAATATCATAAGATATTGAAATAATATAAGGGTGATTAGTATTAACAAGATTTTCACCTGACACATCTCCAATAACGTTTATAGTGTTTCCATCTTCAAATGTTAAATTTGCATTATCGTCAACATTTAAATCATTATAGATAATTATATTTGCTTCAGAAGTTACTGTGGAATTACTATCAATTATTAAATTATAAAATTCCAAAACATTAACACCACCTCCGGCAACAAGAGTAATATTAGAATTAGTAAAAATAATTGTACTTTGATCAAAATCAAATGTTGCATCATTATCAATTTGCCAAAATTCACCTGCAATAACAAATTCGCTATTACCAGCTTTAACAGAACCGCTTCCTGTTGCTATAAAATTGCCTTTAACATAAAAGTTAGCTGAATCTAATTGCAAATCGGCCGAGCCAGTAATCTCAACATCTCCAAAAACATTAATACTCGAATTACTTACATCTAATTTACCACTTCCAAAAAATAAAACATTTCCATAAATGTTAATTTCACCATTATTTGATGTAATTGTGTTATTGCCGGCAAGTTTGAAAGTGGACGTTGAATTGCCAATATTTATTGTACCATTATCATTGATAATAGTTCCTCCACCTGTAAAATTAAAATCACTAATAAAATTTAAGGCGCCATTTGAAATTAAAATATTACCACCTGAATTAACACTGCAATAAACATTTAATCTTCCGTTGCCAATATCCAAAACAGCATCATTACCTATCTTAATATTATCTAGAACATTGACAATAATGCTATCATTTATTTTAAGTTTGTTAGGATTAGGGTTCATCTGTAATTTAGCAAAAGTTGTATTAATATCAATTACAGGCTGATGTACTTCTGAAGACAGCCATGGAATTACAACATCTTTAGTAGAATCAGGCACGCCATTGCTCCAGTTATTAGGGTTAGACCATAATTCATTGGAAATTCCCGTCCATGTGGTTGATTGTGAATTTAGTGATACAGGAATAATGAAAAGAAAAAAAATAAGTGTTTTATTTAAAAGGTTCATAATCTATTTATTACATTCGTGGTTTTACATACAAACATATATATTATTAAATATATTGTATTAAAAAATAAAAAAAAATCATTTTTAAAACAATGAATCTCAATAATATATAAAATTTTAAGAGGGGAATCAAAACTTATGCAAAGATAAAAAGAAAATTTAAATTAACAATGTAACCTAAGTATAATATTTATTTTTATTCCAAATGCCAAATTAATATAAAATATTATATATATTTGATATTTAATTTGTTAACCTAATTTTTGCCATAATTTAACAAATAATATTATTTTTAAAAAATTAAGTATTTCCCCTTATGATACCTTTAAAATTTTGTCCCAATAATGGACACTAAATTTTTATTATTTGCATATCAATATTTTACATTAGTAAAAAAATATACTATTTTAAAAAAATTTTGTATATAATCCAAATTAGATAAAAATTGGATGTAATAATATATGGTTTATTAATAAAATGAATGATTTATGTAACAAATATATAAATTATTAAATCAGAATGCCATTTTAGCTATATATAACATAAAATTACCTAATAATTTTCAAGAAAAATAAACAAATAAAAAGGAATAAAGCTGCGTTAAAAATAAAAATACTAGTTATAAGCTACTATAACATCAAAAGTTCCTGTATAAAGCCCGTAAGGTTGATTGACATCAACAGAAAGAGTAGCACCTACATCAATACTAGATTGACCTAATGAGTTAAGTACGGTACTGCTACCAACATTAGAAATAAAATTATCAATTAACATTGAATTACTGCCAGAATTGATAATTGCAGATGCAGGAAGAATAATACTGATTGAAGCGTTAGGGTGTCCTGTAATTGAAAAGTTAGCTGCAGTATGAGTACCGCTGTTTATAAGTGAAACGCCACCTGTACTAGTACGGTTACCATTAGCTGCAACTACAACAGTACCTGTAGAAGATGTACCTGCTGCAATATCACCAAAATCTAAATCAGCAATTTTATTTATTTGTATTGGTTGGACAATATTAGCAGTAACGTAAGGAACAGCAACTTGCTGAATACCTGGGCTAGGACTTGGTGCGCCACCAGGGCCGCTAGGTCCTTGAGACATGCTTATTTTGGGCAATGCCCAAATAAACAAACCAATTAATATATAAATTATATTCCTAAGCATTTTTCTAATCTGATACTACAAATTTAATAAATAATTTTTGATTTTCCAAATTTATTTTGGAAAAATATACACCTTTTGATAAAAAATTTAAATTATTTTTGGCATCATTGGAGCTAAAGACCATTGCTCCTGAGGTTGAGAAGACATCAACCGAAATTAAATTTTCATCTTTTGGTATATTTACTGTTAAAACATTATCGTAAAAATAAGCTTTAGCAGATACATTATCTGTATTATCCGCAATATTATTGTTTAATGACATATCAATTATCATAAACCTGTTTGAAATATCTTCAGGATTTGCATAAAAAGAATATGGCTCATTTTTATTAATAATAATATCTTTTATTTTGTCTACTACAACAATATCCCTTTCCGAAATATTATCAGTAAATTCTAAAACGTAATTACCTTCTACGTCAACATCAAAATGAATGAAAAGATTATTAATATTACTTAAATCATTAATACAATGTATAGCAGTTTCGGTATAATCTTTAATTGAATACAACTGAGGAGCTTCACTTATACCAAATAATTTTGCAGCATCGTAGTTATGATCATAAGTGTTAAGAGCATTTTCATTAAACATAACAATATGTTCATCGGAATAATTATTTCCATTTACTGTAAGCTTAATATATTGATTATTATTGTTTTTAAAAGAAATTTGTTCGGCAACCTGAGCTTGCGAATTTATTTGAATATTAGCTGTTTGTGAAGTTGCTTGTACAAAGAACCCTTGCCCTGACGCAATGTAGCGGCTTCCGCCGTTTGTTCCCATACTACCATTCCATGTAGCATATTGAAAACCGTTCCAAACATATATTGTGCTACCAATATTGTTTTTAACCCAGCCTTGCGATAAATTCCAGTCAATAGGAGCAGGGTATGGGTTGCCAATTAGGTTCCAACCTGTCATTCCTGAAGAAAATCCAGTAAGGGTTAAATTAATAGCAGGTAAAGTACCTGAATTTATAATACCTTTAAAATTAACTGTGGTATCATAATCAGCCCACACTGCATAGCCTTGTCCTATAGGCATAGGTAATACGCCAATTGTAATATAATTACCAAAATCATTTATTGATTCATCATAAGGTTTTAACCATAAACCATAAAAGGTATTTGTAATTGCATTTGAAATAGGAGAAGTAACCAAATGCCAGTTATTTTCAGATAAATATCTTTCAACATTTTCAAAGCCATTGCCTAAGCGATTACCTTTAATAATAAGAGTAGCATCGCCTATATCAGAAGATTTTACAGTAATAATACCTTCATTATAAAGGTTATTATTAACAATAAGAGCCATTTCTGGATTTATTGTAATTTTAGCACCTAAACTAAGTGAAATATTTTTACATTCAGCAGGATTTGAAAGTATTTCATTTATAATTAATTCATTATTATAATAGTTATAATGGGGAATTATAACGCTATCAGCAGAATTTGGAACTAAGTTGATATCCCAATTAGCTGGTTCGTTCCATTCGCTGTTAACAGAGCCTGTCCACACGCAAGTTTTTTCGACAGGACCTTGCTGCCATCTTAGAATAGGAAATCCATTGTTGACAAGAGGATCAATTGTCCAGATATTAGAGAAGTCCCAACCTAAATTAGTAAAAGTAGATTGAGTTTGCATTTGCAGTGTATTGATGCCAATTCCTAAGGGTGATGTACTTTGCATATCGGTGTTCCAAAAAGTGTTGGCAATAATCCCGACGTGTCCTTGTCCTGCAACACCTCCTTTACCTGAAGATGTACCTTGAAAAATTACAGAAGCAGTATAACAATTTACTATATCGTTATAAGTAGAATCCCAAGCTGAGCCAACAAAACCACCAGTTCCCCAACCACCTTTTACATTACAAACCGAATAGCAATTATCGGTATACGAAAATGCAGTTACATAGCCAATTAGTCCACCAGTGCTTCCTCCCCCATCAACACTTCCAGTAGCGAAGCATTTTGAAACTTTAGAAATTTTACCCCATTGACCCAATAAAATTCCAACAAGTGAACCAGTATTGCTAGCACCTCTAATGTCAACATTAGTTAAGCCAAGATTTTTTACAGAACCACCGAGTGCAATTCTTCCAAAAAACCCTATATTACTTGTTGAAGTTCTTTTAATGAATAAATTTGAAATTATATGTCCTTGCCCGTCATACGAACCAGTAAAAGGAGTTGTATTATTACCAATAGGTGACCAACCACTACCATTATCCCATGAGGATGTAGTAGAAGCATCAATATCAGTAGTTTGAATAAAATATTTATCCCATTGGTTTGGATTTTGGCTTAGCCATTGTAGTTCACTTAGTGAAGAAATTTGATAAGGGTCATTAATAGTACCACTGCCAATAGGAATAGTTTTAATATCGTTAAAATCTAAATTTCCAAATATCGCTTCTGTATTAGAAGCGTTATTAGGTTTATAATTTGTATAAAAATTATTATTAGAAGAATGTAAAATTGCAGTTGATAAATAAATTAAGAGAAATAGAAAAATATGTTTATTAACCGATTTCATTTTCTTCTTTGAATTTTAATAATTTTTATAATTTTTTTTTGATTAACAATAAAGATAGATGCAAAAAGGTAATCAGCATCTATCTTTATTGTAAAATTAAATTTTAATTATAAGCAACAGTTACATCAAAGGTGCCGATGTATAAACCAGGTGTTTGGTTAGCATCAACATGTAAGTCTGCACCTACGTTTAAATCAGCTTCACCAAGTGCGTCAAGAGTGCCAGCAGCACCAAGGCTTGATACAAAATTATCTACTGTCATGTCATCAGAACCTGATGAAATGATAATAGATGTAGGTAAAGCAATTGAAAAAGTAGCATTGGCATACCCTTGAATTTCAAAGTTTGCTTCGTTACCATCGTTTGTAGCAATAAGAGTAGCGCCACCAGTGCTAGTACGGTTACCTGTTGTAGCATCAATAGTTACTGTTCCAATTGCAGTTCCAGCAGCTATATCGCCAAAATCAAGATCAACAATTTTGTTAATCTGTAAAGGTTGTACAATGTTAGCTGTTGCATTTGCTGTTTCAGTTGCAGATGATGTTTGAGCTTTTAATTGATTTGTAAAAGCAATCATTAATAGTCCAGCAAAAATTAAAATTGTTTTTTTCATGATAAATAAAAGTTTAATTAATAATTATTTTGTTTTGTTTGAACCGTACTTTTCAATACTTATGCCAAAAAAAATTAAATATTATTTTTCTGAAAATCAATATGTTGAAAAAATATATATTTATTATGATTTTCAATATTTATTCAAATTGGGAAAAATTGTCCCATTATGAAACAAGACAAATGCTTATTTGTCATTTTTTCTTTTGAAAACAAAATTAATATCGCTAATAAAATCTCCTTCGTAAGAATCATTAATATAAATTTCCTGATTTATATTAGATGTATAATAATTCAAATTATTTAACTGCGTAATATCTAACGATATATTATGTTTGCCTGGCGATAACCCCAAATAATTATAATATCCATTCTTATCTGTTAAACATTTATGTACTAAAACTTCTTTATTATTATAAATATTTACAATAATACGGGGAGCGGGTTTTTGTTTACCTTTTTCATCTTCAATTATTATTTGCCCCTCAATTTCACCCATTGGTTTAACCGGTACATATATTTTTTTAATCTGATTAGGTTCAGGATAAACTGCTATAGTTTCGTAATCAAGCATCCACGCAATACTTTTAAATCCTGCATTTTTAACAGAAACAATATATTTTGTATATGGTTCTAAAGAAACAAACCTGTGAACTGTATCATTATTATACATTACTCTAATACCCTTACTAATGCCAACCGATGCGTCTGCTACTAACTCTTCGTCGGGTTGTCTGATACTATCGTGATTAATATCAAGAAATACCATTACATCTATAATACCTTTACCAACATTATAACGGTTAGTAGGGCATACAGGCTGAACTGCATTACTAAATATTAAACTTCCCGAAAAAGATTGATTGCTGAACCAATTTTTTTTATTCAGACCGAAACTAAATGAACTTCTTAACGCATTAAGGTCTATATAGGCATTTGCCATAAACATAGTTGACTTTTCAGGAAAATTATGGTTACACGAAATACTGGCAAAAACATTTTTATTAAATCTTTTTTGTGCTTGTAACCTGATGTTAGATAATGAAGATTTTTTTAAATCAGCAAACGAATAGGCATAAATACTCCACTGATTAGGCAAAAAAACAGACGCATTTAGTCCCGCTGTAATAACATCAACATTTTTGAACGACATTGCCGAAATCATCCCAAGATTAAAACGCCGGTATACCAACGATAGATTAGATTCATAAATATGTATTCCACCTACAATAGTGTTATTATATCTATATGTATTTTTAAAATATCCTTTAACTTTTTTAAAAGAAAGAGGAATATTAGTGCTTAGCATAGCTTCACATTTGTTTTTAGTTAAAACAGCATCCTGCTTATGGTCATATAGCTTATAATCACTTTCGATAGAAAAATTATTTTTCATTCTGTACATTAAAGATGCCTGTTGAAAAGCTTTATCAATATAAGAATAACTAAAGATAGTATTATTAAAAGGTATAACCGAAGCCCTTACAAAAGGTAAATATCTGCTATACTTATTGCGTTCGAAGGTTTCGTAGCCTGCACTAATAGTAGCTCTTCTGTTTATTCCATACGAAAAAATTCCATGTGCAAATCTATAAGCAAGGCTATCAAATGTAAAACCTGAGTATATCTGATATTCTAGTTTGTTTTTAGGAACAAAAATAAAAGGTATATTAATAACATATTCTTCAATTTTTTCTTCGCCCCAGGGCCCATAGTGTTTAAGAATAATAGTTGAATTACCATAAACAAGCGGAATTTCAAATTTATATTGTCCGTTAACATCGGCAGTAGTAAAATCTAACAAAACATTATTAACATAAAGCTCAATTTCCCAGCCTGGCTTGGATTCCTTTTGCAGAACAAAAGTCCCATACGATTTTCTGAACGTAGTAGGAGTATTCGATAGTTTGGCACCCAACAAGCTAGTCGTAACCTGCGAAAGAAGAGGAATATTGATAACACCAATATCAACCTGACGCAAATATTTTCTATCATTATCTACAAAATACCAGTTAGCAGCTTGATTATACATTTGAATATTTTCAGAATTATCTAATTTGGTTTTTATATTTAGTTCGCCTCCTAATAGCTCTGAGCCTAAATTAGTTTTCATAGAATAAGACGGCATACTTTCTTCAATTTGTTTCATACTTAAATTCCAATCAACTACAGCACCGCTTAATATTTTATGTTTTCTGTAGAACACAGTATCAACAGGCATATCACCAGTTAAAGACATTAAATTTTCACGAATTTTCTCAATTCTTAATAATTTTACTACAGGTAATTCTACGTCAGAGTGTAAAAATACAGTTAAAGAACGAAAATCAAATTTCATTTTAAAACCGAACAAATATTCATAAATAAGAATAGGCATAAACAAATCGTTATATGTTTTAATGTACTGTTTGTTAGTTGCCTGATACATTTTATCTCTGAAAACAAACTTTTTAGTTATAGTATTAATTTTATAAAAATTTTGTTCGTTGCCAATATATCCCCATACAGAGTCAATTTCCATTGAATGGGCAACAAATATTTTTAACAGGTTAAACATGCCAATAACAGGCATATATACCTGATTATCATAATATATTGCATCAATATTAAAATAACCTAAATTTTCGACCGAAAGCTTTACATAAAACTCGTCATAATAATCTTCATTATTTTCAAAATATACATTGTTTTGTGCTTTAGAGTTAAATATGCCAATAAAAGAAACTACAGAAAAAACTATAAAATAAATACAAATTTTTGCTTCTTTCATCAGAAATAATTTTTTTATAATTACACCTTATTATATAGCACAATAAAAATTTGTATTAATAATAAACAACATATTTATTCCACAATAATAGTAATACTAAAATTGCCGGAATAACTTCCAGGTTTATGTTGACTTTGGTTGCCAACTTCGAGATGACCTCCCATAGAAACCAAAAAACCATTTTCGGCATCATTGGGAGTAATGAATACGTTACCCGTGCTTAAGTCGCCTAAAATAAGCTTAATATTACCTGCCGAACTTTGTGTTTTTAGCATAGTATGTTTTGGAAAATTTACTTGTATCATTGTATTGTTGGGAGCTTTAATCTCAAATACTGCAGGCGATACTATTTCATTATTATATAATAAAACAACACTGCCAGTAGAGCTTCTAATTCCTGATGGAGAAATTTCGACCGTGCCACCAAAAGAGCCAGTAAAAAACGAACCAAATTGAAAAGGTGTTACCTGAAATATTGAAGACTGAAAATTATTACGAGACGACTGCATACTTTCAAAAACTTGAGCATTAATTGAATTATTTAATATCAATAAATATGACATTAAACAAATTACAACTGATAAACAAATTTTTTTGAAGCTTTTCATCTTTGTTACATTATTATTTTAACCCATGTAAATAATCAAAATAAGTTTCTTTTTTAGAACTACCTGATGATGTATACGTTATTTTTAAAATTCCATTTCTGTAATCAACTTCTTCGTCATTAATTAATTTCATTGAAATTTTTCGGTAAAACAGAGGAGTGTATATTGCCACTCCTCTTACACTACCTACTTTCTTTGATTCTCCTTCTGTATTTAAATAGTTTACTTCAATATCGCCAAATGTTGATTTGTCGCCATCTCTGACAATTCTGAAATTAAGTATTGGTTGTTCAGTTGATAAATCAAGCTCAATGTCTGCAGCATCTACATCAACAGATAAATCGCCTATCCTTAAAATTACTGGGATAGAAATGCCATAAACAGGGATTAACTGAACACTAAGCGTTGAATCTGCGTCCTTTTCCATACCTTCAGGTTCTTCTTTAGGTATTGATCTGAAATACAGATGCGACCTGTATTCAGCTTCATCAATGTCGGAAGGCGCTCTAACTTGTAAACGAACAATTTGAGCTTCGTTGGGAGCTAATATAACAGAGCGGGGAAAAACACGTATGTATTTATCGGCAAAATACATATATTCTTCTTCTTTATTTATTTGAATTAAAACACCTTCATCATTCATCTTGTATTGAACAAAACTTATAATATAATTAGAAGAACCTTTGCCTGTATTAGCTACAGAAACTTCTTGAATATATTTACCATCTTCAAACACTACTCTGTAAGGTGTAATTAATAAATCGCTTTGAGCATAAGCTGATGCTGTAATAATTATTAAAAAAAATAATAATGTTGATATTTTTTTAACTAAAATTTTCATGTTGATATTTTTAAATTTCTAAAAGCATTACATAAAACCTGCAGTTTTTTTTATTTCCTTTATTGATTGTTTGAAAATTGATTTCAATATACAAAATTTAACAATTAATAAAAAATTAATTTTTAACACAATATAAAAACCGGTATATAAATTAAAAATCTTCTTTTTTTGATAACATTCTGTAAATTGTTGATTTACCTATTCCAAGAGCTTCTGCTACTGGTCTTACTTTATTATTATACCTTTTTAAATAATGTTCAATAATTAATTGGTTATATTCTTCCAATGTCATTTGTTTACTCAATAGTTCATTGTTAAAATTATTCTGTTTTATTATAATATTGTCTTCAGTAATTGTATTGTTTTCGCACATAACAATACTAAGTTCAATCAATGCTTTTAGCTCGCGAACATTACCAGGAAAGTTATGAGATAGTAATTTTTTGATAGCGGCAGATGATAATTTTTTTTCAGGTATCGCATTCCTTTGACAATATTCTTTTATAAAATGTTCAGCAAAAAGAACAATATCGTCACCTCTTTCTCTTAAAGCAGGCAAATAAATCGACAAACCGAGCAATCTGTAATACAAATCTTCTCTAAAATTACCTTTAGTAACCTCTTCAAACAAATTTTTGTGCGAAGCAACAATAACTCTAACGTTCAGATTAATAGCTTTATTACTGCCAATTCGAACAACTTGTTGTTCTTGAAGTACTCTTAACAATTTAGCTTGAACTGTGATATCCATTTCACCAATTTCATCAAGAAAAATTGTACCATTTTGAGCTTCTTCAAATTTTCCTAACCTTCTGTTTATAGCACCTGTAAACGCACCTCTTTCAAATCCGAATAATTCAGCTTCAATAAGGTCTCTGGGAATAGCTGTAACATTAACAGGTACAAAAGGTTGATTTTTTCTGTCAGAATTATAATGAATTGTTTTGGCTATAACATCTTTACCTGTTCCTGTTTCGCCAAACAATGTTACTGTAATATCAGATTTACTTGCTTTGTTAATAAGTGGGTGTATATCATTAATCATCTCACTATGTCCAATAATCTCGGGTAAGTGGACATTGTTTGAATTATTGTTAATACTTTTTTCTTTTCTCTTATAATCTAACTCTGCTTTAATATTGTTAATTGTATTCCATAATCTTTTTTTGGCGTTATTTTCTGTTTTTAAAATATAATCGTAAACGCCATTTTTAATATATTGAACTATAGTTGCAGAATCATTCAAATTAGACAATATAATTATATATGCTTCATTAAATTGATTTTTAACTTTAAATAAAACATTATCAATATTTTCGGACTTTAATTCATTATTTATGCAAATTATGTCGGGTTTATTATCAAGGTTTCTAAAACATTCTTTAGCATCACTATAAACCTCAATATTATTATCGGGGTTTAATGAAAGAAAGTAACTAAAAGGAACTATACTTTCTTTGTCGTGGTCCAGAAAAAAAATTTTCAAAACACTCATTATGCAATTTATCTATAACGATTCAAAAAGTACAGTAATTTTTTAATGTCATAAATTTTTTAAAAAATAATGTAATAATAATATGTTCAAAAAAAAGTAATTCAACATTAAACAATATAAAAATTATACTAAGTTTTGCAAAGATAAAAAAATTAAAAGTTACTAAGTTGTTTTACTTATTTTTTTTTAAAAAAAAATAAAAATTTAAGTATTAGTGCTTATCTGACTTATTAAATATGTTATTTTAGTAAATACTTTACAAAAAATAAATATGTTGATTAAAAAATATATTGTTATTAGGCAACATGTATAGTCCTAAATATGAAAATTTAACTTATTAAAAACAATATTAAGCGAATATAATTTGCTTTCTGATGTATATTTTTATAAAATGTATTTTAAAAACGAAATTGTTATATCAAAAATTATGGTCTTGCAATAGTTGTATTATTACTCAAATTAATAAAATCGTCAGTCAAAATTTGCAGATAAGCCTTCCCTTTATCACTTAAATTATCATCATATATTATATGTTTTCTTGAAATTTCTTTTATTATTTCTTTTTTAATATGGTCATAAATAACATATTTTTCGGGAGTAATAATGCCAAAACCATTATCAAAAGAGTAAAAGGCAAATTGAGGACAATTTTGAGAAAAAATATTTTTACTCCATTTAAAATATTTTGAATCAATATTTAATTGATTGAGTATTAAAGCTGGAAAATCTATTTGAGATGCTGTTTTATCAATAACGTATCCTTCAAATTCAGGTTTTATTACATCGCCAAATAATATAAAAGGAATATGGTGTCGCTCCGGTACATTGTGAGCATGGTGCTTTGGATATGAATGTGCATGATCCGATACTATAACAAAAAGTGTATTTGAATACCACGTCTTATTTCGGGCTTCTTTCAGATATTCAACAATACATTTATCGGTATAATAAGAAGTGTTTTTATAATCTGAAGTGCTGCCTTCGCCAGTAAACATTTTTTCAACCTTACCATCAAAAGGCTCATGATTAGTACTTGTCATTATAATTGAAAAAAAAGGTTGTTTGTCGTTAGAAGCTTGTTTTAAATGTAAGTCAAAAAGCTCTTTGTCATAAGCCCCCCAGCGAGTTTTATTTTCCCATTTGTATTCTTCGCCAATAATCTTAGAAAAACCTCCAGCTAACAGGTAAGATTTTGTGTTAGCGTAACTAAGATTTCCCGAATAATAATAATTATTTGTATATGAATTATCAGACAGCACTCTGCCAAGATGAGGAAGATTCTCGAATTTGTTGAAATGCCGTATAACAGTGCTTGCGGGTTGAGCTGGAAAACCGCTAAGCAAAGCTATTAAACCTTGTTCTGTTCTAAAGCCACTAGCATAAAAATCAGAAAATGAAACGCCAAGTTTGCTTAAAGAGTCTAGTCCTGGCATTATATTTTCTTTTGCTCCTAATGTTTTCAGATTATCGGCACTAACACTTTCCATCAATATCATTACAATATTTGGTCTTTCTTTTTTTAAAATATATATACAAGAATCGGACATATAATTATGCAGTTCTGCAAATAATGAATCAGCTTTTGATTTATCAAAAAAAATATAAGAATTTTTAGTATTTTCTTGATTAACTAAAATTTCAACAAAGTTCCATAAACTATTAACAGCCGAATAATTTAAGTCTTGGTCGGTTGAATGAAAAGCCCAGCCTTTATTTATTGGGCGTGGCTGTATTCCGCCTCTTATTCCTACAAATAATAATGAAAATATTAATAATGAAAATAATATGTTTTTATAAGGTTTTGTTGTATTTATTGTATTAATTTTTAATATTTTTATGTAGATAAAAAGAAAAGTTGACAACATCACAATTAGCAATAGAATTAATGTTACTACAGAAACTGAAGCCATACCTTTTATCATTTCGGATGGGTAAAAAATATAAGATATTGCTTTGGCATTGAGTTTGGTTCCCCAAGCTGAAAAAATTCCTGCATCTATTATTCCAATAATAATACAAATAATAATTTGAAAAATAACGATAAAATTTGTTGTTTTTACTATCAATTTATTGTTTTTTAAACTTAATGCAATTGTTATAAAAATAATTGGAAGTAGCATAAGATAAGAAGATGCTGATATATTCATATAAAAAGCATATTTTAATGCTTTAATTAATTGATTTACAGAAATATCAGTAAAATATGTTGTGCTAATAGATATAAACACTAGTTGCTGAATATAAAAAAGTAAAATCCAGAATATAAATATTAATATTATTTTGATATATATATTTTTATTCATATTATTTTAGTATATTTTAAAATAAATATTCATATTTTGTATATAAATAACATTATATGCAAATTAATTCAATTAAAAAATGCAAATATAATTTATAATGTAATAATAATGTATAATTACATTTTGTAATTTTGACTGATATTATAAAATAACAAAAATAGTTAAATTTAAGTAGAGATGAAATTAAAAACAGATTTTTTGGTAATAGGCTCTGGCATTGCTGGTTTGAGTTTTGCCTTAAATGTTGCCGAACAAGGTAAGGTTCTTATTGTTACAAAAGCATCGGCCGATGAAACTAATACTCGATATGCTCAGGGCGGTATTGCTGCTGTAATGTATAACCCCGATACTTACGATAAGCATATTCAGGATACTATTAAAGCTGGCGCAGGTTTGTCTGACGAAAATATAGTTAAAATTACTATTTCTGAATCAAAACAAAGAATTGAAGAGTTAATTAAGTGGGGTACTAAATTTGACCAAACAAAAAGTGGACGTTACGACCTTGCCAAAGAGGGTGGTCATTCAGAATACAGGGTATTGCATAGCAAAGACCAAACAGGTCTTGAAATCGAAAAAGCTCTTATAGCACAAGTTAAAAACAATAAAAATATTACCTTATTAGAACATACTTACGCAGTCGATTTAATTACTCAGCATCATTTAGGTATAAAAGTTAGTCGTAAAGAGCACAATGCCGAATGCTACGGAGCTTATATTTTAAATCCAAAAACTAAAAAAATTGATACTATTCTTTCAAAAATAACTCTTGTAGCTACAGGTGGTGCTGGTAATGTTTATATGAATACAACTAATCCTATTATAGCTACTGGCGATGGCATTGCAATGGTTTATCGTGCTAAAGGAGAAGTGAAAAATGTTGAATTTGTTCAGTTTCATCCAACTTCATTATATAATCCTAAAGAAAAACCGGCTTTTTTAATAACTGAAGCTTTACGTGGGTTTGGTGGTGTTTTAAAAACAAAAAAAGGTGAAGAGTTTATGGAAAAATATGATGCACGTGCTTCTTTAGCCCCTCGCGATATTGTTACACGTGCTATTGATTCTGAAATGAAATTAAGTGGTGATGAACATGTATGCCTCGATTGCCGACATTTAAACAAAAATGACCTGATAAATCATTTTCCTACTATTTATGCTAAATGTCTTAGTATTGGTATTGATATTACACACGAAATGATACCTGTTGTCCCCGCAGCTCATTATATGTGTGGTGGAATAAGTGTTGATGAGTGGGGTAAAAGCACTATTAAGAATTTATACGCATCAGGCGAATGTGCCCATACTGGATTGCACGGTGCTAATCGTCTTGCATCAAATTCTCTTTTAGAATCGCTTGTTTTTTCACACAGAGCTGCTCAAAATGCAATTTCAAAAATTAATAATATAAATTTTGTCGAAAGTATTCCCGAATGGAACGCCGAAGGAACTGTTTTAAACGAAGAAATGATATTGATTACTCAAACTATGAAAGAGCTTAAGGAAATTATGAGCAATTATGTTGGAGTTGTTAGGTCGAATTTAAGATTGAAAAGAGCTTTCGATAGACTTAAAATACTTTATGAAGAAACTGAAGATTTATACGAAAAATCAGTTCTTATACCAAGCCTTTGCGAATTAAGAAATATGATAAATGTAGGTTACTTAATTATTAAAATGGCTATGGCTCGCAAAGAAAGTAGAGGGCTTCACTACTCTATTGACTATCCTTGAAATGTATATTTTATCTTAAATTTAATTTCTTTTTAACAAAAGGTAAAATATCTTCGGTTGGTTCAAAGTATAATACTATACCATAGCTTGTATCAAGAATGTAAGTATAACCATTTTCTGCAGCTACTAGTTCAATTGCTTTTTTAGCTTTATCAATAATTGGTTGTAGTAATTCTTGTTCTTTGTTCTGTAAATCTTCTTGAGCAGAAGTTTGGAATGCTTCAATTCTATTCGACAAGTCAATTAATTCTTTGTATTTAGTGCTACGAATAAGTTCTGACCAAGTTTTTTCGTTTTCACGATAATCCTGTTCTTTGGTTTCAAGCTCAGTTTGCATAGTTTTTAGTTGTTGTCCAAGATTAGTAGCATATTCCTGAAGTTTAACCTGTGCAGAATCTTTGCCTGGCATCAGACTTAACAATTCGCCTGAATCAATATGCCCTAATTTAATTTTTTTCTGTTGCTGCGCATTTAAAGTGCCAAATGCAGAAAATAATACCAATATAAATAATACTCTTAAGAAATTTTTCATTTGTTTTATTTTTAATTGTTTAACATTAGCTTTAAAAAATAATTTAAAAATTATACATATAAATTTTGCCATTAATTTTTAATATTTTGCAAAAAATTAATGATAATTGAGAGCAAAAATAAACAATATTTTTATTAAACAAAATAAATATTGTTTTTATAAAAAGATGCTGCTAATTATTCATCATAATCACTTTCTTCATCCGATTGAATAGCACCAGGTTTATAACCAAGTTTTTTAAGAATATCATCACTAACATCATTACGGACATTAACATAAAGAACAGTCATTCCACCTGCTTTATCAAATATTATTGCGTAATTTTTTTCGGTAGCAAAATCTTCAATTGCATTGTATACCTTATCCTGAATAGGTTTAATAAGTTCTTGTCTTTTTTTGAACAAATCACCATCGGAACCAAAGCGTTTTTTCTGTAATTCTTTAGCTTCTTTTTCTTTGTTAATTATTTCTTCTTGTCTTTTGTTTTTCATATCTTCGGGCAAAAGAACTGCTTCAGCCTGAAAGGCTTTATATAATTTATCAATTTCAGCAAATTTCATTTCAATTTCTTTTTGCCATTCAATAGATAAGGCATCAAGTTTAGATTGAGCATCTCTATATTCTGATATATTATCAAGAATATATTTAGTATCAACACAAGCTACTCTTTGTGCAGAAGCAATACCAACCAGCAAAAACATTGCGGTTATTGACAAAAATAGTTTCTTCATTTTTATTTTCTCCTTATATTAAGTTAATTAATATTTTTTTTATTCAATCGACTGGTTTATAGAAAAATGGAATTGACCTTTATTAACATTAGGCAATCCTGGAATTTCGTCAATACCATAACCATAATCAAGTCCTAACAAGCCAAACATCGGCAAATTAATTCTGACACCAATACCAAATGACCTTTTAACGTCAAGGGGATTAAATTCAGAAAATTTCAACCAGGTGTTACCAGCTTCAATAAATCCAAGAACGTAAATAGTAGCCATTGGGCTAGGCGAAACAAGGTATCTTAATTCCATTGTATATTTGTTAAATATAGTGCCACCAATATAATTTGAATTACTTCGTGGTGTAACAGAATTATTTGAATAACCTCTTAAACCTATAAGTTCTCTGCCGTCTAATGCAAAACCTGAAAGTCCATCACCACCTAAATAAAATCTCTCGAAAGGAGCAATACCAAGGTCTTTGTTAAACAATCCGAGAAACCCAAATCTGGCACGTGTATTCATTACCAATTTCCCTGCCAATTTTGTATAAAGAGATGTACTAACTTTATATTTGTGATATTCAAGCCATTTAAATTTTTCTTGACTTGATAAAACTGAATAGTCTCTGTTATTAATAAGCGAATAAGGTAAAGTAGATTGAGCCATAAAAGACACTTCAGAACCTGATCGGGGAAATATAGGAGCATCAATTGAGTTACGTGCAAGTGTTAGAGTTGCAGAAATATTATTTGAATAACCATCAGAAAAAGCAAAAGTAGAAGAATAATTCTTTAATTGATAATACTGATAGCTTAAATCAGTCATTAAAGTAAAATAGTCATCGGGCCATTGCAAGCGTTTGCCGTACCCTAAAGCAATGCCAGTAATTCTTATAGAAGCATAATCACTTTCTTCTTTTTTATAGCCGTTGGTTTGCATAGAATGGTACACCGAAAAACTTAAACTGTTTGGGTTTTTACCGCCGAACCAAGGTTCAACAAAAGCTGCGTTATAAGACTGATAAGTAGGTCCGTTAGATTGAGCTCTAATACTTATACGTTGCCCATCACCAGAAGGTATTGGGGTCCATCCCCCTTTTTTAAAAATATTACGTCCCGAAAAATTATTAAACGACAGACCAAGTGTGCCAACAATAGTACCCACTCCCCAGCCTGCAGAGAGTTCAACCTGATCCGAAGATGTTTCTTCAACTATATATTCAAGGTCAACAGTACCGTCAACAGGGTTTGGAATAGGGGTAACATCCATTTTTTCTTGATCAAAATATCTGAGTTGCGCAAGTTCGCGTTGAGTTCTTATAATATCGGCCCTACTAAATAATTGCCCTGGTTTTGTTCTTATTTCACGCATAATAACGTGGTCGCTGGTTTTGGTGTTGCCCTTAATAGTAACCTTGTTAATTGTAGCTTGCTTGCCTTCATTAATTCTAATTTCAAGATCAATTGAATCGCTGTCAACATTAATTTCAACTGGGTTTACATTAAAAAAAAGATAACCATCATCTAAGTAAAGAGAGCTTACATCTCTGCCTTCCATATTCATATATAGGTTGGTTTCGAGCAATTTTTGATTATAGATGTCACCTTTTTTAATTCTTAGTACATCGTTGAGCTCAGAATCTGAATATTTAGTATTGCCAACCCAGGTAATATTTCCGAAATAATATTTTACTCCTTCCGAAATATGTAGATTAACATCAATATGTTTGCTATCAATAATATAAATACTATCACTAATTATAGCAGCATCTCTGAAGCCTAATTCATTGTAAGCTTCAAGTAACTTATTTTTATCAGATTTATAATCTTCTTCAATATATCTTGAAGTTTTAAAAAGTCTGTATATTTTTTTTTCTTTAGTATTTTTTAAAGTACGTTTAATTTTTGTTGCTTCAAAGTTATTATTCCCAAAGATGTTAATTTTACGAACTTTAACACGTGAATTTTTGTCAATAATAATTTCTATGTCTATGCCATCGTTAATAGTATCAGTTGACTGTTTAATATCAACCTGAGTATTCAAAAACCCTTTATCAATAAAATATTGTTGCGATTTATCCTTAATTCTGAAGAGCATATTTTTATTAACAGGGTCGCCACGAGTAATGTTTATTTCGTCTTTGATATTATCAGCTTCAGATTTTCTAATACCTTTAAATGAGAATTTTGACAGACGAGGTCTTTCAGAAACATAAATATCAAGGAAAATAGTATTGTTAATAATATTAGAAGCAGAAATTTTTATGTTTTCAAAGAGACCTTGTTTCCAAATATTGTCAACAGCTTTAGAAATTTGCTCGCCGGGTATACTAATCATATCGCCAACAGCAAGCCCCGATAACATTATAATTACATTATGGTCGAAGTTTTGTGTTCCATAAACAGTGATACCTCCGATTACATAATCAGTAGGTTTAGTGTAATCAACAACGGTATTTGGGTCGCTGAGAGAAATCTGTGAATTAGCTTGAGAAACAAGTAACAAAAACAGGCAGTATAAAATAAATCTTTTAAAATACATAGAAAGCTAAATTAATTGTTCGCTAATCATTCCGAATCGTCTTTCGCGTTTTTGAAATTCAATAATAGCTTTAAAGAAATCATCTTTTCTGAAGTCGGGCCAGAGTTTTTCAGAAAAATAAAGTTCAGAATAGGCTATTTGCCAAAGTAAAAAGTTGCTGATTCTTTCTTCACCACTAGTTCTGATGAGTAATTCAGGGAAAGGTATTCCTTTAGAATTGAGATTGTTGGTAACAAGGTCTTCATCAATATCATCAATATTCAATTTATTTTCTTTCACAAGATTAGCAATTTTTTTAACAGCATCAACAATTTCCCAGCGGGAGCTATAACTGAGAGCCAGAATCAAAGTAAGACCATTATTATCGGAAGTTTTAGACATAGCTTCTTTAAGGTCATTATAACATTCAGTAGGCAAGTTAAGCAAATCGCCGATTGCAAGTAAACGAATATTATTCTTATTTAGTGTAATAGTTTCATTTTTAATTGTATTAACAAGAAGACCCATTAAAGCATTAATTTCGTCAGTAGGTCTTTTCCAGTTTTCTTTTGAGAAAGCATATAGTGTAAGATATTTAACACCAATTTCGGCGGCTGCTTCCGACACTTCACGTACCGAAGTTACCCCGTTTTCATGTCCATAAATACGGCTTTTCCCTTGCTGTTTAGCCCATCTTCCATTACCGTCCATAATTATAGCTATGTGTTGAGGCAATTTGTCTTTATCAATATTATCCTTGAATGTCATTATTATAAACTTAATTTAAAATATTACACTGATAGTTCAATATCTATATTCATGAAATTTAGATGATCCGCCACTTCTATAGGCATCACAGCGTTTCGAGAAAGGACTTTTGAGCGAATATGTTATAAAAATTCCAATAAAAGAATACCAGTCATTATTTTGAGAATTACCTCTTTGTAGCCCTTCGTGTGCAGCATTACCATCACTACTAATAGATCTGTCGGCAAGTGCAGCAGCAATGGAAGTATTTTCGGCTGCTAATTTTTCAGTATCAACATAAGTAGTACTTACATCATCAATATAATCAGTAAAAGTTTTTCTCATACTCCACTCACCGCCTATACACCAACTATTTCCTATACTATATTTAACACCTAATCCAAAAGGGATAGAGATTGCAGTAAGAGAATATTTGTTGCGTTCGGGCATAAAAGAAGTACCTTGTCCTTCAGTTCCAAGTGGTTGCAAGTCGTATAAAACTCCATTATAATATGCTTGCGGATTAAAATGAAACACAGCTAGACCTGCGAACATATAGGGTGAAAAATACATTTTGCTTCCTTTGCCCGTAACATAAGGGAAAAAATTAAGTTCAAGTTGTGCAGATATGTCAGTAATAGGAGAACGAAAGCTAAGATTTCTAAATTCATTATGTTTAATTACAGCATCATCAGATTGAATAGTGCCGTAAAGGCCGTTCAATTTAAAAGCCCATCTAGGATTAATGTTATAGCGGTATATTAAGCCGGCGGCTGGTTTAGCCATTGCAAAAGGTGTAGTAGGGTTAATATCGCCCATATAATATGAATAACCCAAAAACAAACCAGCTTCAGAGCGTTGAGCCTCAATAGTAGAAAAAGCCGAGAGGGTCAGCAAAAACAGAAGAGTTCGTTTCATGTAATTAAAGAATTGATTATTAAAGGTATCATAATAAACTCGCAAGTTTTTAATCATTTCCATTTGTGTTTTTTCAAACATGCTCGTTTTAAAAAATCATATTTTAACAAACAGTTGATAATTCAATTATTAGATTTGTTATAAAAAAACAACAACTTACATGTAAAATACCAAAAACTTATCAACTATATGTTATATGGTGATGCGAGAATATAATACCCTAATATCTAAGTTTTGGTACTACTGAAGCAGATGTTGGTATTTTATATGTAACGGAAAAAAGTGCAAAAATGTATGCGTCTCTGTCAAAAGGGTCGCCTCTTTGCTGACCGGCTGCAGTTTGTCCTTCGTCAATTTTCACCCATGGGTCGGAAGTATTGCTAGGATCAGCGAAATATCTTGCGAGTTCGCCGAGTTCACCTTTAGCGGCATAAATAGCATCGGGGTCAAAATAAGTAGTACTAACATCATCCATGTAATCGGTAAAAGTCATTCGGTAACCATATTCAAAACCAACAGACCATTTATTGTCGATAGCATATTTAAAGCCTATTCCATAAGGGATAGTAAATTGCACAAGATTATATTCATCACGAGTAGGAACAAGACCTTGCCCTTCGGTAGAAAGAGGTTTAAGTTGGTACCAATCGCCTTTGTATTTAGCTTTTGGGTTAAAATAGAAACCGCCTACGCCTGCAAACAGGTATGAAGAAATATGAATAGATCTAAGTCCTTTAACTCCTTCGAGATTATATCGATGACCTTCTCTTTTGAATTCAGTAAAATAAAATTCAGCTTGAGCAGACCATTCGAGAAGGTATGATCTGAAATGAAGGTTACGATTGCTTCTTGCTTCTTCTTTAGTAAATTTATCGTGACCACCAATCCAACCGTACAAAAGATTTACTCTAGCGCCAAAAAGTCGGTTAAACATAATACCATAAGCACCATGGAAGCCTGGTCTAATACTAGGGAAGTCGAAATCCCTTAAACCATTAGTACCAATACGATTAGCACCGCCGAGTTCACCTAAAAAATTGGTTGCTGTGAAACCAAAAGTAAGATACTGGTCTTTACCTTTTAAAATTCCTTGAGCAAACAAATTATCTGATAATATCAGAGAAATCACACTTATAATTAGTAATAATTTTTTCATTTTCATATTTTTTTAATAACACATTTTTTAAAAATTTATTATTAATTCTTTTGCGAATAAGTAAAAACAGTATTAAATTTTACATTTCACAATTTATCATAATAAAAAAATTACTTATGACAAATATTTTTATCTAAACCTGCAAATGTACAAATTTTAGATACGATTTTCAAGTATAAAAAAATATTTTTAATTTTTTTTACAAAATTCGATAATTAATTTCTGATATCACGTCCCCACAATAATTTATTACGCAAAGATGCAAAAAAACTATGATTAATCAATTCAATAAAATTCATATAATAATCAGCTTTACGAACAATAATTTCATCGCCGGGTTGTCCAGCATTGTGTCTTGAGTCTAAAGAAATCCAAAATCCAGCCGACCTGCTTGATAGCTTCATTTTAATAATACTGTTGTCGGGTATTACTACAGGTCGCACAGCAAGATTATGAGGTGCAATAGGAGTAATAACAAGATTGTGAGCATCAGGGGTAAGTATAGGTCCACCACAACTCAAAGAGTAAGCAGTTGAACCAGTTGGAGTAGCTATAATTAATCCGTCTGCCCAATACGAATTAAGAAATTGTTCATTTATGTAAGTATGTATTGTAATCATAGAAGAAGAATCTTTTTTCTGAATTGCTGCTTCATTAAGAGCATAATTAAAACTATCTTCAAGTTTACTAACAGTAGTGCTTACTTTTAAAAGTGTCCTATGATTAATTTTATAATTTTTATTAATAATATCAGCTATTGCTTGTTCGAGATGTTCAATAGGTATACTTGAAATGAAACCCAATCTGCCTAAATTGATACCAAGAACAGGTATTGCAGAATTGCCAATAATTGAAATTGTATCAAGTAAGGTGCCATCACCACCAATACTGAGCAAAACATCAGCATCTAAAATATTTTTTTTTTCATCATAAATATTGTAAACATCAGGTAAGATTGATGCTTCAGAAGCGACATCATATAAAAATTTATTCAATAAAATATTACAGTTATAAGTTGTAAGTGTACCAATTAGTTGTTTCAAAAAAGATGGTAATCTTTCGGACAAAGTTTTGCCATAAATTGCTATTTTCATATTAAATAATTTTATAATGATGATATAAAATGAATAAAAATTCCGTTTTCATTTAAACTATTAAAAGAGTATTCTAATCTTACAATTTTATCATAATATGTTACAAAATCAATACCTATACCTTGCCCAAACAAAAAAGTATTATTTAGTTTATTAGTATTATTTTTTTTATTGTCATAAGCATAAGCTGCATCGCAATACAAATTTAAATAAAAAGATAAAGGTACTTTTTTAAATTTTTGAGCTTTTATTAATGGAAGGTTAATAATTTTTTGAGGCAAAATCTGATATTTTAAATTAGTTTTAGTTAGAATCATATTTTTACCGTTAACAGAATAGTATTCAAAGCCACGCACAAAAGTATTACCAAAACCAAGAATATTCCGATGATTAAATAAAATTTTATCACCAATAGTTATTTTGCCTGATAATCCTGCTGCAATAAATAAGTTTTCAGAAAGTTGAGTATATTTTTTGAATGAGCCTTCAATATAAAACATATCAATATCTTCTTTTTTCAATATACCAAATCCTTTTTTTTCAATTCTTCCTTCAATAAAATAACCTGTTAAAGGATAAGGTCTAAAATCTCTGTGGTCGTCTCTGTAACTATAAATAAATGTAAAGTATTCTTGTTTAGGCGAGGAAGAATAATCGGGATTAAGCGTAAATAAAGTATCTGCAAATGAAACCATGTCATAGGCAACTGATAATGTATGATAATTATAAAAATCGGGGCGATAGGTTAATTGAGAAGTAGCATTATAATTAGTTTTTACATTAGCCCCTGGAATATTTAAAAATTGAAATTTATCGTTGTATAAATTATAAGCAATATCATCAGTTGTTGTATACGAAGTAGCAAAAGCCAAACCTAATGTTTTATTTTTATTAATATTCGGGCTTTGATAAGAGAGTCCAATGCTTTTATCAAGACCCGAACGTGCTAATATTTTAAGTATTTCTTTTCTTCCTCTAAAATTATCAATAACTACATATAAACCATAATAAATTCTTGACAAATCCCATTTTTTAAGCCATGTATTAAAATTCTGATCTGCTAATTCAAAAAATGGCAGAGGCCATATATAATGTCTTTCAATCAAATTAATATAAATCTCACTAAAATTTGTATCAAGATTAATTATATTTATATCAACAAAATTAAACAAAGAAGTATTAAGCAAATTTTGTTTTGCCTGAATTATTTGTTTATTAAAAGCGGCTGTGTCAAGTGTATCGCCTTTTTTGAAAGGAATTTCTCTGAAAATAATATTTTCTTTTGTAATTTTATTTCCACTTATAACAATATTTTTAATAATAATTTTGCCGTCATTAAATTGAGGAAAAGTATTAAAAATGTATAAAAAACAAAAACAAAAAAGTAAAATATGAGGCACTTTTCAAATGTTCAAATAATGTATAAATGAGTCGTAGCGGTCTTTTAAATTATCAAAAAAATCGCTTTCAAAAAAAGATGCTTTGACCACATATTGATATCTGTTAAATGTTTGTAACACAGATGTTATGTCCATTCTGTTTAATTTAAGAGTAATTTCAATTTTTGTGCTGTCAGTATGAGTAGCAACATACATGCTTAGAATTTTAGCATCGTTGCTTTCAACAATATTGGCAATTTCTGTTAGACTGTAATCGTTTAAGTTAAGTTCCAGAACAATAATTCCACCTGGGTTCCATGCAGATATTATTTCAGAAAAACCTTTAACAAGATTTTGCAAAAGTATTACACCGAGATATATATTATCGTCTCCAACAACAGGTATAAGCGAAAGATTAAAAGAGCCAGCTGTTTTAATAATTTCAAAAATATGTTTGTCGGTGGTTACAAATGCTCCTGTAAGCGAAAGCCTATGGTTGCCAATAGCATCATTAAAGTTGTTATGTTCTAATATGTCGCCTTCAGAAATAATACCAAGAAATTGCTCATTATTAACTATAGGCAGATGTGAAACTTTAAACTCTTCCATCAGTTTAAGAGCTTCAACTGCTGTATCCGATGTTTTTAACGGAGTTACAGAATCTGAAATTAATTTTTGAGCTATCATAAGGGTACAAATATTGCAAAAAAATCTGAAAAAACTAAAGTTTTAAAAAATATTTATTTTTTTTTCAAAATTTTTCAGAAATTAGTTGCAATTTCAGAATCAAATGGACTCAAATAGTCTAAATAGTTGCAGAAATATTTATATTTGCCACAAAGACACGAAACTACAAAAAGATTTACAACATTATACGAATAAATTATACTCTTAATATTTCCCAACTAAATAACGTTTTCTTCTTTTAGCTTTTTTATTTCTTCATTACTTAGCCCAAGCCATTTAGAATATATCTCGAAATTATGCTGCCCTATCTCAGGTATTAGCCCTTTGGTAGGCAATTCCGGAATTGAAGTCATTTTAATAGGATTACCTGCAATAATAACTTTTCCTGTTTGTTCAGATGACACCTCTACAAGCATATTTCTTGCTTTAAGTTGAGGATTCTCCATTACCTTATCAATAGTATTTATTGGACTATGTGGAATACCAGCATTTTCAAAAATTTCGCACCATTCTGCTACAGTCTTACTTGCAAAGATATTATCTAAAATTGGAATCAAAACGTCAATATTGTTAGTTCTGTCTTCATTACCAGTAAATCTATCGTCTTCAGTAAGATTTGAAGCTCCAATAACATTACACATTTTAATCCATAAGTTATCATTGCCAATACCTATTACAAAATAATCATCTTTTGCCTTAAATGCCTGAAAAGGAGTAATAGTTGGATGCCTATTGCCTATTGGCTGTGGTGCGACTCCATCAATCTGATACCTTAACATAGCATTTTCCAATATAGCTAACTGACAATCAAGCATGGATATATCAATTTGTTGTCCTTTACCAGTTATAGTACGATGATATAAAGCTGAAGTAATGCCTATTGCGGTAAATAAAGAAGCAGTAATATCTCCAATCGACATGCCAACTCTTGTAGGTTTGCTATTTGCCCAGCCTGTAATACTCATAATTCCTCCCATAGCCTGAGCAAGTATATCGTAAGAAGGTTTATTAGAGTAAGGTCCAGTATGTCCAAAACCAGACGATGAAGCATAAATAAGCCGTGGGTTAATCTCTTTTAATTTATCCCAGCCAATACCTAGTTTCTCCATAGTGCCTGGTCTGAAATTTTCGACTAACACATCAGCTTTTTCGACTAATTTTAGTAATATTTCTTTACCTTTTTGAGTCTTAAGGTTAAGAGAAATACTTTTTTTCTCTCTGTTAATACTCATAAAATAAAGACTTTTTCCATTTCTGAAAGGACCAAACTGACGACTATCATCGCCTGTATTTGGTATTTCAACTTTAACAACTTCTGCACCTAAGTCATTCAATAACATAGTGCAAAAAGGACCTGCCAGAACTCTTGACAAGTCCAAGACAACAACATTTTCTAAAGGTTTAGACATTATTATTTCTTATTCACTTTTTTAAATTCCAACGCAACTTTTTCTGCCGTAATTGGCATTGATTTTAATCTTATACCTAATCCATCTTCAATAGCATTAGCCACCATAGGAGCTGCTGGTAACATAGTATGTTCTCCAACACCTCTGGCGCCAAAAGGTCCATCAGGCTGAGCAACTTCAACAATAATTGGGACTACCTCATCAGGAATATCCATTGATGTAGGTATTTTATAATCTGTAAAATTTGGATTAAGCATACGCCCTTTTTCATCAAATCGCATATCTTCGTATAGTACAGTTGCTAAGCCCTGTAATAAACCACCAGTTATTTGCCCTTTTACAAGATCAGGGTTTATCGCTTTTCCAACATCAAGTGCTTCAACAGCTTTAAGAACTTTCATTTTACCAGTTTGCTTGTCAATTTCTAATTTAATAGCTGCTGCTCCAACAGTATAATGAACATTTGGATGCCCGCCCTGGCTTGTTTCGGGGTTACTATTAGTTGATGAAAATTCAGGCATAAAAATTCCTCTACCAATTATAGGACCACCTTTATATGTGCCATCTTCAGCTTGAATTCCATAAATTACAAAATCTTTCAGAGGTAATTTAAAATCAGGTTTTGTATGACACTTAACAGTTTCATCTTCTAAATAAAGCATATCTTCGGGAAGGTGTTTGGTTCTTGATACAAGACTTATAATTTGAGTACGAGCATCTATAGCAGCTTTTTTAACTGCATTACCAGTTGACCAAGTAATATGTGAAGCTACAGTTTGCCATTCATAAGGATTACGGTCGGTATCTGGGTTTTCAGATCTTATTTTTGATGGCGGCACACCAAGAATTTCGCCTGCTATTTGAGCCATAACAGTTAAAAAGCCTTGTCCTATATCCATTGCCGACACTAAAATATTAATACTACCATCTTCATTAAACTTTAAAAATGCTGAAGAAGACGCATTAGGAGGCATAGCAGGAGCTTTCCACAACAATGAAAAACCTTTGCCAATAACTTTATTTGGATCATTCGAAACTTCTTTTTTACCCCATTCAATTTCAGTTTTAACTTTTTCTATAGCCTCGTGTAGTCCATTAGGGTTCATATCAGCACCATAAGCCAGCGAGTCGCCTTCCTTTATAGCGTTAATTTTTCTGAATTCAACGGCATCCATGCCTAATTTATCGGCAATTCTGCTCATGTGTGATTCTAAACCGAACAAAAATTCTGAATATCCAAAACCTCTGTATGCACCTGTGGGGGGCATATTAGTATATATACAAACAGAATCAATAGAAAGGTTAGGGATACGATAAGGACCTATAGCTGATAAACCTGCTGCATTTACAACATTAGCACCATATTCAACATAAGCACCTGCATCCCAATATAATTGATGCTGCATAGCCGTTATTTTACCGTCATTTTTAACACCAATTTTTAGTTTTGCAACAACACCAAGACGCTGATAGGTATTATAAAATTCCTGGGCTCTTGTCCAACGAATTTTTATAGGGTTACCTTTTACTTTTGTAGCAAGAGCGGCTGATAATATTTCCATAGTAACGCCAGCTTTACCGCCAAATCCACCGCCAACGTGAGGTGCAATAACCCTTACATCTTTATGTTGGACACCCAATTTTGAAAGTGCTTCAGCAAAAAGGTGTCTTTGAGTAAATGGAGATTGAGAAGAAGCCCAAACGGTTAGCCTGCCCGATAAATCAAATTTTGCAATAGCAACGTGAGTTTCAAGAGCACAATGTGCATATCTAGGAACTTCGTAAGTGTCGTCTAAAATAAAATCAGCTTCATTAAAGCCTTTTTCAGGTTCACCTTTTCTGATTTTCCTCCAATGTGCAATATTGGTTCCGTCTTGAGGAAAAAACCAAGGAACATGTTCATAAGTGCCAAGGTCGGGGTGTATTCTTATAGTATCATCTTTCAAAGCATCCATTTGGTCAAGAACTTCAGGTAAAGGTTCGTATTCCACTTTTACAAGTTTGGCAGCTTTTAATGCAGCTTTTTGATTTCTTGCAACAACCGCTGCAACCTGTTCTCCAACAAATCTAACCCTATCCTGTGCAAAAATATATCTATCTTTTGTATATAAACCGAATTTAAAAGGGAAATCTTTACCAGTAAAAACTTTTACAACTCCTGGAATTTTTTCTGCTTCAGAAATATCAATACTTTTTATAATAGCGTGAGCATAAGTACTTTCAACTATTTCCGCATACATTAAGTTAGGTCCAAATTCTAAGTCATCAGAATATAAAGCTGCGCCTGAAATTTTTTCTAATCCGTCTATTCTTTGAACAGATTTACCGACATATCTCAAATCATTCATTTTACATCCTCCTTTTTTGAAGTTGCTAAAACGGCATCAATAATAGGTGTATAACCTGTACAACGGCATAAATTACCTGCCAAAGCTTCTTTAACTTCCTCTCTCGTTGGGTCAGGATTACGCATCAGCAGTTCGTGGGCAGAGATTATAACGCCAGGAGCACAAAAACCGCATTGAAATGAATTCATTTCAACGAAGTTTTTTTGAAGAGGGCTAATATCTGGATTAGATAATCCTTCTACTGTAGTTACTTCATGCTGATCGACTTCAACGGCAAAAATAAGACAACTTCTAACGCTTTTATTATCAATTAGTACTGCACAAGCACCACAATCGCCTCTGTCGCAGCCGCATTTAGGACTTTTAACTCCTAACTTATCGCGTAAAACATCAAGCAATATGTCGTTGTTGTCAACATCAATATTGCGGGTTTCTCCGTTAAGTTTAAAAGTAATATTAGTTTTAGTATTCATATTAACCTCCTAAATAATTAAATGGTTCAATTTTTTCGCCTTTGCATCTTCTTTCAGCAATTTGCAAACCTCGTTCAAGCATAATTCCAGCTAAATGTAATCGATATTCTTTACTTGCACGGATATCGGTTATCGGAGAAATCTCTTGATTTATAATACTTTTTGCTTGTTCAATAATATCATTTGACAAAGGCTTATTATTCAACAATTCTTCAATTTTTGAAATTCGTTTTGGAATTGGACCCACTGCACAAAATGCAATTTTATAATTATACTTATTATCAACCATAATACCTACACCGGCTTGAGCTAAATCTTCGCCCGAATATCTACCTAATTTAACATAACAAGTGCCATTAGGTTTTGACGGTAAAGAGATTTCTACATTTACAACAACTTCGCCAGTTTTTATAGCAGTTTTTTTAGGACCTATAAACCACTCGTTAATTGGTATGCTACGTTTACCGTTTATACTAATAAGATTAACCTTAGCGTCATAAACCAATAAAGGAGGGCCTGAATCAAGTGAAGGTACTGCAGAACAAATATTACCTACCATAGTAGCTCTATTTCTAGTGCCAACTGAAGCAACTGTTCGTGCAGCTTCCCAAAGTAAATATAATTCCGATTTAATAATTTCGGAATCTATGATTTGCGAAAAAGTAACGCCAGCTCCAATAAAGATTTTATCGCTATTAATTTCAATTTTATCTACATTATTAATAGCTTTAATATCAATGATTGCATCGGGTTTTTCAATATCTTCTTTAATTTTAAGCACAAGATCGGTGCCACCTGACAAAATTTTGGCAGAGGCACCAAACTTATTAAGAAGTTCTATTGTTTCTTCCCAACTTTGTGGCTTAAAATATTCAAAATCGTGTGTAGCAGGCATAATAAAATCTCCTTATAATTTTGATAAATTACGGTTCAAAAGCGATAATACGACACATTGAAGATTCCAGTTCAATACCGCGCAATGGGAATAAACCAATCCACAAACGTTTATTGCTTACTTTCGCAATGTCGCCTCCAATGTTTTCAGCATGAACAAGTTTTTTAGGGAATAATTTAAGGTGCATTACCTGATAAAATTCTTCGTACGGGAACATTTCTTCCCAAGTTTTACCATATTTGGCTTTTAGTTTGTTTTCGGCTTCAACAAAACTTTTAGGATGCCAATCTTTTATAATAGTATTCATTGGATGGTCGGCACTACCGCAGTCAACACCAATCCATTTTATTTTCATTTCCAAAGCCCATTTATGAAAATCAGGACTTGGACCAGGATGTTTTACAAAATACCGTACTTCGTCTGATTCGGGCTGATCCCATGCATATTTATGATAACCTGTATTAATAAGTAGTATATCACCTTTTTGGATATCTACTTTACTCATAAGCATTTCGGGTGTGTAAAGGTCGTAATCTCCAACTTCGTTAGATATGTCAACTACTACACCTGAGCCAATCCATTCTTCAATAGGAACATCACCAATAGAGCGGCCGCTTGCGTGAAAGTGAATTTCGCCATCAATGTGAGTACCTACGTGGTTTGATGTCGTAATAATCTGACCATTAGCACCTTGTCCCATGTGAGCGCCAGCAATTCTTTTAAAATATTGAATTCCTAATGGCATATAACTTGGCCAAGGTGGAGTGTGAATACTTAAACGTTGTGTAAGGTCATAAACCTTTAGTTCACTCATAAATTTTAAAAAATCATTTGTTTCCATAGTTGTGAGTTTAAATTATTTTATTGTGATTAATTATTTTAAAGTTTCGATAAATCCATTAAAAGCATTGATAAAAGGTTGTGTTGGAGCACTTAAAACACCAGCTCCAACCTGACCAATGCCTGGTTCTTTGTGAGCTACACCAGTATCAATAAATGGTGTAATATTTTTTTGGACTACTTTTACAACATCAACACCTGTAGGTGTACCTCTGAAATTAAGATTAGGAATTTGATAAATATTATTTTCACCAACAGTAATTTCGTACATAGTTAAAGAATAATTCAAGGCATCGGAGGCATTTCCGCCTACAAACTGAACAATAGCAGGAGCTGCGGCAATTGCAAAACCGCCAAGACCACCTGTTTCGGTAATAGCACTGTCGCCAATATCAGGATTAGCATCATCTTTTGTAAAGCCCGGAAAATAAAGAGCATCGGGTACAGGCGATTTACCTGTAAACCATTTAGTTCCTGTACCAGCCAATTGAATACCCCATTCAGTTCCATTACGAGCCATAACCACAGCCATGCTGCTTCCTTCAATATTACGTGCAGCATCAAGGACAACTTTACAGACAGGCATACTTAAGTTAAGGAAAAAATGGTCGTTGCCGTTAATAAACTCAAGAACTTTTGCAGCATCTTCTTTTTTGTCGGCAGTAAGAACTATAGCAGGGGCAAGGGTTCTGTAGAGTAACGAAGTCCCTGCACGGTTTCTGTTATGAACTTCATCGCCCATGTGTAAAGCCTGAGCAATAAGATTTTTTAAATCAATTTTACCAATGTGCTCAACAGCTTTTTTCAGTACAGGGTAAAGTACATCTTCCATCCATCGAAGACGTGTTATAACTTCTTCACTAAAAGCACCATAACGTAATACTTTACCAAGCCCTTCATTCAAAGTACAATAAGCATAATTACCGTATTTTTCGTTTTTAATAATAAAAACAGGCATAGAAGGAGAAACAATACCAGCCATAGGTCCAACAGCCGAATGTTCATGACATGGTGCATATTCAATTTGTCCTGAAGAAGCTAATTTTTCTGCTTCTTCGGTTGTTGAAGCCATTTTTTCGTATATCAAAGCACCAATTATTGCACCTCTTGTTGGTCCACACATATTTTCCCATTTTACTGGAGGACCCGAATGAAGTATAAGATTTTTTTTCATTCCGGGTATTACGTTAATGGCAACATCTAAGCCTACCAAAAAAGGAGTTCCGCTTAGAACTATGTTTAATGCTTTTTTGTTTGCCTCTTCAATAAAATCTTTATTTTTCTTTAGCAGATTATCTGCTTCAGGGTTATTAATCAATGATGGCTTCCAGTCGAGCTGAATTACATTTATACCATTTTTTTCAAGGTCTGACGAAAAACTTTCAAGACCTGTATTAATAACATTAAGTTTTTTTTCGAATAAATCTTTAACAGCCATTATTTGTCTCCTTTCAACTTAATAATATTTGCACCAAGAATACTTGCTGCAGCATTTGATTCTACTACAATAACGCCGGAATTTTGTAGCGAATATACAATTTCTTTTTTATTTTGAGGATCATTAGCTGTTCCAGTAACTGAACAAATAATAACCAAATCATTACGCTTTGCATTAATTCTGTTTAAAACAGGTAATAATTCAGATAAAGGCTCGTTGTGTGAACCGTAACCAATAACGATGTCAAGTAAAATTACAGCAACTTCTTTATCTATAGCTTCTTCCTCAAATTTTTTCATTCTAAGCGAAAAATCAATCATTGGATGAGGTCTACCAACAGTAAATTCATCATCTCCCAAATCAATAACAGTATTTTCAACAGACTTCCAAACATTTTGAAGTTTAAAATCTTTATTTAAAGGTATATTACTATTAACAAAACCAATGATATCTTTAAAAATCAACTGAGTTTCATCGCATAATGTGCCACCGCTGAAAAGACCTCTTAAATATTTTCCATTCGTCTTTTTGGCAAGTTCGTCAGCTCGTTTTATTAAACTTTGATTACGTTTAATTATATCTGCTTTAACATCTTGGTAGTCTAAGTTTTTTGATAATTTAACGGCAATTAATGCAGCTTCTTCAAGAGTTACGGCAGAAATCATACCTGCTTTTTCTGCAATATCATGATTAGCACCAATGAATATTGCAACAATAGGTTTATTGATTTTTTTAGCTTCGTCTGCAATTTTTGCAAGTGTATCAGTATGCGGAGGTTTAGACACCAAAAGAATAACTTTAGTGTTGTTGTCTTCGGCAAGAGCTTTCATAGCCTGAATAAACATTATTCCGCCAATTTCTTTTTTTACATCTCTACCGCCGGTACCAATAGCTTGTGAAATACCACAGCCAGCTTCAGAAATAAGACAACTTACTTCTTGCAAACCTGTTCCCGATGCAGCAACAATGCCAATATCACCTTTATTAACAGCATTTGCAAAAGCTAAGGGAACTCCGTTAATAATGGCAGTTCCACAATCAGGTCCCATAACCAATAATCCTTTTTCAGATGCAATAGTTTTTAGTTTCAACTCATCTTCAACTGCAATATTATCCGAAAATATCATAACATGCAAACCCCTGTCAAGAGCCTTATATGCTTCGTAAGCAGCATATTTGCCTGCAACTGAAATTATTGAAAGATTGGCATCAAGCATTTTTTCTAATGCACTGTCAAGACTCTTAGGTTTAAAACCAACATTATCGTCGCTTTTTTTATTTCTGATATTTGCAAGCAATTCTTCAATTTTAGAAATTGCATTATCAATACCTTGTTGCGATTCGGCTTTTATAGCAATCAATAGGTCAGTGTCGCCACTATTTTCAAATTCTTTTAATAAAATACCGGACGCATCAAGTATTGATCGGTTTTCTTTAGTTCCCATCACAACTCCTGAATCAATAATGCCCGGCAGTTTGTTTATTTCGCCTGCAACCAGCATCAGACTGACTGAGTCGAAATATTCTCCTTTTCTGATAATTCCTTTTGTGTACATTTTTTTAAAATAATTTATAAAGGTAAAAAATAAATTTAATTTAGATTTTGTTTAATTAATAAATTTTTCATTGTTAATAAAAAACCAGATAAAATATCTTCTCCCGAAGTAGAACCGCATGATAACAAAGGATTAACAGCTTGCTGAACTTCTGAATTAATATTTTTAAATAAAAAATCAAGAACATGGATAAAACTACTGTTAAACCAACCGTTGCAAGCAGCTTTTAGTTGATAATCAACAATAATGTTAGAACTGCGTGAAAGTTCAAAAACATTTTTTCTTAATACTGAAGTATCAATGTTGGTAATTTGTTCCCAAACAAACAAAGCGTATAAATAACCTGTAATAAAATCGTCGCCTGAAGGTGTTAACCCCTTCCCTTTACCTTTAATTAAAGGTATCCCATTAAGAGAACCATCTTCAAATAAAGTATTTATACCTTTTTTCAGACTAATGTATAGTTCTTTTTCAAAACCTTTCAAATTAGTTTGAGAATTATTTTGAACAAAAAGCAATGAGTTCACGTTTAATAAGCCTTTCAGAGTATAAATTATAGTATTAATTTTAAAAAGTAAAACAGTTAAATCAATTTCCTGAAAAATATAAACGGAAGACCATCGCTTTTCATTGTCAATATTAAAAGAAAAAACTTTAGTATTAATATTTGAATTTGTAACTTCGATATAATCAATAACATCCGAATTAAAATCATCAACAATAATATTAAAAGGTCCTGATGGTTTGTCTGAAGTAGCAATAGTAATAAAGCTATTATCGTTAAATAAATTAACAACATTTTTAAAAGTGCTGTGAACTTTATAAAAACCTTTGTCAATATGGTCGCCTAAGTTTATAAGCTTCATTATTTTTTAAATTTTATCAGCACAAAGTTATAAGTAATTTTTAAATTTGAAAAAAATCAAATTTTTTGGTAGCTCCCTATGAGCGACCTTATTGTAGAAAGTGAAATTAAGATTGACGAAGTACGATTGACGAAATACGATTGACGAAGTACGATTGACGAAGTACGATTGACGAAGTACGATTGACGAAGTACGATTGGCGAAGTACGATTGACGAAGTACGATTGACGAAGTAAAAACTAAGATAAAAGTATATTATATATCGATAAAACGAATCATCAATAAAATCGTAATTCGTAAATCTAAAATCGTAAATATCAATTTACATAGCATATTTCCA
>CAZDEU010000004.1:63837-66384 GCA_964504265.1 uncultured Bacteroidales bacterium
AATCGTAATTCGTAAATCTAAAATCGTAAATATCAATTTACATAGCATATTTCCATCTTCTGTGTGACCAAAGCCAATTATCGGGTTGATTTCGTATAGCTTGTTCTAAAACTGCAATATGTGCATCAGTAATTTCATAAGGTTTGCTTTTGCGTGGCTCAGCATTTATTTCAGTAATTACAGCTTTGTAATAGCCTCGTTTTAAGCGAATTATATCAATATATAAAAGAGGGAAATCAAATGCAACCGAAAGTTTTTCAACCCCAATATGCACAGGTGTTTTTTGATTTAAAAACATTGTTTGATATTTAATATCGCCTCCGGCTGGAGATTGATCCGACAATATTAAATAATAAGAAGGTTCATTTTTATGTTTTAAAATAATTCTTGCGGTTTGTTTAGCAGGCACTAAACATTCTTTTCTAAATCTACCTCTAATAGCCTTCATATAATCATCAAAAAATTTATTTTTTAAAGGTTGATAAATGGCATAACCATTATATTTAAAAGCATTTGCAAAAACCAACCCTAACCATTCCCAATTACCACGATGCGATAAGCAAACTATCAAGCTTCTGCCGCTACTGAGATGCTGTTTCATTATTTCAATGTTTTCAATTTTTAATCTTTTAAAAAGTGTTTCTATCGAAATATGAGACGCTTTAATGGTTTCAAAAAATAAATCTGCAAAATTTCTATAAAAATCTTTAGTGATTTTGAAAATTTCTTTTTTATCCTTTTCGGGAAAAGCATTTTGTAAATTCATTTTTACAACTTTCCTTCTATATCTGAAGATGCGCATTAATAAAAATGCCATTATATCAGATAAAATATATATAACACCAAAAGGTAATATAGCTATACATTTTAATTTTATAGATAATATGTAATAAAATATTTTCATTTTCTTCAAAATGCAAAATTAATTTATTTATCTTAAATTAAAATTATTGTTTGTAAAATATCCATATTTTAATACTTTTGTATATAATGCATTATATTAAGTTATTTTTAATAAACAATATGCAAAAACATATTTATATTTTTATCATAATATTTATTCAATTGTTATGTGTTAGTTGTACCAATAAAGATAAGGTTAATGATTGTATTATATGTAATGATTTTATATTAAATGAACCTTGTATGATTGTTAATACAGAGTGTGATAACACTTTTGAAGGTGAATATCTTAATATAATTTCCATTGAAAACGATAGCACAATTTATATAAGTCCACTAAAAGATTCTTTGTTTTTATCAATAAAAAACTGGGATAATTGGGCTTTAGGCTGGGGTAACGATATTCCATTGTACGATGCTGGAAGTGAAAATTTATTTTCAATTAAAAAATTTAATCCTTCAAATGGTTTGATTAACCTTGGTAAATTATTGCGTGGTAAAGGTTTTCCTTTAAAAAGAACACGTGTTGTATTGTGGAACAGAACACCTTCAGGCTTTGAAAAATACAAACAAGGTGCTATTGTAAAGCCGTCAGACGGTTATTTAAATTTTGCAGGCAATAGTCTTATGTATAGCAAAATAATTTTTGATAGTATTAATAAATACTGGGTTATGTTTATTAATGAAGTAGATACTAACAAAATTGATATGTATGCAGCAATTTCATATGATTTAATTAAATGGAAACCTGCTTTAGATGGCAAGCCTGTGTTTACATATAAAGATTTTTTACATACTTCTTGGGCAGGTTGGGATTGCACTGGAAAAATGCCGCAGTCGGCTTTAATTACCGACGTTATTAAACATAATGATTTATGGTATTTTATTATGAATGGGTTTAATAAAATTGGGAACAGACAAATTGGAATTGTTACATCTCCAACATTACTTACGGGACCCTACGATATTTCTACTGAACCATCAATAAAAGCAGGCAAAAATGGAGAATGGGACGAAAAAGGAGTTTTTTACGGTAAAGTTATTAAAAATGGCAATTATTTCATAATGTTTTATGATGGTATTGCAAAAAATGCTACTGAACGGCTTGGTATGGCTCAATCAAATAATTTGAAAAATTGGATAAAATTTGAGAATAATCCAGTAATTGATGCGCATACAGGCTGGAGAAGCCGTCAGTATTGCAGCGAACCAGCCTGGGTTGGTAAATATGGTGATTATATTTGTGTATTAATTGCAGGCTCAAAAGATTTTAAAGCAGGTCCTTGGCACAATTATATTACTAAACGTATGTACAAAGATGTTTCTGGCAATGTTGATGATATGCAATTAGGTATATATTTTTCAAACGATTCGGGTAGATCTTTTGCTCCTCATTGTTTTAATCCTTTACTTGTAAACGATTATGCGGACAATGACGAAAACGAGCATCTTGGTGGAAGCATTACATTTATTCAAAAAAATGATACTTTATTTATGTTTTATCTGGGGAAAACCACGGTAGGAGGTTTAAAATATCAGCCATTGTTAAGATACAGGTTAATATAAATTATTGAATTATATAATCTTTTCTAACATATATAATTCGCTAACATATTTTATTAAAAATATTAAAATAATAAAAAT
>CAZDEU010000005.1:0-36209 GCA_964504265.1 uncultured Bacteroidales bacterium
CCAGTTCTTGGTAATATTGTTAGTGCTACAACCTTTATTCCTGCATTATGAGCAGCGGTATACATTGCTTGTAAATTGCTTTCTATTGTTGCCGCCGAATAAGATGAGGCTATATCATTTATACCACCCATTATTACGACATAATCACAATCCAAATTATCTGTTATGTCCGTTGCAAATCTTGCTAGCATCATAGTGGTCGTATTTCCACCAATACCTTTATTAATTACAATCCAATCACTACCTAGCAACGTTTGTAATTGCGTCGAATAGGTTGTATTAGCTGTAATGCTATTACCAATCAAGTATACATGGTTAGCAGCCTGTACAGTTATCCCGCTACTTTTTACAGCATTTACACCATTACCAACTACGATAGTATTTGCTGGGATTGTGCCAATAGGCATTTGGTAATCCGTTCCTGCCGTTGCTGCTGATAAAGTGCCAGTTGCTGAGGTTTTAATTAATCTATCTCCCGTACCAATTAAAGAAGACATAGTTAATGCACCAGTACTTGTATCAATATTTAGTACACTTGCAGATCCATTTGCATTTTTAAAAGTAAATGATGCAGTTGAATCAACTTTTGGTGTAAATACTAAACTATTAACAGTGCTACTACCGCTTATACTGCCACTTATATTTATTAAGTGTGTATAATCTACACTACTTGTTGCAGAACCACCAAAATATAATCCAGAAGTTGTTCTTAATGAACCAGAAATATCAGTTGTAAATTGTGGTGTAGTTGTATTAATTCCTAAACTACTGTTTACTAATAATGATCCGGATTGTTCAGATATGATATCATACAAAGCTTTAGTAATATGGTAATTACTTCCTTTTATATTTTTTGTATCATCATGATTAATATTTGCTATACTTTGGCTTGTTATTACACTTGCGCTTACAAAACTACTGCTAACTTTTAAACTTGACCAAACTTTATTAGCAAGTACATTATTATCATCAATTTCTGCTTTAGTTGATATACTTTGACTTAATAATAATGATTCATTTGCTAAACTGCTACTAGCTAATATACTCCCGCTAACTAAACTTCCACTGATTTTGCTACTTGACCAAGTTTTATTTAATGCTACAACAGAATCATCAATATGTGTTGCTGACCCACTAATAGCAGTAATTAATGAACTTAATGTATATTCAGATGGAATAAATGTACTATTTCCGTTATCACTACTTGTAGTAATAGCAATTAATCCATCACTACATTGAATCGGTTTAGAAACTTTTTTGATTATTTCTAATAATAATTCTGTATTAGTTATTTGATTAACATCAATCTCAGCAAGAACTTCTTCTAAATCTATTGGCATTTATAATTAATATTTATTGCTAATTATAAATATAAATAATTCATGAAATTTCAATTAAATATTGTAAATTTTCTATTTTTTAAAATCTGTAACAAAAAATACATGCAAACCGAATAAGGCATTATAGCCTCTGTCGTGGTGTGTATGCACCTTTAATTTTTGGACGTGTGAGAGCGTCCGGGAATAAGGCAGGGGTTTTTTACTTAATATATCTTTTTAAATTTATAAAGACTATAAAACTCGTATCTATCAGCATTGTTAGCTGTAAATGAGTTGCTTCCTCGATAGTATTTTTTATACTGCAATGGGGAGCCATTATCTGCAATCAATAGCACTTGTTGCACATCTGATGTACCCTGAGTTGCACTAATTAAACTTGATTCACATTCAATTCCATATTGCGTAGTCTGATTATATGTTGTATATTTTCGCAGTCCAGTTCCGCCTAATAAAGAAATATCATAAGTGTCTACATCTCTATTGATATAGTCTTTATCGGTATAGCAATAATTAACTAAATTCCTACCAACACAACATATACCCCCGTATATTAATGATACTGGAACCTCTCTTACAAATTCTATAATATTTCTGGTTGTATAACCACCTGTTGTAAATCTTGATATTTTAATATGGTTGCAGTCAACTGGGTGTCCAACTATATACCCGCCTGCTGTTGGTGCTTCGTGCATAGTTGAGTGCTGTATGTAATAAAAATCTATGCACGCTCTGAATGCTATATTACTTAATAAACTTATTGGCTGCCCATCAATAAAAAAATTAACACCTGTCATTATTTCGTCACCGTGAAATCCCCCAGTAAAATCAATTCTTGAATCGTTTCTACGCCATACAAATTCTGATTCTTGGCCTGTTATTAATTGGAGCCCCTGATACATCATGCCATCTTTATAAGTATATGAGTAACATCCCAAATATCTATAAATGTCTTTATAAACCGCGTCTGATAAATCTGTTTCTCTACCTATTTTATGCCCAATATATACGTTACCAAATAATTTACAGTATACAGTAAATAATCCTTTGCCAGTTCCATTTCCATTTATGTCATATTCATAATATATATCTGAATAATTAAATCCTCTATTTTCTATGTCCAAAAATCTATTGTTATACTCAACAATATATTCTAAATCAACCTGAAATTGTAATATGCCGTTTGTTACGGATGAAACCGAATTATTCGTAAGCTCTCCTGCAATTAGTAAATACCCATTTCCGGTTACGCCACTTTGTACATTAAAAACCGCTGTTTCACTATAAAAAGCTATATAACAACCATATTCTGCCTCATAACTTCCTATTACATCAATACCTATCGTATTTAGTCCAGTAGAAAATGTGTATGATATATCTTTTAAAATAGTATATTGTCCATTAGTGGATGTTTTTCGTAAAAATTTAATTTTACCCTCACCACCAGAATAACAATATATTCTTATTTCTTTTACAGTTGCTTTATTATATCCATAACAGTTCATAGGATATAAATTATCTATTCGAGTTCTATTTGTGCCAGTGCTTACAGTTGAGCTGTTAATATTAGATACACCTATTGTTTTTGATATTATATTTGGCTTATCGGTTAAGTCGTTATAGCTGCCCGCCTCACCTTTATAATTTTTCCACAACCCTGCAAAATCGCTAGCCTGTGGATTTGCAATTGCGCTCGTTGTTGTTTTCATTGCAACATAATCGAGCGATGCATTAAATGTAGTGGTAAAATTAGCCCCACTTGCATCGCTTGCATAGGCTATATAAGTATAAGATGAATTTCCCGGTTCGCCTTTATCCCCCTTCAAGCTATTAATAAAATCCTGCTCAGTGCCTTCATTACCTAATGCAAGCCATGTTTCGTAAGCATCATCACCTTTATCACCCTTTAAACTCGATATAAATTCCTGGTCTGTTTTTAAATCATTTATTGCCATCTCAACTTGTTGACCTATTGTACCAACAATTTGTTTTTCTTCAGTTGTATAATCGTTTGTAGACAAACCTTTACCTGTAACTTTATCAACCTTATCATCTATTAATAATAATAATTCTGTATTAGTTATTTGATTAACATCAATCTCAGCATCAATTGCTCTTCCCATTACTCAATGTATTTAATATTAATATCTCTAATCAACTCACATATTGGAGCAACAGCAATTGTATCTAATTTTGATTGTGATAACTCAGTATAATATTGTAAAAACTTAGTTTCTGATTTAATTGTACCAGGTTGAGCATTTTTTGTTTCACCACTTTGTATCCAACCATAATATTGATAATTATCAATTCTTGTAAGTAACGAAAGAGACCCAGTATCTAAGCTACTAGTATAAGACCCAGTTAAATTAGTTTTATAAAATCCTTTAATTTGTGCTCCATCTGATGTATATAATAATACAACTAATTCATCAATACTATCTATATCAATTAAAGCTTTAGTTGCTTTATCTCTATATTTAAAGTTTATCTTTATATCTTCACCTTGATATTTTTGGATTAGTTTTGCCATAAATGTATATAGATTATAGTCTAATTATAAATATCATGTAAGCAAAAAATTATTGCATACAAGTGAAAATTTGGTCACAAAAAAGGTGCTTAACGCACCTCTACTTAATTATTTTGTAATTTATCTGGAAATTCCAGATTGTTACAACTTACCGGTATTGATATATTTGTTTACTGAATTGTTATTAATTTGCAAAACATCTTCACCTAACACTTCAAACATTTTATCAAGTGTTAAATCACAATATTCATCTTTCCAATCTGCTATATAATAGAGTTTTCTTGATTTTGCTAATACACCAAATAAAATAGGGTCTTTCTTCTTTTCCTTTTCAGCTTTAGTCATCTCATATCCATTTTCTTCTGGATCATAATGCAATATTACATAATTATCAAATATATTATCAAATTCTTTTTTATAATTAATTACATCACTTGGTATAATTCTTCCAAAATTTTTAATCCAATCCAAACGAAGGTGCTTTTTATTATATGCTGATAATTTATTATAGAAATTAATTACTTGCTGTTCTGTAACGTATTTAGTTTGCTTTAAATCTAAAAGAATCGATTCATATTTTATAACCTGAACTAAATCTTGTAATCTTTCTAATAGAGCTATTTGACCATTTTCTTTAGCACTTTGCAAAGCATTTTCATACTTTTCAGCATTCTTTATAGTATATTTTAAATCAGTTGACTTAATATGTAAATCAGTAAAGAATTGTTTGATTGTATACCTGCGTTTTATTTCTGGTTTACGTAGTTTTTGCCAAATAACTTTAAAAATATTTGGAGTTGGTAAGTTAGTACCATCGCTAGGAGTATCGAATACAACAGAATTATTTTGCACCACAAACGATGAAGTAATTAATTCACCAGAAACAGCTATTGTATTACTATCATAACTACTAGTTTCCTTTTTATGTTTCGGTAAATTATAGTCTACCTGAAAATTATCAAATATTTCTAATTCATTTAAACCTGCTCGGAGGGATCTTTTTGATATCATAACTTTAAAATTTGATTGTGTATAAATATGGAAGAAATTTAAATTCAATTACGAGTCCATTCAAACTTTAAAGACCCACAATCCCATATACGATAATAATCTAATATTTGCATATTTTCCCACTCTGTTAAATTTGGATCACCATTGTATTTTTCAACAATTGTTTTTTTAGTAAAATTAAATCTATGAAAGATTTTTCTACCATCTTTTGTATACCAATAATTTGGCACACCATCCGATACTTTATTAAATCCTAATTTAAAATATAAATTACCTATACTCCATTTTTTATCAGCATAAGATATAATTTTTGATGGTTTATATTTATTGATAAAAAAATTAAATAATTTACTTGCACCACCAACTACATCACCACAATACCGAACTAGTTCATACTCATTTAATGAATTTTTACCTCCCAATGCAACCCTTCTTTTCGAAAATGTCATAGCAGCAACAATATTATTTTCATACATTAATGCTAAGTTAAATTGAGTATTTATTGATCCCTGTAAATGATTTTCGTTTAAAAATTGGATTGGAGTTTTATTTAAAATTTTAATTTCACATTTTCTTGCATATATTCTATTTTCATTGCAACCTAATAATGTTTTTAATCTATTTTTAATTATTTGTTGTTTAAATAACCATTCATTACTGAAAATATGAATTAATCTTATGCCCATTTTCTCACATTCAATTGTTTTATTTATATGATAGTTTTTATCTTTTCCTTTATATTTAGTACTTTGGTAATGTTTACTTAATTCACCATGCTCGCCGTGCCAAAATGTACCATTATATTCAATAGCAATATTTTTACCGGGTATTAATATATCAAGTTCAAATTTATTTGGAATCATATGGTTGCGTTCTATCTGTATTCCAAGTGATTTAATAAAATCACCAACCTCTAATTCAGCTGTTGATGTTTGATTGCATTCATGATCTTTTCGCCATTGCGGGTCAGTAAATTCACATTCATATCCATATTTTGCTAATTTAGTTGCTTTTGCCTTTGCAATAATTTCAGGAGCTAATACACTATGTTTAAACCCATATTTTTCTAAGCATGTTTGTTCTTTTCTTGCTTGTCCTTCTTTTGTAGCAACATATACAGGAGCACCATATCTTTCATAATTAGTTGCTCTAATTTTATCCCAATTTTGATAATTTTCATTACCATAACGCTCTAATTTAGTTTGTTTATTTTTAATTGGATTTGTATAATTTTCATCACCATATTTTTCTTTTTTTGTTGTTTTAATTTTATCGCGATATTCTTGAATTTCCATGATATTATCAACCCCATATTTTTCTTGTACTGTTTTTTTTAATCCTTTTCTTATTTTATCTTTTGCTTCTTCTGTATGAGGTTTTCTGGGAAAATGATTTTTTGTAAATTTATTTACATAAATAATATCTGCAATTTGTCTATATGTAACTGTTGTATTGCATCCATCTTGCCCACATTGACATTTAAATTCTTTCCCTTTTAGAATTACATCACGTAAATAATCTTTTGGTTTATAATCATGATATTCTTTTATATGTGATAAAAAATCTGCTCGATCTTTGCATTCATCACCACATAATTCACATTTAAGCCAATTGTCAATTTTAATTTCAAATTTTAAATTTTTTTTCATATTATAGTTTTTAGAATTAGGAACTGTTTTATCATAAGTATTGATAATAATTAAATACAGTTGCAATTTTTCATAAAAAAAGAGGTAATGAAAATTACCTCTTTTAATTTTTAAAATTGATTATATTCTAGATATAATTAGTATGAGTTACTTTTAAATTAGCATAAAATTCAGGACGCAAGATTTTTTTAGCGAATCTGGTCATTACACCCTTGCGTGGTACGAAGTTTACGGGGTCATAAATTAGAGGTGTCAGTATCAGTGGGATGTACGGGGAATATACAGCCCCACATTCTAAAAATTGTGTACCCCTGAACCCAATCAATATATTATTTTCTAACATATAAGGATTCTTGTATACTTTAATCCTACCGAACAAGCTTCCACCTTTTTGAACACCCATTGCAAATTCTGCTTTGTTTCCATCAGTGTCACTTGCATAGCCTTGCATACTTTCTACGATAGTTGCAATTTCTGGACTTAATACCATGAAATTAGCTCCACCACGCATAGTTTTTGCATGAATTTTGTTACTTAATTTTTGAACCTTAGTTCCAAGTGTTTGATACCATGTTGGTTGTGTGTATGCTAATGTTCTACCTGCTGCATTGTCTTCAGTGTTGAAGTAAGGGGCAGTAGCTGCATCATACATTACAGTACCAATTTTTGCTGACCAATAATCAGTTGTAGCTGCGTTTTGAATCAACATATCAAGTATCTCTAGGTCAATTTCCATAGAAATATATTCACTTAAAATACCAGTTAATTCAACTTCAGCGTCAATATTATGGTAGTTATTTAAGTCTTGTGCAAATTCCGGTGTCCATACGGCTTTTAACTTTCTTGTTTTAGCAACAATAGGTTCGCTACGTAATGAAACGTTTAATTCTGGAATTTGAAGGTCAGTTCCGGTATATTCAAAATCACCACGATTACTAGCAGTTGGTTGAACATAATAAGAAGCTGTATAATTAGTTGCGCTATGTGAACCTGAAATCAACCATGTTACATAATCTCCTGTTGGATTTGATGTATAAGCTGGATAATAAGTTTTTACATTTGCACCATCTAATTTGAATGCTCTTACACCTTTAAAGTCAGCACCTACACCAGTTAAGTTAATAGATACTTTTTTAAATGCATCTGGGTTAGCACTTATTGAAGCAGAATAACTTGCATCAAATTTAAAGTCAGCCCATGAAGCAGATGATACTGTTGCAGCTAAACTCATTGATGTGATATCATTCATAGAATAACCAAATCTACCAGCGCCATAAAGACCACCACTTCTTTCAGCATCTACTGTGCTTGTAACACCATAAATACTATCTGCTTGTGATGTTGCCCCGCTACCACTTGTAAATCCTGGTTGTGCAGTTCCATATTTCATATCTAAATAAAATACAAGTCCTGAAGGATATTGCATTGGTTGTACAGATACAAAATCTTTTGCAGCTATTTCACTGAAAATTCTACGTACTAACGGAAGGGCTACGCCACTCCATTCTTCTTGGCCTGCTCCACCAGTTGCTGATGCTTCTGTGATAAGTTGTTTTGCTTGATTTTCAAGCATTACAGCCATATTTCCTTTTGCATTTTCTGATAAGTTAGCAAGTAAGCCAGTTTTGTCCCATTTTTCTGCTAGACGAGCAGCGACAGTATTTTGTGCTTTAAAAGCATTTTGTGTGTCGGTTAATAATGTTTTTACATCCATTGTTTTTAATTGTTTTTAAATTTTTAAATTTTTTGATTCTAACTGTTAAGCCAATTTTAAAATCTTTATCCTAAGTTAGCCAATTTTTTAAATCTAGCAATTTGTGTATCTGCTGATTCAGTTATTAAATCTTTTTGTTTTGGTGTTCCTTTTTGAACTTTTACTGCAGACGCCATGCTTTCTTTTAAAGCTGTTACTGTTGTTTTTGCTTTAGGTCTAGCTGCTGTTACATTGTTTACTTGTTCTACCAATGTTGAGTAAATCAATTTAGCTTCTCTAACAGTTTTTGCTCTGTCAAAAGTTTCGATAATTTTTACTTTACGTCCTTCTGATAAGTTACTGCCTTTGAATAATTTAGTTACATACATTAATTTTGCATTAAGCAAATTAACTTCATTTAGTTTGTCACGCAAAAATCCGATTACTTTATAAGCTTCACCAAGTTCTTTTGATTTGTCTTCTGTTTCATCTTCATTTGGAATCATGTCGTCATCTGAATCAGGATCGACATCAATTTCTTCTTCAACTGGTTCTTCATCATCTTCTAAGCTAATGTCGATATCTTCATCATCTTCCATTAGAGTTTCATCAGCTACTACATCATCTTCCGTGTTTTCATCGTCACCTTCTAATTCTCTGATGATTTCTTCTAATTCATCATTATTAACTTCAGGTTCTTCAGTTGGAACTTCTTCAGTTTCAGTAGGAGGAACTTCTTCCGTTGGTGCTTCTTCAGATGGAATTTCTTCTGCAGGAACTTCATCATCTTCTAGATCTTCATCTTCAGTTAACTTTTGTTCAAGCATTTGATTAAGTTGAGGACTTAATGCTTCTTCTAAAGCGATTTTTGCATTTGCTAGAGCAACTTCTTTTACAGTTTTTGCATCAGCAATAGCATCTTTTAAGAGATTTTTTTTCATTAAATTTTTTGTTTTGTTTTGTACAGTTATTTAGGAACTGCAATGGTGAGTTTTGTTGTGGTAAATTGTATAATAAACAATTTATTTTGGAGTTGTAAAGCAAAATCAATTCGCCTACATTAATGAGTATGTATATACATGAAAAAAGTGCAGAAATTTTTGAATTAATTTTGCACTTTTCAGAAAATATTTTTAATTATTATTAGAATGCTGCTAGACTAGCATTTTTAAATAAATCTTCTAAAACAGTTAATGCTTGTTTAGTATTGATATTATATTTTTGTTTTATTGTGGTTATCAATTTTTTTAATTCTGGATGTAGTTCTTTTGCTACTGTTGAATAATTAACACCGTTAATTTCGTTTACTATATTTTTTAATTTCATCATTTTTTTAATTAAATAAATTTTTCATCACCATCTAAATCAACAAATAATTTAGCTTTTTTATAATTCATAATTTTACCGTCTGTTCGAACACTGATGTCGTTGGGTTTACCCAAAATTTTAATTAATTCTATAATCTTTTTATCACATATATTATATTTTGATACATCTTCTTTTATAATAGATTTGATAATTTCTCGAATTCGTTGTTCTTCTGATTTAATAATTTTAGATTCACTGAGTCCATATTGTTTTAAAATTTCTTTAGCTTGTTTTAAAGTTTGGCCACCAAGAAATGCTTTAGCTGGATTTTTTACAGTATCTTTTGCTATTTGCAACTTATGCCAATCTGGTGTGCCACGTTCCGGTAATCTTTTTGTTATTGATTCCTGTTTAACCTTTTCTGGTAAATTTTTAGTTTTGGTTTTAGCAAATTTATCTACTTCTTTTGGTTTCATTGTTTCAGCTGCTTTTACTACTTCTTTTGATACTTTACTTTTTGGAGTATCCCCTTTAGCAACTGATTTTACTACTCCGAAGAATCTTTGTTGTGCTTTACTTACTGCTGGCATTGCTATTTGTGTTTAATTTGATTTGTACTTAGCATCATATTTCCGTTATGAAATTGAACAACGACTTTATCTTTTCCGTAAATATCAATTATAACTCCCTCTTTATTATATACTGATTTTCCTTTATCAGTTACAATTACTTTATCACCCAATTTATAAGGGTTTTGTTTATAAGTTGATACATAACTTGGAAGATAACTCCACTTTTCTTGTATAATTTCACGAATAATTTTTCTTAATTCTGATTTTTTCATAATTTTCATTTCACGTAATGAATACACTAATCGCATCTTTTTAAATATTGGTTCTATTTCTTTCCAATCTTTATCATTGTGCAATTCAATACAATAGCCGTATGTATATTTTTTAATTGTATACAATACTTTTAAATTGTACAATTGTTTTTCAACTGGGTCTTTGTCTATTAAATGAATATAAATTCTCATTTTCAAGTTTTGTTAATATTTCTAAGTAATCATTTAGGCTTATAAACGTTTTGCCTTTTATTGTTTTACCATTATTAATCATTGTTTTTTGCATTAAAAATCGATCTTTATATGGTACTATTTTTGTTGTTACATTATTCTTTGTGTATGTTATTTTTTTATATTCATGTATATTTGCATGTTCTAAAACTAATTTTTTAGAAACCAAATGGCTCGATGACAAACGGTGCTGCTTTTACTTTATTTGCAATAGTAGTTACTTGATCTTTATTTATTTTATCAGGGTTCAAAATTAATTCTACTTCATAATTTTTATTATTTGCTGCATATTCTGCATGATATTTATTAAATGCACCCGGATATTTTTTTAATTCCCCTTGTAATTTTGCAATTATCTTTTTAAAATCATCAATTGTTGCTGCAGAATCTTTTTGTTTTGATACAAGAATATAGTGTTTTGCAATTGACATTTCTTTTAATAATTCTTCTTTTATTATGTTTCTTAGTTCTGACTTTTTCATTTATTTATGTTTTTGACTATACATTTTCATAGTTCTTTCATTGAAATCAAATTTGCCTAATTTGCCGCCAAAATCAACTGTATACATATCTTGATTTGAACCAAACGTCATCCACTTATCAACAACTTTACCAACTGAACCTGCAGGGATTGTTTGACCTTCAAATTTTAAATTCTTTGTGGTTTTAATTTGATCTTTCTTTTCAATTTTTTGTTTTGCAACGTCTTTTTTAGCTGGTTTATTTATTTCAAAATCAGGATCATTTTTTTTGGAATGTACAATCTTTGTATTTGATGGTTTAGTTGCAGCTTGTTTTGTTGCTATATTTTTACTTTTCATTGCTAAAGCTTTTACTGCACCAGGCTTCATTTTAGCAGCTGCTTTATAAACAGCAGAATCTTTAGGATAAGTCAATGCTGAACTTACTTTGATTGTTCTGCCAGTTGCTGGATTCTTGATAGTTGCAGGTGCTTCTTGCAACAACATTTCTTGTAATAAATTAATTAATTTTATCATAATTATTCTTTTGTAATTTTGGCGTTTCTAAATTGTATCATTAACCATGTTTTAGCTTCAGTTGCAGAATCAAAATATTTATATGCAATCACATTACCAGTATTGCTTGGTTCAGAAAACATTGTAATTGATGCATCGGTTCCACCTTTCTTTTCTTCGTATGCATATAATAAAGTAATTGTAAGTGCCTGGGATTTTATTTTGATTTCTCCTATTTTGCCAACACTTTTACGTGAAAGGTCTGATGGATAGATTACTTCATTTATTGGTTGTTTTTGAAGTTCTTCCTTTATTATATTGCGTAATTCTGACTTTTTCATTAATTATATTTTAAATGATCATCAAATAATCCTAATTCTTTATCATATTTATCAACTAAAGCACGAAATTTATGTATTTCTTGTTGCAATACATTTATTGCGTTAGACCAATTTCTATACTTTTTTGTTTTATCATGTAATATTTGTAACTGTTTACTTAAATCACTGATATGATCATCAATTGATTTAAATAATGATAATCCTGCAGTTTCTTTAATCAATTCTTCTTTAATAATTTGGCGTAATTCTGACTTTTTCATATTAATAATTCATTAAATATTTAATTAAATAAGTTAAATAGGTGTTAATTGATCCATATTTATAATTTAAATTAGCTAATGTATTTTTTGTTGCAAACTCAGTTGCTAAATCATGTATAATATTATCAAAATTTCCATGCAACCAATTTTCTTTTGATATTGGGTGTTTTTTCAAATATTTTGCAACATGTATAGTTACCTTTTTACTTGCAAGTAATACACCATTTTTACTATATTGGCTATCTTCAGTTAACAAACTAATTAATTTCATTATATTCCGTATTCTTGTTTGATCATGTGTTCTACTTGTGTAAACATATCTTTATGTAGCAAATGATAAAAATTGCTTTGATGTTTTAATTCTTTTGCAGTTTTTATATTTTCATTTTTGATAAAATCTTGCAGTGCTTCCTGATAGTCTACAAGCATCTTGTTGAATTTAATCAAATTACTTTTATCTTGAGATTGTAATAATTCTTTTAATTTCATTTTATTTTAATATTACCCAGTTGTTTTGAATATCTAAATGCATCATCATATAATCTATTTAAATCATTCATCAAAAATTTTGCTGCAGTTTGCCAACGTTTATCAACAGCATGATATTCAATTTGAGATATAATATCAACTAATCCATCATGATGATCTTTTAATTCATCTAAAAGTTTAAATTCTTTTGGCAAATGAGCATTTTCTTTAATTAATTCTTCTTTTATAATTTGTCTTAGTTCTGACTTTTTCATAATTATGATATCAAAATATTGTTTATAATTTCTTTTACTTTAGCGTATTTATCAACAGGAATATTATTGCTCTTTGATTCATTAATTGGTGACATAAATGCTCCTTGCGTACTTGGTGTACTTACAAAGTCCCAACATAATATTTCAAAATCATCTTGAACTTCAACAACAGCTTCACTGATTTCTTTAACACTACCCATACCACGTGATGATATTCCAACCGTTATACCATTCTTTATCAGTTCACGCAAAATATTTCCTGATGGGGTTGTAAGTATTTCTATTTTAGCACATAGATCATTACCTTTCCACCATAATTCTAGTATATTATGGGATACATTTTTTAAAGAAATTTGGTCTGAATTTGGATGATCTAATTCACCTATTGCTTGTTTATTAGCAATAAATTTCTTGTTATATTTTTCAGCTTCTCTCTTTAATATTGGTAACGGATACACCCTGCCATTTTGATTAGGTACTTCAGCACGTTGTATTACTCCTGATACAATTAATTTACCATTTGTTTGTAATGCTTCATTTAATTGTTGTGGAGTGATATTGAATTGCGTGTATTCTATTAGTAATTGTTTATCCATTTTATTTTAAAAATTTTTTATTGTATTACAAATTCTACCTAATTTTTCATTAATTTTTCTGAAATTTACTTTTGTTGAATCCCAATAGTGAGAATCTTGAACATTTGCTTCTTGTTTCAAGCGTAAATTCTGGCGTAATATGTGTTCAATTTGAAATAAATGGCTATTTACTTTTTGTATAGCTTCATTTACTTTACGCCTAGGGGTTGCACTCTCATCTTCTTTATATACTTTATATAATGATTCTTTTATATGCATTGTACTTGCTAATTTCTTAAATTCAGTTTGTTTAGATTCAAATAATAATTCATACGTTGATTCTGCATATTGTTGTAAATCAACATGCTGCAAATCTCTTGTATCTACATCAAGTAAATGAGCTAAATCATAATAATTACGAATCTTTTTAATGTCATTCTTTTTCCATCCGTAATGTTGCATATTAGCTAATATATCTTTACGGTTATGATCAATATGATGTTCTAGATCTTGTAAAGTAAATGCTTCATTTATTTTTTTTGCTAATGTCATTCCATCTCTTTTATATACTTTTGGATTAGCACCACCATTTTTATTTTTTGAAAATGCAAATTTAGTTTCAAACCCAGCTACATCTCCAGTTGCTGACATTTCTGTTAAATCAAGTTCATCATCTAAATCATCAGAAGTTGCTGGTTTAGTAGTTACATTACTATTTGTAAGAGATGGCATTGGTTCAACATATGATCCAGTTGCTGCAATTGCTTCTAAATATAATTTATGTATGTACTTTGCATTCATTTAGTTATTCTTTAAAAATTAAATTGGAATATCCTGATTTAATTCATAATTTATATTATTTCTATGCATAGCTATATTTTTAATTTCTAATGGAGTTAATTTTTTATTTTTTTGTTTTTGAATATATTTAACAATTTGTGATACATTTGGTGTATTAACACTATATTCATCTTGCAATTCAGCCATTATATCTTTAATATATGATTTTTTAAAAATTTTATCTTCTTTATTTGCTCTTATTTTTTCTTGTTTATTTAAAATATTTTGATATTTTTTTGCACGATTATTTTTGCGATAATCTAATTCTTTTTCAATTGGATTATTTTTATATTTATTTAAAATTTTTTCTTTTTCTAAATTCATTTTATCAACTAAAGCAAAACGTTCCTTTCCAGCTGGTAAATCTTTAAATTTATTTTTATAAAAATCTTCATTTTTTTTAAGTTCATTTGATTGTTTTGCACCATAAGTTTTCCACATTAATTCAAATAAATCATCATCATTTATTTTTGATAAATCTTTTTGAGGTTTAATTGATTGATTTATCTTTGCTGCTCCTGGTTTGGATTTTGCTGCAGCTTTATACACTGCGGTATCCTTAGGATAAGTTAAGGCTGAAGAAACCTTTATCATTCGCCCAGTATCTGGGTTTTTGATTTTATTAATTTCCTCTTTTATAATTTGACGTAATTCTGAAAGTTTCATGTTTTATTTCAATTTAAATTTGGATCCCACCATTCAGGAAGTGGATATTCATCTACGTCTTCGCATTCTTTAATGAATTCTTCTGAATATTTTTCTTCTATCATAATGTTACGTTTATTGATTTCAACCATCCATTAATAATTTCAGGGTGTATATAGCTATTCTTTGCCATTGTTGGTGTGTTATTAAGTTTATCTGAAACTAGCTTATATACATTTGTTAATTTTGCTTGCACTAATTTTTTAGCTCCTGTTTTTGGCACTGGTGGAGGAGGTGTTTTATCATTAAATAATATCTTTTTTGCCATATTTGTAGCAACATAAGTTCTCATGTCTTTTATTTTCCAATTTTTATTTATATTTGCATGAAAATAATCTCTTACATAATCATCATTTGCTTTATCAAATACAAACTCTTTATCTTTATTTGTTTCTCTTAATTGTGTTAAATATTTAGCTAGTGTTGCGTTTTTAATTACTGCTGTATTATGTTTATATGATTTACCTGTGAATTCTAATTGAATTTTATCACCTTGAATTTTTATATTGCTGCTATGCAAAGTTGATACACCTCTATTTTGTGTTTCATCAAATCCGCTTCTACTTCCTATTCTTAATCCTGTATTTGATATAATTGAAAGTATTGCTCCTACTTGTTGTTCTTTTTCATCTTTACTTTGTAATGCTTTATCTGCTTTAACTTTAATATTATCAATATCTTTATCCGTTATTGCTTGTATTCTGCTCCATTTATATTCAGCATTTTTCTTTAAGAAATTATTTGTATAGGCAGTTAATTGTTTTCCTGTTTTGGGATCAATCCATTTTAATACCCAATGTGAATCAACGTCACCTGCAGTATTTACTTTAACATCTTTTTCCGGAATATTTATAGGTAATCTACTTAATTTATATTCTTTAAATTTTTCTAAATATTTATTATCAGTTGCAGCAATTTTATTTGGTTCATTTCGTGTTGCAATTTTTTTAACTGGTTGATTTAATGGTGTTGCAATTGGTTTATTTTTACCTTTACTAGTTGCTAATTTTGCTGCTTTATAGACAGCTGTATCTTTTGGATATTCTAATGCAGAACTTACTTTGATCATATTATTAGTGTCAGGATTTTTAATCATTGCATCCGCTTCGCGAATACGTTTGATTTCCTCTTTAATAATTTGTCTAAGTTCTGAAAGTTTCATATTTATTTAACTGTTTTTAATTGATCAACTAAATCATAATATTTCATCACAGATAATAAATTATCTTCCATACATTTAGTACTTGTATATTCAGTTAAATGCTTGTATACTTCATTTAATTTGATTTTTACAACTGAATCTGTGACGGTTTCTATAAGTGGTAATAATTGTTTTTTAATTTGTGCAGTTTCTTTCTTCAAATGTTCTAGCAATACTGGAGTATTTGTAATGTTGTTAATGTATACTTTTAGTAATTGCTTTTGATTTGGTGATAATGATTTATATTTAATGTTAAATGATTCAAGCATTATTTTATATGCAAGTAATCTAACATCTCTATTCATCTTGCCATATTCTTCTAATACAGCATCAGATTTTTCAATTGGTTTTGATGTTGCACTAATATGTTCAATGATAGTTTGTTTTGATTTTACTACATCTAATGGAGAAATATTATTTCCAACTGAATATTCAAATAATTGATATATTGATGCAAATAATTTGTATTCTGGTAATTTAGCTTTAAAGAAATCATTTGTGTTGTAGTTTTCTTTAATTTTTTTAATCAAATTATATTTTTGTTCACGCAATTTTGTTTGGTCTAATCTTTTACGTGATTCTACAACGGTTGATAAGAATTCTTCAGCTTTTGATTTATTTGTAAATTTTTCTTTTATAAGTGTTTTATATAACTGTAATTCTTTATGTAATTCTTTATCTTTGCTAAAATACTCAAATATTAATTTATTTGTGTTTGAATCTTTGTTTGATATAATTTCAGATGCTATTTGTCTTACAAGCAATTCAAATAAGATTCCAGTATTTTTTAATTTTGAATGAGTTTTCATCAAATATCTAATTGTTTATAATAATACGTATTCTAATCTTGAAAAAAATCGTCATCCAACAGCAAACTTTCATTCGTCATTCCAGATTGTTCCGTTTGTTGCTGTTCTTGTTGCTTTTGAACATCAATTTCAGCAGGATCTTGACCAGTTTGTTCTATTTGTGCATATCGAAATCCTATTCTTGTATCTTTTACTATTCTTGTTCTTTCTTCATCATACTCTTCATTTGACATATTAAATATATTTTCATATACCCATTCATCAGAAAGCAACTTTAATCCTTTTGCTGAACTTGCTAAATCTATTTTAGCTTTCCAAGTATCTACTTTATATTGCTCTAATGCTGCTGATGGTAAATGCATTTTGATTTCAAAATTTACTAAATCATCATCAGAATATCCTTTTGTATACAAGTGCACCATTGCAATCTTATTTAATTCAGACACAAATATTCTTTGTATCCTTTCAATTGTTCTGGTAAATCTCATATCTTCTACAATAGCAGTACCTTTGCTATTTATATCTTCTTCATAAGTTAAATATGATTTTGGAATTTTTAAAGCAGCAAATAATTTATTTTGAATATATTTAATATCTTCAGTCATTGTACCTTCAGCAGAGTCCAAATTACTAATTTCAGTCCCGCTATTTCCACCACGAACAGGAAGATAAAAATCTTCTAGCATATTTTGTAAATTAAATTCCAAATTATATTGACCAGTTGAATTATCAATATATGGAACTTTCTTTAATTTGTCAATTATTTTTTGCATATGACCATCAACTTCATTAGGTGGAATATTTCCAACATCAATTTTGAATACGCGTTTTTGCGGTGCACGCATAATCCTGTAAATTAACATTGCATCTTCCATTAATTGAAGTGATTTCCATAATTTTCTACCACCTTCAAGTATTGAACGACCGTATGGTAAGTAATTTATATCTGAAAGTATTCTAAAATGTGCTATTTCATAAGATTCAAACCATTTATGATTTCCCATTCCACCATAACCAGCATTTGATCCTAATGATGAATCAAATCTAAATCTACATAATTTTGGTTGATTTGGATCTTCTTCTCTTGTCATTGAATATTGTGATAATGGGATAGCATTTGTAACACCAAGATTTTCTACAATTTCGAGTTTGCAATAATAATCACCATACTTTACAAGTGATCTAACCCATGGCCACATATTAAATTCTATATTTAGAATGTCATAAAATAAATTATATAAATCATCTTGAATTTGTTCATTTTCAGATTGTATTGTTAAAATTTCACCATACTCGCTACGCGTGCAACATTCATCCGCATAAATGTCGATCGCGCTAGATATGATTGGATCTTGCTCCATACTTTCATATTCTCTATACAACTCATTTTTATTGACAGAAAATCCAATTTGATTTACAAACATTGACCCATAATTTGCAGAACTTCTTTGAGCACCTGTAAATCTGTCTACTGCGCGGTTTGTTTCTAAATTATTTGTAGATTGTAATTTGTCAATATTAAGAACTTTCAGTTTATTTTTACCGTCCTTATATTGCGTAGTTATTGTGGAAGAAAATAATGTTTTTAATTTGCCAAAAAACGTTTGATCAATTGCCATTCTTAAATAAATTGAGTTAAATCGATTGTGTGTTTACCTTGTTTATGTTCCCATGGATTTTGTTTCCCTTGAATTGAAGAATAAACACCTGCTTCATATGTTGGTTTTGCATTACTAGCTAATACACTTAAAGCATTTGACGTTATTGCCATTGCTTCTGATTTAAATTTAATAGCTGTCTCTCTTAACCATAATCCAATTGCAAACGACATCACTAAATCATCATTATAACCATTTTGAGCCGCTGCTTTTCCTCCTGATAAGTATACAAAAACAGATAATTCATCCCAAAGTCTTTGTGATTTAATTACAACCATTTTTTCTCTCATCAAATTTTCTAAGTTATTTATCATCAATGGTCGCGTTCTACTAGATGTTGTAAATCCTGGAACCAAATCATTTTGATCTTTTAAATCAATTCCTTTTGATATATAAGCACCCATGCTAGTGGCACCCATGTCTGCTTTTGTTGTATAATGTAAGTTTGTGTAATTTAAATCAATAATAGTTTGTAATACATTCCATCCAATATTTGCATTTTCTACTGCTAGATAAGCATTATTATATTCAGTTGCAATTGTTACTAATACATTACCATATTCTTTTGTGGCAATTTTATCTTTAAATTCAGCAACTTGAGTCATCGTGCTTAATTTAATTACATGAGCAGCTGAATAGTCATTTCCATCACCTCTAGCAACGTCTGCGCATACAACATATTGTTCACTGTAATCAGGATATTCCCAAATCCAATATGAACTATTTACACCACGTTTTTCAACAGGATTACAAATTTGTGATCTATACCATTCAAGTAGTTGTGGCTCTATAACTGTGTTTCCAGATGATAAAAACGACACGTCGCATTCTTGGCGGGCTAGACGTTCACCTATTAATTCATCTTGAGAATCTCGCCAACTTTGATCTCTATCCGGATGAACAGACCAATGCAATTTAATTGGTACAAATGAATTTAGTCCTGTTTCTGCTTCTGTATATAATTTATGAAATACATTACCATATCCATTTGGAGTTGATAACATACAACATCCACCACCAGTTCCCAATGTCTGTTGTATGGCAGCCCACTTATCTTCAAATCCTAAAATAAATGCACAATTATGACTTACAACGTCGTTTGTATAATATTCATTATTTAATTCAACATCTAATAAATCATATAAATCAACTATTTCATTAATTAATATTTTTTCTATAATTTTTTCACCTGTAAATAAAATATCATTAATTTGTAAATCATTTGCATATTTAAACGTACCATCATTTAATTTTAATTTATGATTTAATGAACATTCTATATAATTTGCATTATCAAAAATAATTTTTAAATATTTATCTTTTTGTATTTTTTTAATAGCAGAAAAATCACTCCAGCCGGCTGGAGTAAGAACTTCCCATTCAATTATATTTTTTATATTCATACAGTTAAAAATTTTTTCATTTTAGATTTATACTGCGGATATGAATTATAATCAAACCGTTTTGCGTTTAATATAAACCAATCATCTGAAATTATTTTATATTCATAATTATTTGATTTACACCATGCTTGCGCTGCTAATGTTTTTGCATTTAATTTATTTTGTATATTTTTTTTATAATATGAATTTGGTTTTATTTCATAAATTATTTTATTTTTTGTATCAACAAAATCAACAATATATATATACTGCTGATTTTCAAATGTATAAGGAATTCTAATTTTTTCATATTCTAAGTGTTGATTTAAAAACCAAAAAACAACTTCCCAAGAACTTCTAAATTTATAATTAATATTATCAATATTAATAATAGCATCAAAATGTGTCCATGTATTTGTTATACACGGTGTAAATTTGCCATTTTTTATTCTTTCTTTTATTTCAATTGATTGTTTTTGATGTGCTAATTCATATGTTTTTTTATATTTGTCCTTAAATTCAGCTGATAAATGTGTTATTTTGTTAGATTTACTTATTTTATGAATAGTTTCTTTTGTATGCCAATATTTATTATTTTTTCTTCTAGATTCAACTCGTTTTTTTTTGGCTTCCTCTGTTTGACTATATTTTCTACAATTAAAAAAATTTTTTCTACTTATACTAATAAATTTATCACGTTCTTCATCAGTCATATTAATAAATTTTTGTTTATTAGCTTTACTTATTTTTTCATTAATTTTAATTCTTTTTTCATCAGAAATAGGTTTTTTATTTTTAATACCAGATAAAACCTTACATTTTGTATCCCCACATGTATTCAAATACCCATGTTTAAAAAATTTAAATTTTAATTTATTTATATTACAAAATGGGCATATAATAATATCATTAATATCATGATATATACAATATAATCTTTCGTTAATTAAAGCATCATGTGGAAGAAATGATGTTTCTTTATATATTAAATTTAATAATTCAATATTATCATCATACCATTTTTGTTGAAAACAATAATGATCAAATACACCATTAATTGTAAGTTTTGATAAAATATATTCTCTATTTGTATTCATTATTATATAAATTTTTAATATTAATTTTTTTAATTTCGCCAGTTATTTTATTTCTAATTGTTATAATACTGCTTCCTCCACAACATTCATCGACAACCAAAAATGATACAGCTTCTGATCTACCAGCGTCGCCAGCTGCTGATTCAGCTTGAATTTGCGATCCATTAGTAAATCTAATAGACATTCTATTAAATATTTCTACCTTCATCATTCTTTGCATCCATTTCGGCAAATTCTTATACATTTCTTTAACCTTAATAACAATATTAATTGCTACTTTTTGTTTGGTTGCAAGTACAAGAATATTTTTATCATCATTAAATGCTGATAACCATAATGCGTATGCTGAAAGTAATGTTGATATTCCTAATTGCCTTGATTTAAGAATAATTGTGTAGTTATTAGCTATAATAGATGCTAATGTTTTTTCTTGAAATGGGTATAACTCAAATTTTATTCGACCCTTTATCGGATGTTGAATATAACAATATTTTTTTATAAAATATATTGGGTCTGTTTTACATTTAATAAATTCAGCAGCAATTGCTTGTTTTAACTGAATATGTTTAGTTGCTTTTGCTTGTAGATGTGGTAGTTGTTTTACTTCTGGCATAACTTGATAAATTTTATTCTACTTTAAATGTGAAAATTAATTCATCAGTTTTATAATCTCTTTTTGTACTTAATATTTTACATTTACCGTTATAACTTTTATTTTGCAATTCATTATTTAATAATTTAGCAAATTCAGTTGCAAATTCTTTTGGTGTTTCTTTTACAACAATATTTTTTTTAACTGTAAAATATCCTTTACTCGGTGAATACAACATTGTATCATGCCCTAATTGAGCATTTCTTGTTATAACTAAAATATCTTGGTAACTTGGTATCATCTTATTTATTTATTGTAAACTTTAAATGCTTCATTACAAACAATTGCAACTCCATTATCACCATTAATAGCTTTTGCTAGCTGATGTGTTGTTCCTGCTAATTCTAATTCTTTCAATTGGAATATTGAATTACCATGTGATGTTAATTTATCTGCATATCCATTTACCATTACTTTAGTAGCAATTTTAGAAATGTTTTCATTCATTTCAGTACTCATCACTAATAACTTGCCACGCGTTAATTCTGAAATAGTATTTGCAGCTCCTTCTACTTCATAGTATGCTGTATTATGTTTATTACATAAATACATTTTATTATCTGACTCATTAATAATACTGCGTATAGTATTACGAATTGATTGTTTTTTCGACTTCATTGATTTGATTATTAAATATTGTTTCTAATTCTTCTTGTGTTCTACCAACTGACCATTCTTCAACTTGTCCATCTTCTGTTACATATGAATTGCTTGTTGATGATTTAATATATTCTGCAGTTGATACTTTTAAGTCTTTTATAAAAGATTTTAAACTTTTATCTATTTCAGCTTTTTCAAATTCAGCAAATTTTCCGCTTCTCATTAATTCATTATCTTGTTCAATCATACAATCAAAGCAAACTTTTCTAAATGTATATGCTTTTTGATCAAACCTTCCTCTCATTAAATTATTACACTTTGGGCACATCAACGGCATTGCAAGTCTTGCTGTATCTAATTTTGATATAGTTTGCTTAATACTATTTTTTATAGTCCAAGTTTTATTATTTTCTTCCCAAATATCACCTTCTTTATGATCTACATTTTTTTGTGTATAACCAATTGATGTAGATGATTTTTCAGTAACTTTACCTTTTAATAAATTATTTAATCGTTGTGATGTTTGTTTTGCTAATGACATATTTATGCTTGAATTAAACAATAAGAAATAACTTCATCTTTTGCAAATAACGGAACTATTTTTTCCCAATCATTTTTAGATGTACCTTGGCAACCTGCTGACCAATTATTAATGAAATTACCAATTCCCATATGATGAATATTTATTCCAAAATACCCTTCTGTTTTTATTATTGTATCAATTTTATCATCTTTTGTATTATCACGATAAATTTTAACTTTGCCAGTTTGCTTAAAATATGGCATTCCTAGCCATAATGTTTTCCAATCAGTTGCAGTTACAAATGTATGTGAATTTTTATAATATCCGGGTTGCAATATTGCTGTCCCAGTTATGCCACCAACTGTTACAGGATTGTATATATAATAATTTCCTGGGGTAGTAGTTGCATTATAGACGTATGTTTTATCATTCTTTGTAATTACAATAAAATCATCAAAAGTGTTTGATAATTTATAATCTGTGCGAATTCCATTAATCATTGTTTTTTCAATTGGGTATCCTAATTTAATACGGCAATTATTTACATAGTCATATGCTGCTTGTAGTGTTTTTATTCCAATTACATTATCAACTTTTAAATTAAATCCATTTTTATTTAAAAACTCTTGAATATTCATTTGAATGATTTTGATTTTTATATATGTATAATGATTCAAAATTTTTCATGCAATACAACTAAAAGTATCACCCAAAAATCGAATATGCAAACTACAAAATTATTTTAATTGATTTCAATGTGATTTCTGCAAGTTCTATTTTTATGCTAAAATTATTTTTAAATTTTAACATTTTTTAACATTTAGCTCTAGCAAGCATTATTAACGAACGAGACGAAGTCGAGTGAGTGAACAGTGCAGAAGTTTTTTTATTGAAATTATGTTTGCAACATAATTATTTCTGTTGGGGCGGAAATAGATACAGGCTCATTAAATGCTAATTTAACTAGCATATCTTAAAATTCCCAAAAGTTGATTAATTGGTGCGAAAGCACCAGTAAATTTGTAAGTCTTGCCATTGTATTTAAATACAACACCCTCTGCTGGTACTATTGCATCAAATCCTCCAATTGCTTTAATCCTATTTAATTGTTGAGTTAATTTATTTATCTGGCTAACATCACCATTTAATTTGATATTACTTATTGATTTAGCAATGTCATTTCTCATATTTTGTATAGTTTTATCAGGATTTGCAGCTAGAAAACCACTTGCATTCTTTAGTACTTCAACACCTAATTCTAAAAATAAATTATCTAACGGTTCAATATTCTTTTTATATATTGCTGCACTATCTACTTTATCAACTTGATCTAACCATTTATTAAAATCAGCATTATCTGAATATAATTCTTTTAATTTAATTGATTTATCATTATATACCCAACGTTGTAATAATTTTTTATATTTATTTATATCTAATTTAGCATTATATTTTGCTATAGCATTATCAATTTCTTCTTTCCACCAAGATTCATTGAATTTAGCAACATTATCAGAATCTTTTAATTTATATTTATTCTGAATTTTTTGTAATTTGCTTATAAAATATTGTTTACGTTCAGCAAAATCAATTGATTTAGTTTGTTTTAATATTGCAGGAGGAATTATTTTAAAATGCTCTTGTGTATCTGCATTTACTTTGCTAATCATTTGTTGTAATTTAGATGCAAATTTATTATCTTCAGCTATTTTGTTTGCATTATCATCATATTCTACAATGCCATGAAATTGTATAACTTGAATATCATAATCAATTACATTTTTAGTTGCTGGAAATAACACTTCTGCATTAATAAATACTTTTCCATTTTTGAATATTTTTTCAACATTATCTTTTCCTAATGCATTTAATGCTTTTTCTAAATCTTTCAATGCAAATACAAATGCATCATGAATATCTCCTCTACCAGCAAACTTATTAGCAGTATCTTCAATTGTCATTGGATTTATAATAGTTGCTTTATTTCTAGCTAATCCTATTTTTCCATTTTTTATTGTTACTTGAATATTTTGCCCATCTGTCTTTTCGCTTATTCCACCCTCTTTTACACTTAAATGGCCTTGTAATGCTTGATCAATAATATTTTTAAAATCACCAAATGTTAAATCTAAATCATCTTGTAAATGGCTCATGTGGCCTGCAGCTCCACCTTCATTTAATTGAATTTTATTTTCTGTTAATATATTTTTTAAAAGTTGTTTAGCCTCTATTATTTTCTTTTGATTTACAAGCGATTTGACTTCATTAATTTTATCTAACTTATGTGTAATGAGTTCATATATCACTTGATCATAAAAGCCAAATATTTGCTTGAATAATTCAATTTTTTGATTGTTATTTTTTGATTTATCACCTAAAGCTTTTCTTATTTCAGTTCCACTCATTTCGCCATACCCGGGTACTTTAAGTGAAATATGAGGTGCAATTACATAATATGCATGATCCATATAACCATATTCAGCATCACCTTTCCATGGAATGAAAAATTTACTATGTTGTAATCTATCAATATCTTTTTGTCCAATTATAAATACTGCAGCTGTTGTATTAGGATCAAACTTTCTAACTACTTCTAAAGCAATATATGGATTTTTAACTGCAACTATTTTATTTGTAGGTACACCATATTTTGAAATAATTTTACTTTTTTCTGTAAAATTAAATGGACTTTTTGGAATTTCTACTTTATCAGACGTTGCAATGTATACATCTTTAAATTTTGATTTTGCCCATTTATACACATCATAATGATGTTTGCCCATTGGTTGAAACCTGCCAGGATAAATAGCAATTACATTAGTAATTTGATTATTTTCTTGTAATATTTCGTTAAGAAGTAATTTGGTTAGCTGGGTTTGCATATTCGTATATTTTTTTAGCAAGCTCTAAATTTTGCAAAGTTATTTCATTTGCATCATCTAATTTTTTAACTATTGATATTAAAATATCAATTTGTTCTTTTGAAAATTTAAATTCTTTTTCTTCATTTGCACTCCATGTAAGAAAATTATTTGTTTCTTTGATATTATATATTGTTATTTCTTCAGGTGTAAATTTAATTTGCTGAATAATATCATCTATTAACATCATTTTTAAAAAACTTTCCTTTTGTGGAAGTAACTGTTGTAATAAAACTCGTTCTTGAATTGATAATCTCATATTAATAAATTTAAATTTTGTCATATAAATTTTAAGTTAATGTTCCATATCGCCAACTGGACCCATCCCAAACGGCTATTTGTACACCACCAACATACTTTGTATATATAAATGTACCTATTTCCGGATCTGCTGGTTTAGACCCAGCCCAATCTTTTAAAACAATACAACCACTTTGAGTTACATATAAATTAGATAATGCATGTACCGGTAATTGTGATACAGTTTTAGAATAATTCATTCTAAAATTAATATAATTATTAGCAACTGTATCACTATATGTAGAACCCAATACCATATCAGCATTACTAAAAAATAATCCTCTATATGAAGACCCAGTTCTATATGCTAATCCATAAGGATTTAAATTTATACTAAACTGATTATATCCAGCTCTTGTTACATTAATAAGATTTAAAAATCCATAATTAACATCATTTAAATATGTATTTGATTCTATACCTAATTTTCCAACTGATTCCCATTGATCATTCACTGATAAATTTAAATCATGACTTCCGGTTCTTATTTGTAATCTAAATTCTTTATCTAGGCCATCAATTTTAAATCTTGTGTTTTTTGTGTTACCAGCAACCATTACGCCGGTATTTAATACATAAAATTTCATAAGATTTGTATCATATGAACCTGTACCAGCGAATATACTCATTCTTACTGTGGCAGTGCCGTCTTGAGCTGTTTGATTAAACCCAGCTGGGTATGATCCGGATAATAATATTCCTAAACTTGCTGTAATTGTGCCATTACTATTTAAAATTAAATTATTACTAGTTGCTGTTATTGTAGATGTGCCAATTGTAAATCCACCGATAGTGCCATTAGTGCTGTTAACGGTTCCTTTAATTGATAATGAATCTGTAGACGGATTCCAAATTAAAAATCCATTACTACCGGTTAAATAAAATTCACCAGAACTACTCATATAAGTAGCCCATTTACTACCATTATAATATCCAAGATTATTTGACCCCAAAAATAATCCTGCCCCTGATGTAGTTGGTGTTTTATTTAATTTTCCTGTTGGATCATTAAATATTAATGATGATGAAATATATGCTGAAGATGCCGATGCTGCTGCTGCGTTAGCTAATCCTTGACCAGCTGATGATGAAGCGTTTGAAGCAGTTATTTGAGCAGCTGCTGTAGACCCTGAAACAGCTAATATAGATGTATCTACATCTTCTGGCGCAGGGGTATAGTCAGTTGCCACATTCCCCCTTTCAAGTTTTACATCAGTTATTGCATAAGTAGCCCCTAATGCGTGATGACCAGCAAATTCTATATAATTATCTGATACTAATGCACCTGCGGTAACAGTACGAGATATTTTAACCCATGTATCTATTGTAGTTGTTATATATTCTGAAGTGCCTAATGTAAATAAATAAAATTGACCAGCATGTAGATATACGTAAAATGAGATTGTATATATTTCCCCAGGGGTAACTTCGTAATAAAATTGATATAAACTACCATATATATTTGAATAAATATTTGTAAATTGAAAACATGTTTTCCCATCTATAACAGTAACATCATCAGGTATATCTAAATATCTAACCCAATTAGTAGAGCCATTAGAAAAATTTCCATTTAAAATTAAATTTCTTCCTCCTATATCTAAATTATTAATATTATAATTAGCAGTAGCAGCAGAAGCCGAAGCTTCGGTTATACTAGCAGTAAGATATGAAGTAGCTGTTTCAGGATTTTGAATTGTTATACTACCAATTATATTTAAATTTGTACCATCCCAAGTTAGTTTATCTTTTAAACTAAATGCACCACTGCTTGATAAATAAAATGAAGTATTTAAATTATTATATGTTCCGGTTCCTACATATATTGAACTTGCAGACATATTTACACCGCCAATTGTGCCTTCGCGCGCTAATATTTTTCCTTGTAAATATACATTATCTGAAAATAACCCATATCCCGGTGATGATGGAACTATTCCTTTATAATTAGCAATTCCACTTAAATCACCAAGCCTTGAAACCAAATCAACATCATATATCCCACTACCAGTTCTTTCTACTATATCAATATAAGGTGTATTTATATCACTTGGATTTGCATTCAATTTTATAAATCCAGTATTTAATCTACCAGTTGATACAATAACTTGTCCATCTTCATATGATTGTGGGTCACCAAACCCATCTAAAAACTTATATGAACCACTTAATCCAGTACCATATGAACGAGTAACATATAATATACCCGGAATATTATTTGGGTCTGAACCAGTATTAGTATTTAATGATGAACTATATATTTTGCAATATTCTGTAAAAAATCCGGAATTATCTACTTTTTTAATTAATATAATTTCATTTGCAACCCATGATGATGCATTTTTAACAGGAATTTCAGTTGCAATTGCAGTTAAACTGCCTGTAATTTGTGTTGAGTTAGCAACCCATAATTGCCCACCAACTGCATTAACAGTTTCTTTTTCAAATACAACAGTTTTTAATGTACCACGTATTCTAGCATTTTCAAATTCGGCAGTTCCATTTCCTTCAGATGAAATTTTCCATCCTTTTAAACTACTTACAAAATCTTTAGTTTGTATTATACCTACAGAATCCAAAATTAAATTTTCCGCAATAATTTGTGAATCATTTACTGTAAATCCACCTATTGATGCTGAACTAAAGAATGCTTTTCCGTCTGAATATATTGCTGCTTTATAAGGTTGTACTGTTGGAACTTTTATTTCTTGAACAAATAATGATCCAGACACAGTTGCATTTCCACCAATTATTACATGACCATTTTCATCTAAATAAAAATCTGACGATGAAATTACTAAATTACCATTTGACCCACTTAAATAATTTGAATTTTTATCACCTACAAAGAAATTCTTTGTAATAACTTCAAATACACTTGGGGTAGTTCTAAATTTAAATGATCCACCGGCACCAACTAATTCTAATCCAACACCACTATAATTATCCCCAGAATTAGGCAATACAGAACCACTCCATATCATAAAGCCGGGCGCACCACTGCCATTTGATGCTGAATTAAATCCTTCGTACCCAATAGAGCGCAAATACCCAGAATTAACACCAGCCATTTCAATACCGCTCCCCAATGCATTACCAATGTACATTGAGCCTGATAATAAATTATGTCTACCTTGAATATTTGTAGGTGCTGGGTTTGCAAATGAGATATTTTTTACTAATAAACATTCATTTGCTTGTTTACCTTCTGTATTTAAAAATTCAAATTTAAAATCTAATATATCATCTTCCCATAATGGGTTGACAGGTAAAGCGAATTTTGTATGTGATGGATTAAATCCATATTCAAATGCTGACTTTAATTCTAAATTAGCAATATTCCAATCACCAGAATATACTTTAAATTTTAAATTTGCATATCCAATATATTTTGTTTTAAATGGTATTTTAACATCATTTACATATATTGGCACGCTTGTTGGTTTGTATGTTAATTTAGCTATTAGTGTTTCATATGGAAATGCAGATCCAGTTATATATACGTCCATTCTAGCAGGTATATTATTTGATGGTGTTACCATTATATCTGCCAGTACGTTATATATACATTCATTAAATAATTTGCATTCAAAGTTTTTTGGCTCAATTATTGCATATCCTACACCTGCATCTATTAAAGAACCACTTATATGCATTGCATTATGAATCAAATTACCATCAGCAAGTGTTAATGGAAATTCTGTGTGGGTTCCTACATGGGTAATTTGCCAATGATCATCAAGTATTGATTGTGTTTTAAAATTACCAATATCAATAATATTATTAGTATCTAATGTATCTAGTAAGAAATTTGTGCTGCAAAGAACATGAGTTCCTAATAATTCATATGATGAATTTGTATTTTGACTTTTATGATAAATATTAATCCTGTCAACACTACCTGCTATTGGATTGATATTGCCAATTTCAAATAATGCATATGATTTATACACGTGTGTTGGTGCATATGATGCAGTTTCAATACCAATAATATCAAATGAATTTGCTTTAAAATCATCTATTGTAATAGTATTAATTTTTTTTGTATCATTTAAAGCAACGGTTGATATTAAATATGGGCTTGATATAACAATTTGATTATTTGAAATTACTTTTAAAATTGTAGCTTCAAAATTATATGGGTCTACAATAGCAACATTTGGTAATTTTGGTGAATTAATTTGGATATTTGATTGTTCAATTCTTAATAACGCGCCCACGTGTTTATCATTAAATCCAAATGACCCGGATTCAATTGTAATTGTAGCTCCTTGAACTGAATTTGATACACTTCCAAAAGTTTCAGATGCTGCTGGAGTTGATTCAACATCACCAATTGACGGAGCAGTTGATACTCTTATATCACCAATTAATGTTGTAGGTTTGTATATATTTTGATCAAATATATCAGCATTTTGTTTAACTATATACGTTAAATTTGCATAATATGGTGCTTGTGCATATGTTTTGACATACTTATCACTCAAATTAGATGCAACGTTATATGGATTAACAACTTGTTGCTTTACAGTTGCTTTTGGATTTAAATTAGCAGTATTTAAATATGTATCTAAATTATCAGATTTAGTTTGTGTATATGTTTGTAATTTTTTAACATAATAAGTTTGAATTCCATAAGGATTGCTAGCTGTAACTGTTTGATTTATTTGTATTGGTTCTAATTTATTAACAATTACTGATAATCCTAATTGATCTGCTGATAATGAAGTTTTTGATGCGTTAGCATTTTTATATATTATATTTCCATCATAATGATCTGAAAATGAACTTAATTCAACAGATTTTATTCTATTAGGAACATTAACGTATAATTCATCAATTGTTATAATAGGTGCGCCAGGCGATTTTAAATTAAATGTATCAAATACAATATTTGAAATATTTTGTGCAGTGGTAGAAATTTGAACTGGAATAATCCACTTTAAATTAATTTTATCTCTCCATTGTGCTGGTACTGGCAACATTTCTTTACCAACTTTATAATGAGTTGCAATACCGGTCATGCATATGCTGCCAACGCCTGATGGAACATTTGAATACACAATAATTGTGCAATATCTATTATCACCTTCGTCTAGATATGAATTAAATTCACTATAAACTACATTATCATTTACATCATATACTTCAACTAATACTTCAGTAAATAATTTTAAATTATCTGGGTTTCCTGTTATTTTAAAATAATTTTTACCTGCAGTTAATATTTCTGCTAGATCACTTATTACAAAATAATCATATGATTCTCTTGAAGTATCCGTTATAAGTGTTGGAATTTCTTTTAGTCTTAACGGGTTATATGATTTTTTAATAGATTCTATTGCCACAATTTAGCTAATTGATTGATTCATTGACATAAATATGTATCAAAATTTTATAAAACTACCATCATTATTCTTATTTATAAATATTAAATCATCTACAAAATCTTTAATTGTATCATTATGTGATATAATTAGAATTAAATCGTATTGATTACGCAAGTAATTAAATAATAAATATAGTTGAGCTAAATTTGTTGCGTCTAAATTAGAAAATCCTTCATCAATAATAAAATAATTTGGTTTTGGTTTTGTAGATATCATCATTAATGCATTTCTAATAGCAATGGATGATATAAATTTTTCCATCCCACTTGCTAATTCAAGTGGCCAACATTTATCTGAATATTTAATTTGAAAATCAATATACTTTTCATCTACAATAACATTAATATTAAAATCAACCAATTGTGATAATACATTATTAATTTCAATTTCAAATATTGGAATTACACGTTTAATTAAATTAAATTGAATTCCATTTTTATTTATTGCATTAATATAATATGAATATGCTTTATCTTTTAAAAATAATGTATTATATTCAGCTTTTTTATCAATCAATTCATAATATTTTGCAGTTGATAATTCTATTGCAGTGTTATATTGCATTAGCATTTTATTGTAATCAATATTATTCTGTTCAAGAATTTCCAACTGTTTTATTAAGTTATCTATTTCAGATTGAATTAATTTATTAGATGCAATTGCTGAAATGTTTGAATGATATGTTTGTATTTTTTTAATTATATCATTTAATTTATTTGTTTCAAGTATTAATTTATTTTTGTATCTTAAATCAATATTTGAATATTGAAATAGTTCTTTATTATATGTTGATAATTTAATATTTAATTCATTATATGCAGTTAACTGCAATTCATATTTTTTTAATTCATCAATTTTTGTATTTATATCATTTATATCTGCATTTAACTTAGTTTGTGTTGCTAATGAAGATTCATATGTTTCTTTTGTTAATATTGCATCTTTAACAAATATATTATCCATACAAAATTTACATTCTTTATCATATGCAAGATCTTTTAATTTATTTAATTTATCAAGTTGATTTGATATATTAATATTTAATTTATCTATTGTATGTTGCAAACTAAGCTTATTTGATAATAATAATTTATAATCTTTATTTTTTTGAGTTAATACATTAATATCATATAAATTTATAGCTTCTGTTGCATCTTTTATTAACTTTTTAATATTTAAAATATTTGTTTCATTTAATGCAATATTATCATTAATGTTTTTAATTTCATTATCTAAATTTATTTTATTAGATTCTAATTCTTGTAAATTAAGTGATGAATCAATATTATTAATTATTTTAATATTTAAATTAGTTATTGATTTACGTAATGAAGCAATTTTAGTATTGTTTTGCTTCATATTTTGTTCTATTTCTTTATAAAGTCTTTTATTTTCTCTTTGTGTTTTTATTTCGTTTTTTATTGAATCATCATAATCAACATTGTTATGATATTGTAATAAAGTTTCAATATTTTTAGCTTCTTGTGTTGCAATTACATAAAGTTTATTAAATATATCTAGTCCTAAAAATGAAGATAATAAATTCTTTCTTTCAGCATTAGTAGCATTAATTAATCCAGTATTATCATTTTGTATTGAAAATGATGTTAATGTTGAATCTAATAAACTACCAACATATGATTCAATAGTATTAACTGTATAACGTCTATCTTCACCATTTAGCATCTTTACATCACCATCAGATGTTTCAACCCAAAAATTGCAAGTAACTGGTAATAAATCTTTACCTGAAAAGAACCTTTTTTTGCCATATTTTTCAATTACATACGTTAATCCGTTAATTTCAAGAGTTAATTTTGCATAGAACTCTTTTTTATTAATGTTTAAAATATCTAATGTTTTTGAAACTCTTGGTGTAGAATCATGCAACAAAAATAATATTATTTCTATTAAACTTGATTTACCATGTGCATTTGGTGCAAATAATCCAATTACACCATTTAACGTATCAAAATTAATAACATTGTTTTCTGTATATGAAAATAGATTTGAAAATTCAAGTTTTTTAAATTTTATGGAACCACCTAAATTATATTCAGATGTTTTTAAAGTAGCATTTAAATTTTCATTTATTTGCAATACTAACTGCATAATTTCGCTTGTAATATCCGTTGTGAGTTCTATATAGTCTTTTAATAAAGAGTTTTGGTAATTGATATTACTTATGTTACCAATTGAATTATTATCAGTAAATAATGATTGATTAGTATTTGAATTAACAACTGATATTACAATATCATTTACATTATATAATTTTTTAACATTTTTTGTTATTTCTTTTATATGTGGCAACAGTAAATGATCAACCTGAATTTTAATTCTCGGATGTTTTGGAATATTTTTTAAAACTGGTATGTAATCTTTATCAGTAATGCTAAGTGTAATAAATCCATAATTATTTTTTAATTCAATTAATTCAGCATTTTTATTTTGAACATTCCATTTTAAAAATCCATGACCATTTAATTTTTCAGAATAATTCTGTTGGATGCATGATCCGCCATACTTTATTGCTGGTAATGTACGCTTTAATTTAATTTTAGTTCCCATCCGTTACTTAAATATTCTTCAACTTCGTTTTCATCAACTTCAATTTCTTCAATTTTATATTCTTGTAATGTTTGCGATGTATGAATATCACCTAATAATACAATATCATATCCAATAAAATCAGCAATAGTCATATTATCACTTTTAAGTGTAGTTCCGTCAATTTTAATTGATCCCACAATACCATGATATAAAGCAATTTTAGTTAAATTATTTGGTATTTTACTTGCTTTAATATATTTTGATTTATCATCAATAATTGAATATAATGAAAAACATAAATTATTAACTTTATATAAATCACTATATTTAAAATACACAAGATTTTTAGAATTTATAGCAGATACAATTGGTTCTATAACATCAAGTCTTTCTAAGTTTGTAACATTACAATCATGATTACCTGCAAAAATAATTGTAGGAACTATTTCAGAAATATTTTTTAAGAAAGTTGCCATGACATGTATTAATTCAGGCGACATTTCTGTCTTTGAATGAGCAATATCACCAGCTACTACACAAATAGCATCTTTTGTATCTTTTTTAACTTCTGCGTAAAATTTATTAAAAACTTCTTTATATTCAGTGTGACGTTTTAGATTGCGGATATGTATGTCTGAAATATGATATATTTTTTGTATATCATTTTGAATAGAAAATTCAATATTTACCATTTATGCTTTTATTTTTTTGATACTTGCTATTTCTGTATAAGGTACAACGAAATCCCATGCAAATAATTTACCATCTTTGTGGTATAAACACGAAGCTTCTTTTTTTAATTTTTTTGCTATTTTGTCTGCAAGTTTCTTATTTTCAGTATAAATTTTATAATCACTAAGATAACGCCATATAACAGGCTTTTCTACAACTTTTTTTGTTTTCATTACATTTTTAGTTTAATTTTCATTATTGTTGAAAATGTGCATAAATTGCTATTATTTAATAATTGCATCATATTTGCATAACCTAATTTGTTTGGGTCTTTGTCATTTAATTCAACTAAATAAACATTTATATTATATTTTAAAAATTCTTCAGCAATAATTGCAGCATCTTCAATTGCATCATTATCTAGACTTAAATAAATATTTTTAATATTTGAATTTAATATTTTTGTTTTTAAATTTTGTTGTACTGATTTACCAAATAATGGAATTGCATTATTTTTAATTGCTATAGCATCAAATGCACCTTCACATAATATAATTGGGTATTGCCAATCTATTTGATTTTCAAACCCAATAATATCTTTTGACCATTTAGGATTCTTGTAAGATAAATCTTGTTCATAAATACCACGTGCAACAAAAAAGTTTAAATTATAATTTTCATCATAACTTGGAATTATAATTCTACCTGCATATTCACCTGTATCACAATAACCAATATTATATCTTATAATATCATTAATATCAATATTACGTGTTTTAAGGTATTTAATTGCATTTTTATAATCAGGTGATTTTTCATTTTTTTCAGATAATGGAATAAAGTTTTTAGGTAATTCTAAAAGTTGCGATACTCCTAGATTTGTGATTTGCAAATCGCGAATTTTATCGTGCGTCTTGCTTGTAACACCTAATTCATTAAGAATTTTATTTAAATCATCAATATAATGTTGATCAACATTTAATTTCTTAAATAATGATTTTATTGACCCACCTTTTTGATTTGATATCCAACAATGCCATTTCTGAAATGTAGTATTATTAGTATCAAGTTGAATTTCTAACTTTGGTTTATAATGAGATTTAAAGGGACTAAAAAAAGCGTAATTACCTGAACTACGCTTGAATGACTGGGATTTTAAAACTTTTTCAATTAAGGCTTTTAGCTTGTGTATCGCGTTTTCTGAACTCATAGTTTTCTTTTAGTAGCTTTATTAGTACATCAAATTCTATTACAACTTGCGCTTTCATATGATTGCGTCTAAAAACAACGAGATAATCAGATTTTTTCTTTTGAGCATTAATACTTGCTTGTTCAATTGCACCCCAAATATTTATTTTTTCAGTATTTTTACATTCAACGCTAAATGGAAATACTTCTCTTGCT
>CAZDEU010000005.1:36219-49563 GCA_964504265.1 uncultured Bacteroidales bacterium
CCAACAATGCCACTTTTGAAAAGTACCTAAGGTACTATCAAATTGAATTTCTAATTTAGGTTTTATATGTGATTTAAATGGACTGAAAAATGCGTAGTTGCCAGAACTTTTTCTGAATGATTGTGATTTTAATACTTTTTCAGTTAAGATTATTAGTTTTTCTTGCACCATATAACTCTTTCAATAACTTCATTAATACATCAAATTCAAGGACAACTTGTGCTTTCATACGATTACGCCTAAATACAACTAAATAATCTGATTTTTTCTTTTGTGCATTAATACTAGCTTGTTCAATTGCTGACCAAATATTTATTTTTTCTGTATTTTTACATTCAACACTAAATGGAAATACTTCTCTTGCTCTTGGTGATAATTGAACATCTTCACCAGATGATCCCATTGAAGTTGATCTAACATCATCTTCAACTAATAAATCAGCAAATGTACTTAATATTGAATCTCTTGTTTCTTGTTGTAGTCTACGACCCTTAGCTTTGCATGCAGCTGTACTCATGCGTTTTTTCTTAATTTCTGGCATATAAATAGTTTCATATAAGTATGACAAAAAATGAAATTCAATAACTATAAATCAAATCGCACGATAAAATTAATATCATAGCTTTTTGGCATTTTAACTGCTTTAGATAATTTAGCAATTGCAACTAAATCATAATTGTCATCATATAATCCAATTGCAGTTACTAATGGTGAAAAATCTGAATGAGTTACAAATGACAAATAATTATATGATGAATTATATGTTGATGGATTTGTAGATAATGTTAATTCATTTGATTTTACAGTGCAAACATATTCATGTTCATATATTGTTTTCGTGCCATTACATTGCAATGAAAAACTACTTGTATCATAAATAAGATTATTAAATGGAGTAAATGGTGATGTAATTGCAATAATACCTTCAGTATACATGACATTACCAACATTAATATAATATGATTGTGATGGATAAATTTGCCCACTATACAAAGCACATTGATCTGAAGTAAATGCTGAATTATATAAATTTACATCATTTAAATATCCTGTAAATCCATTTGATGCACTATTCGCACCAATAAATATTGATTGTGAATTAAATGTTTCATTAATATTGCAATCTGCATATGAAGACAACACACCATTTGAATATAATGCTAAAGAAGCAGAATTTCTAACTAATGTAAAATTATATAAACTACCAGTTGCATATGAACTAGATACTATTGAAGTTTCTTTCCCATTTGATTGCTCAGCAAATAAATTGCTACCACTAATATATACATTAAATGGAAATAATGTTGTATCACCTTTACGAATAATATTTAATTTAGTAGTTGCATTATCTGTAACTTGTATATTAAAACTTAAAGTATAATCATTAAAGTTATAATGATTTACATGGGGTATTTCAATACGTGATGCAGAAGTTAAACATACACTTACATCACTGCCGGTATTAAAAACACTTGAAGAATATGTTACATTATAAGATAATCCATCATTATTAAATGGTGTATAATCAAAAATAGTATTAATTTGTTGTATATATGAATCATTAAATGCCCATCTCCCAATTAATTTTTGGTTAAATTCTTCATACATTGATGCTGTAATATAATTAGTGCATATTAAATTACCAATTTTATCATCAATTAAATTTAATCCATTAACAGTCATAGCAACTGATCCTGGTTTAATTTGTTCACCAAAAATATTTTGAGGAATTGAAAAAATTGTTGCAGTTAATGGTAAATAACGGACCTGATCATAGTGTACCAATGGATCTGGGTTACGTAAATGATCTTTATAGTATTTATTATATAATGAATTATACGCTAAAAATTGATATGTATTATATGTTGAAGGTAATAATTGATTTATTTCAGTATTTGCTGGTTTATAACTTGCTTGATATATACAAGTTGATTCAGCATCATTAACCGATTGTGAAGTTACATATATTGATTTGTAAGCTTTAAAACTAGATATTGAAATATTATCTTTTTCAAATTGCTTGTATACATGCATGTTAAAAATTTAAAATTGCAACATTACTCTAAATAAAGCTTCTCTATTAAAATTCTTTTTAACGGCTTTACTAACCTTTGCTACTGCTAAAAGTTCATTGTCATCATTATATAATCCAATTGCAGTAATAAAAGTTTGTGGGTCATATAACATTTCAGTAAACCGTAATTGCCCGGCAGAACCACTATAAAATGATGGGTTTGTACTAAAATTATAATCACCGTTTTTAACTCTTACAAAATAATAAGATGATTGAACTGTTTCAGAATTTCTGACTTTAAATCCATCATTTGTTGCATCTGCAGCTGCAGCTGCAGAAATACTTCCTAGAACAGTTTGATGATTACTACCACCAGCATTTGAAGCTGATGTAATGGTTATACTAAAAGAACTAGCTAATTTATCTGCGTCTAATAATACAACACCGTATTTTGGATATACTAATCCAATATATGTTGGTGATGATGTATTATATACACCATTTGTTAATGAACCAGACACAATATTGTAATATGTTCCGCCTACATCAGTTAATCCAGCTGATACTGTACTATCATCTATTAATTTATATGTTGCAGAACCAGCAGAATTTCTTAAAGATATTTCAATATTACCTGGGTCTAATGATTCTTTAAAGCGTGATCTATTAAAATTAATTGCAACAAATTGATTCATTGCAACACTATTTAATCTAAATATTGTTTGTGATGATGGTAATAAAAAATTTTGATATTGTGAATATATTGCTTTAGAAGGTGTTAATGAATTATCACCACCTGCTGAATTTACAACTTGTGAACCACTACCTGCATAATGAGCATATGCTATAGCAAAATTAGCAACAGCACTAGTATCTGTTTGTGGATTGCTAGCATATACATTATAATAATAATTTCCATTTGATGCAGATTGCACTGATGATGTGTAAAAGGCAGTTAAACTGCCAGAACCATTTGACCAAATAATATCAGTTTTAGTAGATTTTACACCTGATATAATATCTGCTTGTTCAAATCTTGTATATACGTTATTCATATTTTTAATTATATTTTAATAACAGTTACGTTAATGCTAACTTGACCACCACTTTCATTACCAGCAATTGTTACTGTGCATGTTTTTGTTGTAATACCCGTTGGCAATGGTTTTGCTACTATCTCAAATGAATATCCCTTTGATGAAAAATATGTAACAGGTGTGTATAATTTTGAACTGTTATTGTATGCATAACTGCCGTAGACACCAGTTGATGCAGGAGTTTTATTAATAATTGGGCTTACAACATTTAAATTTACAACGTCAACAGGTTTTACAGTTGCTGTATATCCAAGCGATGCATTAGCACCTACAACGTTAATAATTTGCGGAGTTATTATTTGAGATTGATTTTCGTATAATGTAATATTATTATAACCTACATATAGAATAGGTACAACAGTAACATCTTTTTCTGAAGTCATTAATTTAAATTTCATGGTATGAAATTCATCAGGAACAGCTTCTAGAATTGGCATATTTGTTATGACTTCATCATAATAATCACTACCAAGTGTATGATTCGGATTCCATAATCTATAATCAACTTCATCATCCGATAACGCAAATTGTGTAATTTTGAAATTATCACTTCCTTTTGCTAATAATTCTCTGCCACGAGTTGTTAATATAGCATCTACAGTAATTGTTTGATTATTTAAATATCCCATGTGTATTCTAATTTATTTTTATAGCATGTATAAATAGTCAAATTTAAAAATTTTCATTAAAAATGGCTAATATTTTTAAGATGACAATACAGTGAAATTACCTTGTGAATCCGGAATTCTTGTTGTCATTATTCTTCTTGTTGAAATTGTTAATTCAATTACAGGTTTGCCATCATATGTATCTAATGAAGCTTCATTATAATTATTACTACTTATTTTACAACCATTATATAATAAATTTTGTGTTGCAATTGGCAAGCTGTCAGCATCAATGCTTCCTGCACTTTCATAATATGGCATAAAATTATCATTTAATTTAGTATACAAATATTCTACACCATTTATAAATGCAATTCCAGTAGTTGATAGTGGTGCTGAATCTCCATTACTACATGATATTGTTGCATCATATGAATCAATTAAACTTCCTTCAAAAAATGATCCGGTTATAACAGTTAAGTTAGCATCATAATTAGCAGCATCAAATATTGGTTTTGAATGTGCAAAAACCTTTGCTCTAGATAATAATGATGGTTCAATCGTTAAACCTGATATTAAATTTGATCTTGCTGGTACTAATAATTTAAATTGATCAAATAATTGTTTATTAAAATATTTTATTAATCTTGTATATGCAGTTAAATTATAACTACCAGATAATTGTGCATAATATACATTTTGTAATGATTCTAAATTATATGAAGAACTATATTCATATTTCCAATCACCAATATAATCATCAATTTTAAATGTACCCAATGATTCAACAATATTTTGATCAACCTCAGCAGTAGGTGAAAAATATATGCCAATTTTATTACTTGAAGCACCATATTCATTCAATGATGATGTCATTACTGTTGAAATATTATTTAATTGTAAATCATTTGTTAATGATTGCGCTAATCTTACATTATTTGAAATAAGTCTATTATTTCCTGTATCTGGCCAATATAAATAATTAACTTCTTCAATGCCAATATATTGATTATCACCGACATTTACAAGTGATGCAGTTGGATTAATAATATTTTGATTTGGATGTATTGAACTCAATGATGCTGTTAATGTATGATTGTATTTATTTAAATCAGCTCCCAACGGTAATCTATATAATAAATCTGAATAACTTGATGATATATTATTTCCAGCATATGACGTTGGCGCTAAGCAATGTGTTTTTATTATTTGTTGATCTAAAGTATTTGACCATTCCCTAAAATCTTGTAAACTACATGATATTGTATAACCTAACTTAAATGAAGTTATATCTTGATTAAATAATGGTGCAGTACCAATTGCTGTAATAGAAGATGTATATAATGTACATACATCATTAACTTTTGATGATAATGTTGATGAAATAATATTACTACCAGTGCCCGTGCTATTTAACGTTAAATGCCACCAATTATTATCAACTACATTAGTATTAAATAATTTATAGTTTGTATTATTTTTATTTAAAATTAAACTTCCAGTTGCATCGACATTAATATAAAATGATGATGATATATTTGTTGATGTTGCATATAATAAGGTTGCATTTGAATTATATGGTTTAAATCTAAATTCAATTGATGACGATGGATATTGCGATCCACTTATAATATTTGGAATATTTATATAACTTCCAGAACTTATTGTTAATGCATAATTAAATTTATTATATGCATATTCTGAAGTATTTATTGTTGGGTCTATTCCTCCAAATTCTCTAATTTGTAGTTCTGTTGATGGAATTCCATAACAATTAATCAATGCACGAATTCCTTCTTTTGTACCTTTCGATTTATTTAAATATGGTAAATTATTTAAAATTCTTTTCCAAATTTCTGTTGAAATATCTTTTCCTGTTAATGATCCAGATGATACACTAATCCAATTTTGTGTTGCTAATGAACCAGTTAATACAGTATTATAATTTTTATCTGTTCCAAATGCACTGTACCATAAATCATCAAATTGATCATTATCTATACCATCCCAGCCGTATGATTGCAAAACATTAAATATTAATGATTTTGTAATGCCATTGCTAATTGATTCATCTCTATTTCTTAAATCTGTTAACTGTTTTATATACAACCAAATTTCATCCATTTGATGACCTATAAGATTAACAAATGTAATATAATTAGAATTAAAATCATTTTCAGCAATATGCATTGGCAAACTGTTTGCAAGTGCTGATTGATTATTACTATCATATAATGATGCACTTATTTTTAATGCATTATACCAATTAATTGCTGTTGTATTTGTTGTCGGGCAATTTAAATATGGTTTAACTGATGTTAATTTAGGCCATGCATATGATGATGAATTATAATACAAATATTTTTCATATTGATCAAACCCAGTTAATATTTCATTAATTTTAGTATTATATTGCAAAACATTATTTGTAAAATAAGTTGATGACGATGCTGGGGTTGTAATGTTTGATTGTATTGTAGCTAATGATGAACTATATAATTCTAATTGTTCAAGTTTATATTTAAAATTATCTACTCTTGCTGCAGCATTACTATATAAAACAAAATTATTAAAATCAGAATAATCAACATTTAAAACAGCACTACTATATGTGTATTCATTGATAAGATCATTAACGAATGTAGAATCTGATGAAATTAATGAATTATAATTTTTATAACCAGAATCTTTATTATTTGTTTTTAAATTTAATGTATAATTTGCAGGTGATAATTCACTAATTTCAAATGATTTTTTTGGTGCATATATGACAACCGGCTCTGTAATTTGATATCCTAGTAATAAAATAATATCAATTTTCATACCGACTGTAACATGCTTGCTTAAAGGTGCGGATAATTTTAAAAGTAATTTATGTTTAAAATTTTCATATGTAATTGCTGAATTTGCTATTCTATATTCATTAGCATCTTTAATATCATTAATTATTAATTTTTGAACTAATTTATAATAAAGTTGATTATCTCCCTCACGTAAAGTATATATAGAATCTGCACTGTGAAATAAATTTAATGATAATTCATCAGTTGACTCAATCATTACTTCAGTACGATTTGGTGATATTTGTTTAATTGTAAATGGCACTAACTCAGTGCTACTTATTAATGATTTGTATAATAATAATTTATATGTAAATCTACCAGATTTTAATTTAGCAACATTACGTAAATATGAATTTGCATCAAATTTTATAGAACCATCATAATTTTGCGTATAATAATCAGTTGAAACTTTTTTGTCTAAATATATCAATTTAACATCTGATGATAATATATCAATTCTCAAATAGTCATCAGAATTTGTAATTAATGATGTATTAACAGGTAATGAATACCCACCGTAATAGCTTTCAACAATTGTATTTATTACATTATCTATGTATCGATTATAAATCATTTTGATTTGTCTCTTCTATTTCGTTATCTGCTGGAACTATTAAGCTAGTTAATTTTGCATTACCATTTTCATCTTTAACAATTATTTGATAATTACTTTTTCTTGGGTATTTAATTATTAAAGTAGATTCATTTGTTTCAAAATTTTGTATATTATTGTTAATTAAATTTTTATCAACAACTTGTATATAATGCGGTAATTCACCGGCTGTAATATTAATAATTATTTGATCTTTAATATTATCATATATTGCATTAAATGCTATTTTTTGTAATGCATATGTTGTATATGGAATTAATTCATCTGCATCTATTATTTTAAAATATGAAAATCCTGGAATTGGGCTTCTTTGAATATCAGTTACAATTGGACTAAATGTATATTCTATTTTTGGGGTTGTTACACTATCATATATTTGTAATGCATTAAATTGATCTCGTTGAATTGTATCAAATGTTGTAGTTTCAGTATATGGTAAATCAGCAATACCTGGCGACCATCCATTTTCTTGTATATGTTCCCATTTATCATATATGAGATGTTGTCTTATAATTTTTGTTTTAGCCATTTACAGAAAATAAAAAATTATTGTCAAAATAATTATCATCAATAGCAAAAATTATTTTATATAATCTATTTGGAATTAAATTTGCTGTATATAAATTAATATAGTTGCCTGATGTATCGCACGATACTTTTGTATATAATGAACTAAATGGAATTACAGTAAAATTTGCTGATTCATCTATTATTGAATATAGCAAATTACTTGGTAAATATTTAACTGTATTGTAATTAGATGCTGTTACAAATGTTCTTACACCATATTTTTCTCTACCTAATATTTGTAATTTATTAATAGAACCATAAATATAAGTTTCTTTTAAATTTGGTACATAAATATTAATATCATTAATAGCAACAGACCCAGATATTAATTGAGTTAATGAACCAGTTTGAAATATTGAATCATCCCAACATACATCTAATCGTGGTTTAAATATTGTATGCGATTCTTTTGCATAAAATTTCAACGATGTATTTAAATCGTTATCTAGATATTCAAAATTATCAGGAAACTTTATAATCAAACCATTATTTGAACTTGATACCCAATAATCAACAATATTTGAAACATTTGTGTATATGTCACCTTGATCATAATTAAATGATTGTGTTGCAACAATTTGATAATTCCAAACTCCTCCACCAGCATTTGTCTTATAAGACCCAGTATAATTTGATTGGTATGAACCTGTTTGCCATGCATTAACTCCGCTATATTCCCAACTTACACTTGCAGTCGCTGCTGATAATTCATTATATTTACCAGTTCCCATATCCCACGAACAACTTACAGGATGAATTGCAATTGAATATGAAATTGGTGATTCAATAATACTAGATTGTTGTAATCTTAAGTAATATGCAGATGCTGATTGATATGTTAAATTAAATTGCAATAAAGCTCTACTAACACATGAATTATCTAAATCTTTTGAAACTTCTAATATTGAATCTAATCCAGTATTAATAGAATCATAATATTCATAAATTGTTGCATCTTTTAGGGGGTATAATGAATATATCATTTTATTCTACATTTTATATCAATATCCGGATATTTTATTTCAAATATGCATGGATCCATTGATGGATAAATAATATTATCTTTTGTTGCTGAATTTAAATCATATACAGTTGGTGAATAACCACTATATATATCAAATAAATTATTAAATTGAATATTTGTAATATTTTGCACCCCGCTAATTACAGCTAATAATTTATAAATTTCTGATATTATAATTGGTTGATTAATTTGCCATTTATCAATATCAAAATATTTTTTTAATTCATTAATTGAATTTAGCATTACCTCATTTGCATTAAATCCAGGTGAAACATAGAGATCATATGAAATACCAAAATTTACTATATATGCATCTCGCAATACAATTGTATCTGTAAGCATTCTATATCTATCTAAATATACAGATAAATTACGTTTTACAATTTCATTTGTTCTTGTTAATTTCTTATTTGCATCATATGATAGTGTATACAAATTTAATACTAATGAATCTTTTGATTGTTCAACATATGATTTTGAAATACTTCCATATTTAGCTGGCATTGCTAATGTTCTTAATAAAAAATCATCTTTTGTTACAACTCTATCTTGTGCAGCAAAATAAGCTAAAGCATTATGTCTAATTTCATCAATTGATTCAAAATCTCTTCCACCAGTTGCTGCCAACGGATTTGCTACTGCAATAGAATTTTTAACTAAATTAAATACATTTTGGTCTAAACTTGTTAAATCATTTGAATACTCAATGTTTCTAATTGAATTAATTGTATTTGATAATGCATTTGATTTAATACCACCACCAATTGTATATGTAATTGTTAATGTTGTATTTGAAGGTGATTCACCATATGCATCAGTAAACATGAAATTAGCCATATCCCATGAATCATTCAACTTTGTAATCCCGCCGGGTGTCATTAATCCAATGTTATCAGGATTTGGAGTTATTTCTTCATCGTTATTACTGACAACTCCAGAACCAAATTGAATTGATAATGTATTATCAGAATTATAGCGTGTAATAAATCTTTTAGAAACTTTTTGTAGTTTTAATAAATATGGTTGATTTGCAATATATTGATGTTCTGCAAATATTGTATCTTGGCTTAAATATGGTACTTCATACCAAATATTTCCAGCAGAATCAATAACTTTATCAATTGAAATAATATTTGTATCTGATAACGTTATTTTTTTATATCTTTCAGGTGTTGTAAATGTAAAGTCAACAGATTTTTGTGTACCCGATTCTACAGTTACTGATTTTTTTAATAAATAATAATTTGGTTCATTTGATTGAATAGAGTATATGCTTATTTCAATTGGATCATATGAACTTGAAACTTGAAAATTTACTTCATCTTTTGATCTAAATAATAATGAACTATTGCCTTCTACACCTAATTGTAATCCTGGTTTAATAATTAATCCATAACGTAAATCTGGTGCATTATTGATACCACTTCCAATTGAAGGTACAACATGATATATATCAACCTTTGTAATAGCAGGAACAGTTGGTTTTGGTTTATACCCCAATGCTTGCGCTAATTCTACAACACTTGAACGTTCACTTGCATATAACAATAACATTTCTTTAAGTTGTGAATCTACATAATATGATAATACATCACCAACATATGAACTCATTTCTATAAACATCATTGCTGGGTCTGATTCGTCAAAATCATTTAATGTTTGTTTGTAGTATGTTTTTGCAAAATTAATTAAATTTTGCTTAAATGATGCAAAATCTTTATTTAAATACGATATTGTTTTACTCATCTTATTTATTAATGTCTAAAGTTAAATATTTTACATCAGGATCAATATTTGTTGAATAACTTACTTTTATATTAAGTTGATTATCTTTTGAATCATTTATAACTATATCATCTATAATTATATATGGCAACCATTGACCTACTTTATTTTTTGTTAATTCAATAATCTCATTAATATTATCTAAATTTTCAAACAAAAATGATGTATAACCGCATCCATAATCTGGCATCATTAGTCTTTCGCCAGGCGATGTTAATAAAAAATTTATCAAATTAGCTTTTATTTGATCTGATGTGTAATAATTTAAATCAAAAAAAGAATTTTTAGTTGAATTCATTGGTAAATTAATACCAATTGCTAAATTTGAATCTAAATCATATGGATGAATTATTTTTTCAATACTCATTTTTTATCAAACCTTTTTACTATTTCAGAATAATCACGGGTTAATGCATCAGTTATATGCTCCGGTAAATTTTCTACATCAACGTCCATTTCAGGTATTACTAGTGAATTATCACTTTCAGTCATTAATGATGAATATTTTTGTCTTAAATTTGTTGTAGATTGTGGTTTTTGAGTTGTTAAACTAGTAGCAGTATCATTTAATATACTATTAATTAATGGGTTTTTAGCAAACTGTTTTGCAGGTTGTTTTTTAATTTCAGTAATAGTATTTAATGATTTTTTTTGCTGTTCCGACTTGTTAATAGAAGTTTGTTTATTAGATAACACGGTTTCTAATAAAAGTTTATTCAACTCTTCTTTAATGATTGGGCGAGTTAGTTCTTTAATTAATGTAACTAATTCAGATTTTTTCATGATAATTAACTTTGATGTTTATATTACATAAATATCTAGAACTGAAAAAAATCTGAACTATGATGAATAAACTTGGGTACTTAGATTTTGTTTTGAGGAAAGAGTTTGATTTATTTGTGTTAAAAATGGTGTAACTGCTGTTGTTGCAGCACCACTAAGTAATGTATCAGCAACTGTTGCCAATGCTTGTATTGCAGTTGACAAATTAGTAAGTAATGTATTTGTTGGGTCACCAAGAGGAATAGCAAAAGCTTTTGATGTATCACCAATTATAATATTTCCGCCTGAATCAATATGGACTTCATTTTTACCTGCTATACTAACAGTTTTTTCGCTGGTTAATAATATATGATCTTTTTTACTATTTAAATGTATTCTATCAGAATTTAAAATAATTTGTGCTCCTTTATAATCTAAGTCAGGTGCTTTTGTGTAAGATTTATAATTTGTAAAACTTGATTTTAATCCTAATTTAGCATCTTGTGAAATATATATTGATGATGCATCACTATTTATATCTTCAACTTTTTTATTACTAGTAGTATTATCACATGAAAGAATTATAATAGGTGAATTATTAGCCCCAATATTCCAAGGTTTATTTGAATTTGTTTGTGTACTTGTTAATCTAATATAATTGCCAAATCTACCTGAAATTATTTTATCTCCCTCTTGTGGTTCAAGTTTAGCAAATTCCGGTGATTCTTTAAAATATTTTCCAAATTTAATTAATTTTGATTGTGGCAATGTACTAGCATATGGTAATGCATTATGATTAATTAATCCCCAAATGCCAATTGGATTCATATAATAAAAACATCTAGCATCATTTTGAACTCCTGCAGATGCAGCTGGTGCTGATATTATTAATACAATTTCATGTTTCAATGGGTATTTAATATCATTTGGATCATACGGCTTAGCAGAATTTAAGCTAGATTCAAGTGATATATTATTTGATGATATAAATTTAAATTTAATTATACCAATTGAAGATTCATCAATGTAATCAATATGTGTGTCATCTAATATAATATCAAATACTTCTGCAGACTGCATAATAACAGCGCCAGGTGCTATATTTTGTGGCATCTGGCGTGATGAAATATTTTTTTTAATACTAGTTAAAACATTTGGTCTCATTTATCTAGTTCAAGTTCTGCAATTAAATCTGCAGCACTATCATGTACTGCAGATAATTTTTTTATTTTTTTATTAATTTTTGTATGTGTATCAACAACACCGATTAAATCGGATTTATCATTTGACGACATATTTGAAGTTAATTCTTTCATTTCTTTTTCATTAAATAAAGAACCAAAATCATCAGAAGTTGTATTTGATTTTACTAATGCACGTTGAATTATTGATGATAATTTAACTACATTGTCATCATTTTTTACAGCAATATCTAAATATTCTTTAATAAATGGTGTTAATAATGCAGCATCACTTGATGTTTTTATTGTTAATTTTAATGTATCAATTAAGTCATTAATTTGTTTATTACGCTTATCATGATTATAATACACGTCACGTAATATATCACCAAATGATTTACTATCAAATATTATTTGCCCAAACGTTAAATTATCATCATTCATATTAATATATATTTAAGATTCAAATTTATTATCTAAATATATTTTATTGAAATCAATTGTGCCAAATTTCAAGTAATCTTCGTACATGTTTTTACGTAATTGTTTACATTTATTTGTAATTTTTGTAATATGCTGACTATTTGTATTAGTCATTTCTTTAATCATTATATAAATTGCTTTCTTATTGAAATTATTAAGTTTATCTCGTTTATTAATAATTTCCATTATAGCATTAGCAACTATAAAATCATTCTTTTTTGGAAATAATATTTGTAAATTATTATTTAAATATGTTGTTAGCAATTCAAAAAATCCACTTCTAATATCTACATTAAACGCATCTTGATTGCTAATTTTAATTTCATCACTGTTATCAACATAATCAATTGGAGACCGCGAACAC
>CAZDEU010000006.1:0-34018 GCA_964504265.1 uncultured Bacteroidales bacterium
AAAGAAATTATCTTAACTTTCATAACCCTATTGAACATTTTAAACCTCTTATTGTTGCTACCGAGCATGACGAAGCTGACAGCGATAGCGTCTTTATTAAACAAGATGTTTTTCTTGATAAATTAGCCGATTCTTCGGTTAGCTTTCACGTATGGAAATATAAAATAAATTTATACTGGATTAAACCTCAAATAAATAAATGATTTATTAATATAAATACTGTATAAATATCGATTAAACAAAATATCAATAATATTATCTAAAAAATTTTTATTATTTTTATTATTTGAAAAAAATTTATATATATATTTGAAAAAAAAAACATTATGGCAAAACAAATATTCCAGGTTAAAATTGAATTACAAGGTTTTAAACCTAAAATTTGGAGACGTTTATTAATTAATTCTGATTTATTATTATCTGACTTTCATAGTGTAATTCAATCAGCAATGGGTTGGACAAACTCACATCTGCATCAGTTTATAAAAAATAAAACTTATTATTCCGTCAGGATGAAAGATGATGAATGGTGGGATGATATGAATAATGTTGATTATAAAAAAATGAAAGTATCAGACTTATTGAAATATGAAAAAGACAAAATTGTATATGAGTACGACTTTGGCGATTCATGGCATCATAATATAATATTAGAAAAAATACTTCCACCTGATGCTAAAATGAAACTCCCAATTTGTTTGGCAGGCAAAATGAATTGCCCACCCGAAGATTGCGGCGGTGTTTGGGGCTATGCCGATATGCTCGAAATTATTGAAGACCCTTCTCACGAAGAATACGAAGATTATATTGAATGGCTTGGCGAAGATTTCGACCCTGAACATTTTGATAAAGATGATGTTACAGCACTTTTGAGCGGAAAAAATTATGGATGCTTCGGTTTTTTTTAAGTAATATTAATATAGATTTCTAAATGTTTTTTTAAAAAACTCTCTATAAATATATATATTTAGTGTATATTTATTTTAATTCAAAATATGTAAATTTTTATTATACTTTTGATAAATTAATATGAAAAAATATATATTCATGATAAATAGATTAATAATAAAAAAAATATTAATAACATATATATTATTAATATATATATCAGGTGTTCTTATTAGTCAGGAAATGCATGAATATACATGGGATTCGTATAATATGAAATTTGAAATTCCTGCAAGTTTTAGCGTTAAAAAGAGTCAAGGTGATATTTTTTCGGCGGGTAACGACAATATGCACTTATCAATTTATCCGCGATTAAACGAAAACCTTAGTTATGAAGAAATGGAAGAAGCATTATTGAATTGGGCAAGCAGTTCTGCACTTATCTTAACAGATAAAGGGCTAACTTACTTAGATAATCTTAATAGTTATTGGGGGATGAAAGCTGATGGAACTGCTGATAATTGGCCTGTTTTTGTATTGCTTATAATTGACCCTGATTATTCAGATACAAGTTTTTATATTTGGCTATCATATAGTCAAGATTCTTATGAAACTGCCTTAAAAATTGTTAATAGTTTTACACCAAATTAATTTTAAATGTTTATAATAGAAGATACTATTGTGTCGGATGACTTTGCTGATCATTGTTTTATATGCGATATAAACAAATGTCGGGGGGCTTGTTGTGTGCAAGGCGATGCAGGCGCACCGCTTGAAATTGAAGAATTATCAATTTTAAATCAAATACTACCGAAAGTTCTGCCTTTTATGACTGAACAAGGCAAAAAAGCCGTTGAACTTTATGGTACAGCCGTTAAAATTAATAATGATGAATATGTTACGACACTTGCCGACAGTCTTGAATGTGCTTTTGCTTATTTTGAAGAAGGCAAAGCCCTATGTGCAATAGAAAAAGCATGGTCAATGAAACTAATTGATTTTCAAAAGCCCATTTCTTGTCATCTATACCCTGCAAGGCTCACTAAATTTAAAGATTTTACAGCAGTTAATTATCATCAATGGCATATATGCCGTGATGCAATTGAAAAAGGCGAGGATGAAGGAGTTAAATTATATGAATTTTTAAAAGAGCCTTTAATAAGAAAATTTGGGGAAAAATGGTACGAAGAATTAGTATATATTATAAGTAAAAATGCACGAAAATAAAAAAGGGCTAAACATATATTCAGCCCTTTTACATATATAAATAATTTAAATATTATTCAGCGGTTTCTTCAATGGGCATAGAACCCAATGCCGCCAGTTCTTTATCAAGCATAAAATAATTTCCTGATTTGCCTACAAGGTTAATCATATCAAGAATATTACGCGAATTGCTTTCTTCTTCAACTTGTTCGTTTATATACCATTGCAGAAAAGCTGCAGTGTTATAATCTTTTTCTTTCAAAACAATTTCGTACAATTTATTGATAGAAGAAGTGATAAAGATTTCATGCTCTAGCACTTTTTCAAAAACTTCCTTTAAAGAATTAAATTTTGAATCAGGTTCGAGCAGCTTTGTCAAAACTGCATAACCAGTACGGTCGTTAAGATAATGAAGAAGTTTAAGCTGGTGAATACGTTCTTCGTCGCTTTGTCTAAACAAAAATTTTGCAGCACCCGGATATCCGTTAGCAGAACACCAAGAGCCCATAGCTAGGTATATTCGTGAAGAATGTTCTTCGTGCATTATTTGCTCGTTTATTGCTTTTTCTACATTTTTATTTATCATGATTTTTTAGTTTTAAAATTTGTTTTACAAATATACAAAAAATTACATAAATATCAAAAATTATGATAAAGCGTCTGCGCCACCAACTATTTCAAGTATTTCGCCAGTTATAGAAGCCTGACGAACCTTATTGTAAGACAATTTAAGGTCTTTGAGCAACTCGGTTGCATTGTCAGTTGCTTTATGCATAGCAGTCATTCTTGCTCCATGCTCCGATACATAAGAGTTTAAAATATATTCGTAAAATTTCAATTTAAGAGTTCGCGGTACTAATTCATTAATGACAATTTGTTTTTCAGGCTCAAGAATGTAATCGTGGTTATTTTCTGCCTCTTCTTTTTTAAAATCAGGAATAAATGGAAGGAATTGAGATGTTTGAATTACCTGAACAGCAGCATTTTTAAAGTAATTATACACAACAATTACTTTATCATACTTTTTATTTTCGAAATCATCCATAATAGTTTTTGCAATAGATGACGCATTTTCGTAGTTTAAATTATCAAATAAATCGTTATGTATGGAATCAATCTTATATTTTCTTTTTGCAAAGTATTCAGAATTCTTTTTGCCAATACACATAAGGCTAAGTTTACCCGCATTAAGATGTTCTAAAAATTTTTCATCAATCAAATTATGCGTTGCTTTAATAATTGCAGAATTAAAAGTACCGCACATGCCTCTGTTGCTGGATACAATAACTATTAAAACATTATTTACTTCTTCTCTTTCATTAAAAAAAGAAACATTATTATTGCCGGCATTGCATAGATTCTGAAGAATCATATTCATTTTGCGGGCATAAGGTTTTAATTTAATAATAGAATTTTGAGTTTTTCGAAGTTTTGATGCCGATACCATTTTCATTGCACTTGTAATCTGTTTAGTTGAGTTAACAGATGCAATTCTAGTTCTTACTTCTTGTAGGCTGGCCATTATAAAAATAATTTTAAAAATTAATTTGTATATTTCTTAGCAATATCAAGAGCTACTTTTTCCAAGGTTTTTGAGTCATTGTCATCAAGCATACCACCTTTTATTCTGTTCATCATATCTTTGTGATTGGTATCAAGATTGTGAAGAAATTCCTCTTGAAAATCGGCAATACTTTTTAAAGGAATATTTCTAATAAGACCTTTGGTACTGCAAAATATAATAGCAATTTGCTTTTCGACAGTCATAGGCGAATACTGAGGTTGTTTTAAAATTTCAACATTTCGTCTGCCTTTTTCAAGCACTGCAACAGTAGCAGCATCAAGGTCGGAGCCAAATTTAGCAAAGGCTTCAAGTTCTCTGTAATACGCTTGGTCGAGTTTCAAAGTGCCAGCCACTTTTTTCATGGATTTAATCTGAGCATTACCACCTACTCTAGAAACAGAAATACCAACATTAATGGCAGGTCTGATACCAGAATTAAATAGGTTAGTTTCGAGGAAAATCTGACCATCGGTAATAGAAATTACGTTTGTTGGAATATATGCAGATACGTCACCTGCTTGAGTTTCAATAATTGGCAATGCTGTAAGTGAACCTCCACCTTTAACAAGATGTTTTATAGATTCTGGCAAATCGTTCATATTATGAGCTATTTTATCGTTATTGATAATTTTAGCAGCTCTCTCTAACAATCTCGAATGCAAATAAAAGACATCACCCGGGTATGCTTCACGTCCGGGTGGGCGACGGAGCAATAGAGACACTTCGCGATAAGCAACAGCTTGCTTAGATAGGTCATCATAAACAATTAAGGCAGGGCGACCAGTATCTCTAAAAAACTCACCAATAGCAGCACCAGTAAAAGGAGCATAAAACTGCATAGCAGCGGGGTCAGATGCGGTAGCAGTAACAATAACAGTATATGGTAAAGCACCCTTATCTTCAAGTATTTTTACAATATTGGCAACAGAAGAGCCTTTTTGTCCAACTGCTACATAAATACAATAGACAGGTTCTCCTCTATCGTAAAATTCTTTTTGATTTATAATAGCATCAATAGCAATAGCTGATTTACCAGTCTGACGGTCACCGATTATTAACTCTCTTTGTCCTCTTCCAATAGGAATCATAGCATCAATAGGTTTAATACCAGTTTGCAGAGGTTCGTTAACAGGCTGTCTGAAAATTACGCCAGGAGCTTTACGTTCAATAGGCATCTCAAAAGTTTCGCCTATAATAGGACCTTTGCCATCAATAGGTTTTCCAAGAGTATCAATTACTCTTCCAAGCATACCTTCACCTACATTAACAGAAGCAATACGTCCTGTACGTTTTACCAAATGACCTTCTTGAATGCGATTAGATTCACCAAGCAAAACAATACCAACATTGTCTTCTTCCAGATTAAGAACAATGCCATTGATACCACTTTGAACAAATTCAACTATTTCGCCAGCTTTAGCGTTAATAAGCCCGTAAGCACGAGCTATACCGTCGCCAACCTGCAAAACAGTACCTTCTTCAATAAGTTCGTTTTCGTAGTCGAAGCCTGCTAATTGCTGCTTCAAAATTGCCGATACTTCAGCGGGTTTTATTTTTGACATATCAAATTTATTTTATTTTTCAGAAACCTTTTTCGTAAATATTTGTTTTAAATTCCTTTGTTAGTCTATCAAGTTTATTTTTAATAGACGCATCATATCTTTTGCCATCAACAGTAACAACAAAACCACCAATTAAACTAGATTTAACATCGGCAAAAAGCTCAGTTTTACAGTTTAATAATGTTTGTATAGTATTCTTAATTTCAGATTTCAAAACATCAGTAATAGGAGCAGCACTAACAAACTTAGCAACTTTAATATTATTCTTTTCTCTATAAATGCTTATATATTGAATTGCAATATTCTGAAAAAGATTTTCTCGTTGTTTACGAATAATAAGCAATAAATATTTTAATGACAATTCACTAATTTTATCCTTAAGCAAAGCATTAATAATAGCAATTTTTTTAGTAGCTTTAATAACAGGACTATTAATAATAACTGTTAACTCCTTATATCTGCAAATATCTTCAACAATAAGCATATCATCAAACACAGCTTTATCGGTGTTCATTTCTAAAGCTAAATCATAAAGTGCTTTCGCATATCTTATTGAAATTCTTTCGTATTTCATACGATTTATTTTTTTATGTTAAAGGTCTGATGTTTAACTTGCGTTCTGATTATCAACTCTTTGTGTGTTTTTGATAACAATCTCGTTTCTTTTGATTAATTTTTCAGTTTCCAATGTTATAATATTAAATTAAAAAACATACAAATACGAAAGGGAGTTAATTAAAATTAACCTTATTCAGCATTTGTTTAACCATTTCATCGTGTTTACCTGAAGCTGAAAGTTCTTCTTTCAAAATTTCGCTGGCTATCTCAATAGATAAAGTAGCAATTTGATTTTTTAAATCGGTAATAGCAGCCATTTTTTCAAAATGAATACTTTCTTTAGCGGCTTGCACTATTCTGTCGGCTTCATCATTAGCTTTAATCTTAGCTTCTTCAATTATAGCTTCTTTGACGTTGCGGGCTTCTCTTAGAATTTCATCTCTTTCGGTTTTAGCTTCACGTAAAAGTTGTTCATTATTGAACTTAAGTTTTTCCATGTCTTGCCTTGCTATATCGGCAGCATGAATAGCTTCGTCTATAGATTTTTCTCTTTCGTGCAACATATTCAAAATTGGCTTCCATGCAAATTTCTTCAAAATAAAGACAAGTAATAAGAATGACAAAGTCATCCAAAAAATTAAGCCTAAATCGGGTGTTACAAGGTTCATATTTAAAATTTTTAAATAATTACATTAAAATAATGCCGACAGCCAATCGCTATCGGCATTAAAAAAATTAAGATATTAGAGAATAATTAGCAGACAAACCACAATACCGAAGAAAGCAACACCTTCGATAAGAGCGGCAGCTACAATCATATTTGATCTAATATCACCAGCAGCTTCAGGTTGGCGTGCAATAGATTCAAGAGCACTACTACCTATTTTTCCGATACCAATAGCGGCTGCAATAGCTACTATACTTGCACCGAGAGCGGCACCTAATTTTGCTAATGGTGCTAAATCGACTGCTGCTTGCAGTAAAACTGACATTAATGACATAATTGTTTAGTTTTGGTTTATAATATTACCGGCTTTATCCGGTGTGATTTCACTATTTGATTTATGTTCTGCTTTATGTTTGTGATGTTCTTCGGTAGCAATTCCAAAATAAAGAGCAGAAAGCAAAGTAAAGACATAAGCCTGAATAAAAGCGACAAGCAATTCAAGAAGAGACATAAAAATCATAAAAATAACAGAGCCAATTGCGACGCCATAACCTGTTCCGGGGTTAGTAGCACCAAAAATAAAAATCAATCCAACAAAACCGAGAATAATAATATGACCCGCCATAATATTAGCAAAAAGACGAATCATAAGAACAAAAGGCTTTGTTATCATACCTGCAATTTCAACAACAGGCATTAATGGAGGAATTTTCAAAAATATTGGCACACCAGGAGCATTGAAAATATGCTTCCAGTAATTTCGGTTCCCGCTAAAATTAGTTACAAAAAAGGTAAATAATGCTAAAACAAGAGTAACACTTATATTGCCTGTAACATTTGCACCACCAGGGAAAAATGGTACTAAACCAAGTAAATTTGAAAAAAAGATAAAAAAGAATAAAGTAAGCAAAATAGGCATAAACTTATTGTATTTTTCCTTACCTATTGCAGGAACAGCAATATCGTCGCGTACAAAAAGAATAATAATTTCTAAAACAGATTGCAATCCCTTAGGAGCGTTAATACCTCTTTTCTTATACTTTTTAGCAACTGATATAAGTATTAAACATAATAAAATAACACTTATAAATATTGCAAAAACATTTTTTGTAATACTAAAATCCAATATCTTACCAGCCTCATTATCAACTGTATATCCATCATCCGTAACACGTACAATTTTACCTTTATTGTCGCCTTCAGTTTCTAATTTATATCCTTTGTATGAAGAGTGCCCGTGATGAAATTTTGAAGAAAGAAAAATATCTAATTTCCCATCATAAATAAGAATAATAGGCAAAGGAATAGTAAAATGTTTTTCACCAATTGAAAACAAGTGCCAATCGTGAGCATCGGCAATATGTTCCATTATCATTTCGCCTGCATTAAATTCTTTTTTAGAACTATGCTCTTCGTTTGCTTCGGACGAAAAAACAGGATTATAAACAAATAAGGTAATAAGCAGTAACAAATATGCTTTAATATTAAACAATTCTTTTATGTAACTCATCAATTTCATTATTTCTAAACCTGTTTCAAATCAAAATATTAAAATATTAGTATAAATCAAAAACCGCAAATTTATAAATTTATTATTGTTAAAAGTTATTATTATTAATTATTTTTTTTAGTTTCTTTAAGTGTTTTACTTTTATTTGATGTAATAATGTATATCTCAAATCCCGTATAAAAAAGGTAAAACAGTGAATATGTAAGAATAAAAATTTTAGCATTAGTTTTATAATTAATCGCATATACGAGCATTATCATTAGATGAACAATTAACTTAATCGTAGACGCACTCATAAACCAACGTATAAATTTTGCAGGATTGTTATATGTATTTTTTATCAATATATAATGAGCAGTTGATGTTAAAACTAAAAAGAAAATGGCTATAAAAGGCAATAAACAAGTATAGTATTCCTTAGGGATAAAAGAGTAAATAACAATAATTATCAGAACAATTAATAATGAAAATATAAATATTTTTTTTAGATATGATAAGAAATCTTTTTGCATAAAATTAATTTATTTTTTTCTAATAACATCTTTTATAGCTATATATATAGCTATAGGGACAGAAATAATAGAAAGCAAAACCGTAAATAAAGGGAAATCAACCCATTTAAATTCGTCGAGTTTGCTACCACCCCAAATTCCCAAAAAAATTATTGCCCCCATTTGAATGGCCATACTAGAATAAACGGCATAATTATGGAGTGGCGACTTTGGCTGAGTGGTTTTTTTCGGCTTCATTAACCGGCTGTTTAACTTGTGTTTGTTTGTTAGGGGTTTCGGGGTCCATTTGACAAGTACCACTAAATTTAGCACCAGGCTCAATTGATAACTTATTTGTTGTAATATTACCATTTAAACGCGCACTCGATTTTAATATCAGAAGCTCGGTAATAGTAACATGACCTTTAATAAGTCCTGAAAAATCAGCATTTTGACAAATAATTTCACCTTCTACATTGCCCGTAGCACCAATAACAACCTTGCCTTTCGATTCAACAGAACCAACTAAACTGCCGTCGATGCGTATATCGCCATTCGATTTAATATCACCTTTAATTAAAGTGCCTGGACCTAAAATATTTACAGAAGGATTTTCGGGTTCAAAATTTTTAGCCATATCAATAAAACTTAAATTTTACATTTCAAACATTAAATATACTTAAAAAAAATGAATTATCATTAATTCAGATAATTTTTTTCAAAAAATTTTAAATAAGACTCAACATCTTTTTGCTTATAAAAAGTTGAATAATTACCCGACGAAATAATAAACCTATTGGCGTTTAACTTATTTAAATTTCCGCTTAAATCATTATTTTTATCGATTGAATTATAATATGTCATACCAGCTTCTTTATCCTTAAAATTACTAACCGTAATCATTTGAGAATTACTGTTCAGAAAAATATTTGTAGTATTAAGTTTTTCGAGCGAATAATAAAGCTTATTATGATCTGATACTAAATAACGTAGTTGATTAATATCGGCTGATTTTGCGTCAACAATTATCACAAAAAAATGAAAAGCAGACGCGTCCATTTTATAATTTGAAGCAAGTAAATTTGTTTCAGAATCATTTTCAGTATTTAGTTCGCTTGCAGCTTCGTCGTCTACATTACCCTTATGAGCCAAAAAATCAAGTGTATTTTGAGCTGCAATACCTGTTTCCGATTCGGGCGAAAGCAAAACTACTTTTTTTAGAGCAACAACAAATTCATCAATATTTTTTGTTTTGCCAATGCTAAGAGCTTTTAAATACATAAAACGCACTAATACAGGTTGTCCTTTATACAGTTCAGAGGCTTTCTCGTAATTTTCGATAACTTTATTATATTGACCGTCAATATATAATTCATAAGTTTTTTTATAAAACATTTGTGCTTCATCGCTTTTAGCAGCAATTTTTTTATAATAATCGGGATCCAAAATAAGTTGAGCAAAATCAGATTCAGGGAATTTTTCGAGAATAAGATTTTTATATTTTGTTTCTTTATCTTTATTATTTAAACTACCATATAATTTATAAAGATAGTAATAAGAACTAAGAGTATATTTATTGTCGGGATACCGGCTCAATAGTTTTTCAAAGTAAATAACAGCTTTAGGGTTGTTTATAATTCTTTCTCTGTAAATTACACCAACATTAAAAAAGGCTTCAATAATTTTATTGTTCGATTCTTCAATTTTTTCAGGAGTAGTAGGTATATTTCGCAAATATGTTTCAGGATCTTTTTCTCCTAGAGGGGCTTCTTGTAAAGAATCTTCGTCTAAAAATTCTGTGTTTTCAGCTAAATTATTATCAAATTCAAAGTCCATTGATTGTTTGTTGCTTAACCTCCATAAATCTTCCAATTTTCTTTGTCCCCATTTCCTAACAAATTCAGAATATCCAAAACTCAAGGTCTGAGTATTATTAAAATACCAATTACCTTGGTTTTGCGTCATCATATTTTGAGTTCTTGCTCCCGGGTCTAACAAATTGGCGGTCTGTGCCTGCTGGGCAAGCAGTTCTTCCTGTCTTTTGCGTGCTTCTTCTTCCTGAATTTTCTTAATAATACCATCAACTACTGCCTTCCTTTCTTTTTCACTCATTGATGCAAGTTTCTGAAGACTATCCTCGTAGCTAATAATATTCAGATTATTTACCAAGTCGGCAAGGTTTTCCTGAATAGTCTTAATATCTTTATAATCAGGATAGTTATCGGGAAGGAAGAACACAGTACTGTCGTAGTTTATTCTGGCATTTGTATAATCTGGTTTTTCAAAATAAATTTCACCTAAACGCAAATAAGATAAACCTTTTTGATATTTATTATTTATGCTACCCTCTACTGATAATTTCAAATAATCAATTGCTTTAAGTGAATCTTTATCTTTGAGTTCAATTTCGGCTAAAGCATAATAAATTTGGTCTACATATTCTTTGTTTTTATCGTCCTTTAGCATTTTTTCAAGTTCTTTGCGAATATTTTTACTTTTCCCTGATTTTGAATTATAACATCTTGCAAGATTTATTCTCGCATTAAAAGACATTTCGTAAGGAGGATTAAGTTTCAATACTTTTTGATAGTAGGACGAAGCTTCTTTTAATAAACCTTGTTTTTGATACAATTGCCCCATTATAAAATATATTCTGGTTCTGACAGATTTTTTTTGTTTGTATCTTAAGCCTTTTTCAAATTGTTCAACGGCAGCCTCGTAATTACCCATTTTAATAAAATAATCGGCATAAACGAGATGAAAATTCCTTAATGCAAATTTTGATGGATTGTCTTTGAGCATTCTGCCACTTAAATTGCCAAGTATAACACCAGCTTGCGACACATCGCCCGAATAATTATATGATTTTGCGAGCCATATTAAGGCATCATAACGAATAGAATTTTTTTTGTATTCTTTTGAAACAAAATCGAAAGTAGTAATAGCTTGTGAATATTCTTGTTTGAAAAAATTTGCTTTACCAAGCAACATATATGAATCGTCAATCCATCTGCAATATTCTTGACGTTTAAAAACCATTGAGTGTTCAGTAATAGCTTTTGAAGCTTTTTCTATAGCTCTGTCCATTTGAGGGAATATGGTAGCAGCTTTATCTTTATCTCCATATCGGTAAACAGGCAGAATCAGATTATAATTATCTTCGTGTGCCAGATTAAGTTCATTAACACCTTCTTTAAGGCTTTCGTAACCATTAAAATAAATATTATACCTTGCTGTTGTATTATGATATTGCCTCGACAGCCATGTATTCTTCTTAACAGAACAAGCCTGCAACACAAGAATTGCAGGTATCAGTACTATTAACAGATAAAAAAAATGTTTTTTGTAGTAATGCAATTTTTAAATTATAATATTTGATATGACATTAACTCCGAATTGACAAAATTATTATTTTTTTTTAAAATCGCATTATCGCTTAAAAATAAATTTGAAGGAAATATTATGAGTTCATAAAGTTCATAAAGTTTTTAAAGTTTTTAAAGAAGATGAAGGTTATAAAGTTTATTTAATATTTTTCTAGGCAAATATGAAGTTGTTTGCTTTTAAAGCTCAATATTTAAAACTTAACTTTATAACTGATTTTTTTTAAAACTCAAGTTTACATTAATTTATTAATAGTATACGTTTGCCCTGCATTGAATAGTGATTTATTAATTTTTAAATTTTTAAATGTCATCTTCTACCATACAACTAAATATTCAATTTTTTTGTCATATTTTTTTGTAATGAATATAAGTTCACTATATTTGTAGTTCTTAAAATTAAAAAATAATTTAATATGCAAAAGATTTCTCATGTAATTTTTCTTTTGATAATTTTATCTCACGTATCAACAAGAATAAATGCACAGCAATGTAATGCAACTGCTTCAGCTAACGGAGGTACAGCAGTGGTAGATATTTGCTATGGCGATCAGGTTACACTATCGGCTACAGGTGGTTGTCCAAATTACGTTCTTAACAACGATTTTAATAATGGTACACCAGGTACAGGTTGGAGTGCGACAAATCAGGCTATGTTCACTAACCCTTGTGCTCCTCATTCACCCGATGGCACTATTTATATGTGGATGGGATCAACATCTACTGCTCCTAGAATACTTACAACTATCCCATTTGATGTATCAACAGGCGGTACTATTCAATTTGAAATGCGTTATGCTGTGCAAAGCCAATCTTCTCCTTGCGAAGGACCAGATTTATACAACGAAGGAATTGCTGTTGAGTATTCTATTAATGGTGGATCTAATTGGAGCACTATCGCATATTATGCACCTAATGGAAATATTTTAAGTAATATACCTGGCTCAACAAGTCCTGGTACTTCTGGGCAAACACCTTTTACAGTATGGACAACACAAACCCTTACTATTCCAGCAGCAGCTCAAACAATATCTACAATGTTTCGCTGGGCACAAACTGCTTCAACTTCTGCTGTTTATGATCACTGGGGTTTAGATAATGTGTCCATATTAGTACCGCCACCTACAATTAATGTATGGTGGTCGCATGGGGCTACAGGATTTGACCCTCCAGCAGTAACACCTTTAAGCACAACAACATATACGGTTTATGTTAGCGACGGAGCTACAACAGCTCAAAGTTCTGTTGTAGTTAATGTTAATCCTATTCCAGATTCACCTTTTACAGTTACAACACCAGTTTGTGAAGATGAAATGAGTATAATTACATATACAGGTACAGCTTCTGCTTCTGCTTCTTATAATTGGGATTTCGTTGGTGGTACTGTAATTTCCGGCACAGGACAAGGTCCTTATCAAGTTTTGTGGGCAAATTCAGGTAATAAAAATGTTACTTTAACAGTTACAGAGAATGGTTGCTCAAGTGCTGTTACTACTATGCAGGTAGTTGTAAATCCTAATCCTATCCCAACAGGGCTTAATTATAATCCTGTATGTATAAATAATACATTACAATTACAATCTGATAATGTAGCAGGTGCTACATATACATGGACTGGCCCATCAGGTTTTTCGTCAAATGTTCAAAATCCAAGTGTTCCAAATTTTATTGCAATAAATGAAGGCTATTATGTATTGTCTTTAATTGATGGTAACGGCTGTACAGCTTCCGATAGCATTTTAGTTAATCTTAGCCCAAATCCTGTTGCTGATGCAGGGCAAGATGTTACAATATGCATTGGAGAGCAAGCTATTTTGAGTGCATCGGGAGGGGCAACATATCAGTGGAGTACAGGGCAAACGGGAAGCGATATTACTGTAACACCTTTATTAACAACTACTTATACAGTTACTGTTGCTAACGATTTTGGTTGTACCGATTCTGATAATGTAGTTGTAAATGTTATTGACATTAACAATGCGTTTACTGTAAACAATGTTTTATGCAATGGAGGTAATTCAGGTTCTTTAATAGTTACCCCCTCGGGTGGTATTAGTCCGTATTCTTATCAATGGTCTACAGGAGAAACTAATGCAAGTATTTCAAATTTACCAATAGGAACATATACTGTTACAGTTACTGACAATAATGGCTGTGTAGAGGTAAGCACACAAATTATATCAGAGCCACCTGCTATGACCTCTCAAATAGCTAACATTACAAATGTATCTTGTTATTTAGGCAATGATGGTACAGCATTGTTAAATATTAATGGAGGCACTTTACCTTATTCTTATAACTGGTCGCCGGCTGGTGGAAATGGAAATCCTGGTGTTGGATTTTCTGAAGGTACTTATTATGTTACAATTACAGATGTTAATTATTGCACTGCTTATGATACTGTTACAATAACACAGCCTGAAGAACTTATATCAAGCATAACAGAACATACAGATGCTTCTTGTTTTGGTTCATCTGATGGAAGTGCAGTTTCAGAAGCAGAAGGAGGCACTTTGCCTTATTATTTTAATTGGAACACAAATCCTCCTCAATATATCCAAAATCCTGTTAACATGAGTGCGGGTACGTATACATTAAGCGTTACAGATGCCAATGGCTGTTTATCAACAAGTCAGGTTACTATAGGACAACCACCCGATATTTCAATAATATTAAATCCTGTTAATGAGCATTGCTTAAACTCATGCGATGGTGAAATAACTTCAAATATTAGCGGTGGAACTCCTCCTTATCAATATTCATGGAGTAATTCTGAACAAGTTCAAAATATTAGTGATTTGTGTGCAAACACATATACTATTACCGTTACCGATTCTGTTAATTGTACAAAAACAGCTTCAGTTGATATTTTAACAAATACTTTTATAAATGCTTCAGCTATTTTTAGTCCCGAAACGGGAGGTTCACCTTTAAATGTTCAATTTACATATACGGGAAGCACTGCAGCAACTTACGAGTGGGATTTTGGCGACGGGTCGGCAATTAATAACGACCAAAATCCAATTCATACTTATATAGTAGATGGCGAAGTTCCTGAAACATTTACTATTACATTAAATGTTAATACAGGGTTCCCCGATTATTGTGAAGACACATATACATTATCAATATTAGTACATCCACCTTCATCATTAGAAATACCTAATGTTTTTACACCCAATGGTGATGGTTATAACGATAATTTTGAAATAAAGTCAATTAGTATAGAAACAATGGAAGTTACTATATATAACCGTTGGGGTAAAAAAGTTGCTGAATGGAATAGCATTGACGGCAAGTGGGATGGCACAATTAATTCTGGTGCCACAGCTTCCGAAGGCACTTATTATTATATTCTTAAAGCAAAAGGTATTGACAATATTGAATATGATAAGCAAGGGACTGTCAGCCTTGTAAGGTAAAATTAGAATTTATTTCTTTTTAACTTCACCTCTAATTGTCAATACAATAGGTTTTTCATCAATATTTGAATAAACGTTAATTGATTTACGAAAAACGCCAATAAGGTTGGTGTTATATTTAACTACAATATTACCTTCGCTGCCAGGAATAATAGGTTCGCTTGACCACGTTGGTATTGTACACCCGCAAGCAGCTTTAACATTAGTAATAATAACTGGTTCTTTACCAGTATTTTTAAATTTAAAAATACAATCTCCATTATCACCTTTTTGCATAATTCCCATATTATAAGACAAGGAATCAAATTTAATAATTGGGACATAAGAAGTTTGTGCATTAACATAAGAAGCAGCAAACATAAAACAAGAAATTAATAATAATCTAATCATAATACATATATTTAATTGTTAGGAAAATCTTTTATCAAAACTAAACCAAGGGAAAAATTATTAGCAAGTTGAATATTATTATAATACTGATAAACAGGAACATCACAAAGCAAAGAAATGTTCCAGCTATCATTAATCGACAAATTTATTTGAGGGATGAGATAAAAAATCATATTTCCAGAAGCATCAACTTTTGTGCCTTTTCTGAAATTGGGGTCTTTAATTTGATTTCTCAATTGCATTATTAATGTCCAATCTTTTAATATATATTTTTCAAAAACAAAATGTTTAGACAAATATAAAGAATTTGAATATGAATTGCCAAAAATATAATTTTGTTTATTTTCAAAATATTTTTCAATTCTGTTTGAATAAAAATAGCGAATACCTTTGAAAGAATTTTCTTTAATAAAAAAAGTCTGAAATACAATACCATACGAACCAGTTGAAGGTTGAATATCAATAGGTAACACTACACCATTTTCTTCTTTAAATTCTCTCGAAAAGGGGATATTAGCACCAAGTGCGACAGACAATTCAATTCTTTTATCAGAATTACTAAACACTTTATGCTTTGAAGAAATAACAGCATTAGAAAAACCTTTAGCTGTTAAACTAAAATTATCGAATATATAATTTTGAGTTTTATTAAGATAATAACCTGCTTCGGCTTCGAGTGTCCATTTTTCGTTTAACCCATAACCACAAAGCAGACCAATATAATTATAATTAGCATTAGTAAGAATACCTTTATCGCCATCATATTTTTTATTTTTTTCAAAATATTTATTAAAAGAAGAATATCTATAAAAAGAAGATATTCTGACAACACCTTTATTCATAACACCAATATTATCGGAACCACCCACAGGATTGCCAGAAGATGCGAAACACTGGGCTTTAATATTATTATTTAAATATATAAAACAAATAAATAAAAGAAAATATTTTAACATTTCAGAAAACAGTAATAGTAATAGTTTTTGTTTCACTTTTATTATCAGCCGAAACTGTACAACTGATTTCATTTACACCTGGCACGCAAGTAGGAGCAGCATAAGTAACTACACTATTGGCGCCAAGAATATCTCCAGCAGTTGCATCCCATTTAAACTTTAAATTTTGCCCATCAACTGTTGCAGTAATTTTAGTTGTTTCGCCTGTAAAAATAGTATCTTTTTCAGCAACGAGACTAGTAAAACTATTTAAATAAGATTCTTGTTCTTCCTCATCTTTTTTGCAAGAAGAAAATGCTACAGAAAGTAATAATATAAAAAACAAAGCATTTAATAATTTAACATTCATATTTTATTTTATTTTTTAAAAAACATTCAAATTAAAAACATATTTAATCTTTAATACATCTAACAGACATACCATAGTATCTTGGAAAAGTATTCCATCTGCCAACTGTATTGTCGCCAGTTCTAAGACATCTACGCCACGCATTACTTCCATAAGGAGTAGATGAGTACATATATTCGTATTGTCCTATTGCATTAAACATGCCACCAGGTATAGCAATACCAGAAAGTAATGCTTCATATCCTGAAGATCCACCAGCTTTAAGTTGAGTTCCTTGGTTACTTCCTCTCCAAGTATTAAACTGATATACTACCGTATTATCCATTCCGAGAGCTAATTCTAAATCTATCCATTCAAAATCGCTTGGGATATGCCAGCCATGAGGACAAATACCTCTTACACTTTCAGTTTCAACATAAGCCATCATTTCGTCCCATGCGTATAAACCACCAAAAGCATTACAATTATTTACATCATTAAAATAACAATATTTTTCAATAATATTATTATTAGAAGGTGTTTCTGTCCCATTATTAATCATATTTCCAACATTAAGATTTTTTGCCATCCAGCATTGATTACCAATTTGAACAGTCGGATATTTCATGTTATCTCTGTAATCAATCAAAGTATCGCCACAATTAAAAGGAATAACATCAATTTTGATAACATCAGAATAATAAGGATTACAAGAGCCATAAGTTATTTTTGCTCTATAAAAATTTGTTGTATTGGGTTTTACCACTGATGGATTAGAAACAGCACCCGAAATGTCATTCCAATTAATGCCATCAACTGATTTCTGCCAAATTAAATTTCCATAAGTATAAGAATTTAAACTTAAAATTACGCTGTCGTTAGCATAAACAAATGATTGTTGTGCTTTAATATTACTAAAGTTAAACAAAATAATAAAAACTAAAAACAAAGATATTCTAAACGCCATCATAATGCAACAATTTTTATAACATTACTAAATGCAAAACTTTTTATATATAAAATTCCTATATTCTTTAACCCTAAAGTTGAAATTGTTAATAAATTATTATTAATAATCGAATAATCTGAATTTATAAGTCTTCCACTTATATCATATAAATATATTTGAATATTATTATCAATATTTATTTTATCAGGTAAAAAAACATTTATTATATCATCATATAACACATAATAAATATCATCATTTTCAACATTATTGTTTTCAATATTAACTGAAGGGATATAAATATTTACAATATCAGAAGAAGTGCAGTTATTGCCATCAATAATTTGTAAAGTATAGCTTATATTATGCTGGGGAGAAGAATTAGGATTAGCAATTGTTGAATCGTTTAAAAATAAACCAGGTGACCAACAATAAGAATAAGGCGGAGTTCCACCAATAGCAGCAGGGTAGCCACCTAAAGCAACAATTTGTCCTAAGGTTAAATATTGATCGCAACCAGCATCAGCAGTTAAAATTTCGGGTAAACTTATATTAAAATTTACAGTTTGCTGTGAAAATATTATATTAGCATACAAATAAAACAACAAGAACAAGATTTTTTTATAGAACATAATTCATAAACATTTGATATCATTAATAATACTACAAATATAATGAACTATTGTTCAAAAATCAAGTTTTTGTAATTTTTTTTTTCAAAAGCAAAAAACATTTTGTATTTATTTTAAAAATAACTACTTATTTCAAAAATACTTATTATCTTTATAACCAAATTTATTATTTTTGTAACAATAATTAATAAGTAAAATCACATAAAAAAATTAAAACATGAAAAAAACATTACTTTTTGCATTTTTTGCAATAATATCTATTTATTTGATAGCAGGGTCAGGTGGACCTGATAAATTTGGTTATATTTGGAAGGATAGTAACGAACCAGGTGGTCCCGTATTTTCGTGGATTGATATTACTACTAATGACAGAAAAGTTAGTGGTTTAGGCGATGACAATACAAGAGGACCGTTTTACATTGCTAATACAGGAACAGATTTATTTAAATTTTACTGGTATAATGTCGATAAATTCTGGATTGGAAGCAACGGGTATATAAGTTTTACCAATATAAACCTCTCTTCAGCTTTCCCAAATATTCCAGATTCGAACGACCAAAGACATAATTTTATTTCAGGTTTGTTATCAGATTTAACATTTGATGGTACGGGCAACCCTGCTGAATGTTATTATAAAGTTAATACCGACTCTGTCATTGTTTCTTATATTAATGTGCCGTTTTACACCGATGTTTATCCACATTGGACTGGCAGCAATACTTTTCAAATTATTTTAAATAAAATTGATTTTTCAATAACCATAAATTTTGCATCTCAAAGTGGCTCTACTCTTAGTGGAGATGTAAGAACTGGAATTGAAAATATTACAGGCAACATAGGATTACAGCCTTTTGTTTATTCTTATCCTGCTAATGGTTATTCAATAAAATATGAATATCCTGCAACTCCAACTTATTTTGTAGCTGATGGTGCTGCTTTATGGAATACGCACGAAAGCAGCAGGGGGGTATTCTTACCATATCCTAGCAATTTTGATCTTAAAGCAAAGCTCGGAAATACTGGCAATTTAGATATTGAACCACCTTTTACTGCTTATGGCAGAATTAAAAATCAATCTGGCAACTATCTCGTGAATTCATCTGTTAATTTTACTGATACTTTATATGTTGGTCAGGATACTGTATTTAATTATCCTAATAATTTTAATATTCCTGGTTTAGGCACTTTTACTTACATAACAAGATTGAAAGATGTTATTGGAGATGTAGTTAAATCGAATGATTCAGTTATGCAGGAGCTTGTAATAGTTGATACTACAACAAGCTCAATGTTGCTGAATTATTCAGACAATAGCGCCAATTACCCGGGAATTTCGTGGGTTGACGGCACTGGTGGACTTGGAATGTATTTTGTACCACCACGCTATCCTGTTAAAATTGTTTCTACTAGATTTTTTGTTGAAGACAATCCCAATAATTCTCGATTTATAGCCAAAATTCTTGATGATGATGGCCCCAATGGCTCACCAGGCACTTTACTTGATTCAGTTTTTGTAAATAATGTTTTTGTTGGTGGTTATAATGATGTATTAACAAATAATCACATTGTTATATATAGTGGCGGTGTATATGTTGGATGGGAGATGTATGGTACAGAAATTACACTTGCAAAAGATACCGACCCTCCTATTTCTTATCAATCTTATGAATTTATAAATAATATTTGGTCGGAATACAGAACAAGTCAAAGTGAAGATTTTTTGATAGGTATGACTGTTCAAAAGCACCATATAGAAGATATTGGCGTTTCAAAAATTATTACACCTGCCGATAATTCAACTATTTATTCACCAACTTCTGTAAGAGCTTGGATTAAGAATTATGGGCAACAGGCTGAAGGTAATTTTAAAGTAAGCTATAATATGTGGGGGCAAAACACTATTACAGAAACTTATACAGGAACTGCAATTCCTTATGGCGATTCAATACAATATACTTTTAGCACTCCTTTGTTTGCTTCATCAGGGATTTCAGGACCTTTAACAGTATGGACAACTAAATCGAACGATTTTGATATTCATAACGATACTGCTTATAATCACATAGTTATTAATACAGGAATTGAAGAAGACTATAATAATTCTCAAAGCGTACAAGTATTTCCAAATCCTGTGGTTAATGTATCAACTGTAATTTTTGATAATAATGAAAATTCAAAATATGATTTTAATGTTTATGATTTGACAGGACGTGTCGTTCAATCGAAAGTAAATATATATAGCAATAAAGTTTATTTCGACAAAACGGGATTGCCTTCAGGAATTTATCTTTTAGAGCTTAAGGGAAATAAACGTTTTGTAAAAAAAGTTGTTGTAAAATAAGTCATAATTTTTTTTTATAATAATACAATTAATTTAACTAATGAAAGTTATATTAAATTGAAAAAAGTAACGGTATACATATTGTTACTAAGATATTTTGTAATTTTGCAAAATAAAATTAACTAAAATTACTATTTATTATGACAAAAATTAAAGTTGGAATTAACGGCTTTGGAAGAATTGGAAGGATCGCTTTCAGAGCTATGATGCAAAGGCCAAACATAGAAGTGGTTGCAGTAAACGATCTTACCGACTGCAAAACATTAGCCTATCTTTTAAAATATGATTCTGTTCATGGAATTTTTAATGCTGACGTATCTTATAAGGATAATAATATTGTTGTTAACGGGAAAAGCATAAAAGTTTTTGCCGAAAAAGACCCTTCAACTTTGCCTTGGGGCGAATTAGGCGTTGACATAGTTGTTGAGTCAACTGGCAAATTTCTCACCAGCGATGAAGCAGGCAAACACTTGAAAGGTGGTACTAAAAAAGTTATAATTTCTGCACCTTCTAAAGGTGATGATATTAAATTAGTTGTATTGGGAGTAAATGACGAAATTATGAAGCCAACCGATTTGATAATTTCAAATTCTTCGTGTACAACAAATTGTGCTGCTCCCGTTGTTAAGGTCTTAGATGAAATATGGGGTATTGAAAATGGTTTTTTAACTACTATTCACGCATATACAGGCGATCAAAGACTTATTGATTCTCCTCACAGAGATTTAAGAAGAGCAAGAGCTGCAGCAGTAAATATTGTTCCTACTTCAACTGGTGCCGCAAAAGCTGTTACTAAGATTTTTCCGCATCTTAAAGGCAAATTGGGTGGTTCGGCTGTTAGAGTTCCTGTACCAAATGGTTCTTTAACCGATTTTACTGTATGTTTAAAAAAATCGGCTACAAAGGAAGCTATTAACGAAGCTTTCAAAAAAGCATCAGAAACAAACCTTAAAGGAATACTTCAATATACTGAAGAAGCTGTTGTTTCGTCCGATATTGTCGACAATCCTCATTCTTCGATATTTGATGCAAGTTTGACAGATGTTTTGGGCGAAAAAATGAATCTTGTAAAAGTTGTATCTTGGTATGACAACGAAGCAGGTTATTCGCACCGTATAGTTGACCTTATTGAAAAAATGAGTTAGCTTTGTTTTTTCATGATAAAAAAGGTTGTCATAAACAAGACAACCTTTTTTAATTTTAATAAAATATGATTTAGAAAGGTATTATGAAAATTAGTACTTCAAAAGCTTTACAACCTTTTTATTATTCCATAATATTAGCTTTAGGTTTTATTGCAGGCAGTTTAACGGTTGATGATGTTGGTTACAATAAAATTAATGATGTTATTAATGTAATTAATACTGATTATGTTGATACCATTGATATTGACAAACTGAATGATATTGCAGTAAATGGCATTTTACAGGCTTTGGATCCACATTCATATTATGTGAGTGCTGAAGAATTTGCTGAAGCTAATGATGATTTGCAAGGCGAATTCGACGGAATTGGAGTACAGTTTCGCATACAAAACGATACAATTACAGTTGTAAATACAATTAGCGGAGGTCCATCTGAAAAAAATGGCATTTTGCCAGGCGACAGAATCGTAAAAATTGAAAATGAAATAGTGGCTGGTATTAAGATTAAAGAAAAAGAAGTAATTTCAAAATTAAAGGGACCACGCGGAACTAATGTAAACATTGATGTTTTCAGAAGAGGTTTCAATAAGTTACTTAATTTTACTATTATCAGAGATGTTATACCAACATACAGCGTTGACGTTGCATATATGATTACCTCTCAAACAGCATATATGCGTGTTAGTAAGTTTTCGGCTACAACACATCTTGAAATGCTTGCTGAACTTAAAAAATTGAAATATTTTGGAATGCAGAACCTAATAATTGACCTGAGAGGTAATGGTGGTGGCTATATGGAATCGGCTGTTGATATGTCGAACGAGCTTTTGCCTGAAGGTAAAACAATTGTTTTCACAAAAGGCAAAAACAGAAAAACTGAATTTTTTAAATCTGACGGTAAAGGAACCTTTAAGCAAGGCGAACTAATAATTTTAATAGATGAATTATCTGCTTCTGCTTCTGAAATTGTTGCAGGTGCTATTCAAGACAACGACAGAGGCTTAATAATTGGCAGGCGTTCGTTTGGAAAGGGGTTGGTTCAGTCGCAGTTGAAGTTTAAAGACGGCTCGGCAATTAGATTAACTGTGGCAAGATATTATACACCATCGGGACGTTGTATACAAAAACCTTACAACGAAGGAAGTGATATGTATTATTCTCAGTTTTATTCAGCTCTTTATGATGAAAATAATGATGAAACTGACACATCAAAAATTGATGAGGCTTTAAAATATAAAACTGTTAAAGGCAGAACTGTTTATGGTGGAGGTGGTATAATGCCCGATATAATTGTTGCAAACGAAAAAGATTCTTTGTTATACTGGTATTATGAAGTTAGTAATTTAGGTTTGGTTTATCGTTTTGCTTTTGATTTAACTGATAAACACAGAAGTAAATTGTCGTCAATTAAAACTGTCGCTGAATTTGATAATTATTTCAACATAAATGATAATACTTACGATAAATTTGTTTTTTTTGCTAAAGAAAACGGAGCTAAATTATTTGAACTTGATAATGATTTAAGTAAAATCAAAATATGTGAATTAATAAAATCTTATGTAGCTCGAAACACCTTAGGAGATAAAGGGTTTTATCCTATTTTTAATAAACAAGATAAAGTAGTGCAAAAGGCGTTGGAGGTATTTGAAAGCACTAGCCAGTAAAGAAATTTATTATTTAATTGAAATATCCCTTTTAAACTTTACAATAATTAACAAATTTGCCTTTTATAATTTCATTATTTGATTGTTATTTAACACAAATAAAAATACATTTTTTAAAAATATGCTTTATAAATTATTTTTTTTAACAAAAAAAAATTATATTTGTTTTCAAAATTTAGAAAATGGAATATGATAATTGGGAATTTTAATCATGTTGACCTAAGAAATGATAAAGGAGCATTATGGAAAAATTTTTTAATGTCGGAACGTCTTAAGCATCATTGCTATAAACAAAGTTTATCGAAAATGTACTTTTGGCGGTCATTTCAGCAGCAGGAAGTTGATTTAGTGGAAGAAAATCAAGGGAAAATAACAGGATATGAATTTAAATGGGAACAAAATAAAAATCAAAAACTGCCTAAAACCTTTACAGAAGCCTATAATGCAGATAGTATGATTGTTGATACAAATAATTTTAGACAATTTGTAATAAGCTAATAATTGCATTATTAGTAAAATTATCAGAACTTAATTATTGATGCTAAAATCTTTTTTTTGATTATCTTTGCATCTTTTTAAGATTCTGATAATGTGTAGTCTTCCAATCACCAATAACACTCTAGATATTCACGAAACAACAGAAACTACTGTTTCTGAAAATTTATACGAAGGAGATTTTTTATATGTTCAGGGAGCGAGAATGCACAATTTAAAAAATATTGATGTCAAAATTCCACGGAATAAACTTGTTGTAATTACTGGTATAAGTGGCTGTGGCAAGTCTTCACTTGCTTTTGATACAATTTATGCGGAAGGGCAACGTCGTTATATGGAAACATTTTCGGCTTATGCACGTCATTTTATTGGTAATCTTGAGAGACCTGATGTTGATAGAATCACAGGATTAAGCCCAGTAATTTCAATTGAACAAAAAACCGCCAACCGAAATCCACGTTCTACAGTAGGCACAATTACAGAAATTTACGATTTTTTACGCTTGTTGTATGCAAGAGTTGCTGATGCCTTTTCGATGGAAACAGGTGAGTTGATGGTTAAATATTCTGAAAATCAAATAATTGAATTAATTTCCGAAAAATATAAAAGTAAAAATGCTATTTTGCTTGCACCTTTAGTGAAAGGAAGAAAAGGACATTACCGCGAATTGTTTGAACAGATACGTAGACAGGGTTTTCTAAAAGTTAGGATAGATGGCAAAATAACCGAACTTAGCAAAGGAATGCAAACCGACAGGTATAAAGTTCACGATATAGAAGTTGTGATTGACAAGATAAAAGTTGATGAAAATAACATTAAGAGGATGACCTCTTCGCTTGCAATAGCAATGAAACAAGGTAAAGGAGTTGTTCTTGTTATTGATGAAGAAACAGCTAACTTTAATTATTACAGCCGATTGTTGATGTGTCCTACTACAGGTATTTCGTACAATGAACCTGAACCTAACAGTTTCTCATTTAATTCACCTTACGGAGCTTGCCCTAAATGCAATGGGCTGGGCGAAATATCTGAAATTGACATTAACAAAATTATACCCGATAAAAATAAAAGCATCAAACAAGGAGCTATTGCACCTGTTGGTATTTATAAAGCAAACTGGATTTTTAAGCAACTCGAAGGTATAGGACAAAAATTTGATTTTAACCTTGATACACCTTTTAAAGACATACCCGAACAAGCTGTAAATGTTATTCTTTATGGTTCAGATGAGGTGTTCCGATTTAAAAGTGAACAAAATGGCATCTCAAATATTTACACTCTTAGCTTTGAAGGTATCGTAAATTTTATTGTTTCTCAGCAACATGATCTTACTTCTGCTTCTATGCAAAAATGGATTAATGGTTTTATGAATAAAATTTCTTGCCCACATTGCAAAGGTGCGAGATTAAAACCAGAGTCACTGCATTTTAAAATTGATAATAAAAACATTTCAGAAGTAGCTTCATTAGATTTGATATCATTTAAGAATTGGATAGACGAATTGCCTAATAAATTAGACAAAAGAAAGAATTTAATAGCTTTTGAGCTTATAAGAGAAATTACAAACAGAACAAAGTTTTTGATTGATGTAGGTCTTGATTATTTAACTTTAAACAGGGCAGCGGGCAGTTTGTCAGGAGGTGAATCTCAGCGTATTCGTCTTGCAACACAAATAGGGTCAGGGCTTACAAACGTATTGTATATACTTGACGAGCCAAGCATTGGCTTGCATCAACGCGACAACCTCAGACTTATTGAGGCTTTGAAAAATCTCAGAGATGCGTATAACTCTGTTATTGTTGTTGAACACGACGAAGAGATGATACAATCGGCTGATTATATTGTTGATATTGGACCTGGAGCTGGCGTTCACGGAGGTTATATTGTTGCTCAAGGAACTCCTTCTGAAATTATAAAAACTAATACTCTTACGGCTCAATATCTTAACGGTTCAAAGCAAATAGAAGTACCATCAAAAAGACGAAAAGGGAATGGCAATAAAATTATTCTTAAAGGGGCTAATGGCAATAATCTTAAAAAGGTTGATTTAGAATTACCACTAGGGACATTAATATGTGTTACAGGCGTTTCGGGTAGCGGGAAATCTTCAATTATAAACGAAACATTATATCCTGCAATCAGCAAAAAACTTTATAGGTCCGAACGAAATCCTTTACCATATAAAACTATTGAAGGATTAGAATTAATAGATAAAGTAATTGAAATTGACCAGTCGCCTATTGGAAGAACTCCTCGTTCTAACCCTGCTACTTATACGGGCATGATGGATGAAATTCGTAAACTTTTCAGCTCTTTGCCTGAATCAAAAATAAGAGCTTATACACCTGGTAGGTTTTCTTTTAATGTAAAAGGTGGACGATGCGAAACATGCGGCGGAGCAGGTGTTAAGACTATTGAAATGAACTTTTTGCCCGATGTTTACGTGCTTTGCGATAGTTGCAACGGCATGCGATATAACCGTGAAACTTTAGAGGTACGCTATAAAGGCAAATCTATTAACGATGTATTAAACATGACTGTTGGTACAGCTTTAGAATTTTTTGAAAACATCCCAAAAATATATTTGAAGCTAAAAACACTAAACGACGTAGGATTAAGTTATCTTACTTTAGGACAACAATCAACAACATTATCGGGGGGCGAAGCACAAAGAGTAAAACTCTCTTCCGAGCTTTCAAAAAGAAATACAGGAAAAACTTTATATATTCTGGACGAACCTACTACCGGACTTCATTTTGAAGATGTAAGAGTTTTAATGAATGTTTTGAACCGTCTTGTTGATCTTGGAAATACTGTTTTGATAATTGAACACAATATGGATGTAATAAAAACTGCCGATTATATAATAGATTTAGGTCCCGAAGGAGGCGAAAGAGGTGGCAAAATTGTTTGCGAAGGTACACCCGAAGATATTATAAAGAATAATTGTGGCTACACTTCCAAATATCTGAAAAATTATATATTTAATAAAAATTTTTAACATTTAATAATTTAACGATGCATCATATTAATGAAAACACTTCTGAAGACGAAAAAATCAGAGAAGCATTAACAAAAAAAGACTGGAACGAAATTAAAACCCGCGATTCCTGGCAAATCTTTAAAATAATGGCCGAATTTGTTGAAGGTTATGAAACCTTAGCAAGGATTGGTCCTTGCGTTACTATTTTTGGTTCAGCAAGGGTAACACCCAATTCTAAAAATTATCAGTTAGCTGAAGAAATTGCATATAATCTTGCTAAAAAAGGCTTTGGCGTTATTACGGGTGGAGGACCTGGAATTATGGAAGCGGGTAATAAAGGAGCGCATTTTGCTGGAGGAAGGTCAGTAGGGCTTAACATTGACCTGCCATTTGAACAATCGTCAAATCCTTTTATTGATAATGACAAATTGCTTACTTTTAACTATTTCTTCGTCAGAAAAGTTATGTTTATGAGATATTCACAAGGTTTTATCGTTATGCCTGGCGGTTTTGGAACTTTAGATGAAATGTTTGAAGCTCTTACTCTTATCCAAACAAAAAAAATTGCACACTTCCCCATAGTACTTGTAGTAAAAGAATACTGGCAAGGTTTAATTAATTGGCTACGCGAAGAAGTTCAGTCAGTTCATCATATTGGTCCCGCCGACTTAGATATGCTTACATTAGTTGATACTGCAGATGAAGCTGTTGATGTTATTGACGAATTCTATAATAAGTATTCTTTAAAACCAAACTTTTAGTATATCTTTATTAAACCTAATAAAACTTCAGAAACTATTTGTTTTTGAAAAACTTTTTCAATAATTATATTTCTGAAAAATATAAAAATATCTTAATGACAATTATTCCTTTTAATTTAATTGAACTTGACGAAAGTGGCTTACAAGCAATTATTGAATGTAATATTAATAAAACACCCGCCAGATTGATTATTGATACTGGCGCATCGCGTAGTGTTATTGCAAATTCTTTTGTTGAAAAATTAAATTTGAAAAACACAAACAGCCAACATCTTCCAAATGCAACTGCTGCAGGTATTGGCAATAATTTGACCGAAAGTTATAAAGCTGTTATTCCTAATATATATTTTAACAATTGTAATATATATAATTATGAAATGATAATTATTGATATTGAACACATAAATAAATTGCTGGAATATCTTGATTATGAAAAAGTTAACGGTATTTTAGGTTGTGATTTTTTTAATCATATAAAACTTAAAATAGATTATAATAACCTAAATATATTTGAAGTAATTTCGCCTGATGGTAATGGTTGCCAACTTATTGCCAATTGCACAATTGCTGATAATAATATGCGTTTTATAATTGACACAGGGGCTTCTCGCTCTGTTATGGACTTACAAACTTTTAATAATCTTGATTTACATATTGAAAAAGAAATTAATTTATCAAAAATAACAGGACTAAATTCTTCAATACCTTTCATCAGCGAATTTGTTTCGGAAACTGTTTGTTTTGGAGATTATACTATTGAGAAACAAGCTTTTTTATCAATGGATATTAGTAATGTAAACGAAAATTATCAAAAATTAAATTTACCAAGTATTGATGGTTTGCTCGGTGGCGATATTTTATTAAGCAATTCTGTTTTAATTGATTTTGATTCAAAAAATATTGTGTTTCAAAATATTAACGTTTTATAATAAATTTTAACGCATTGAACGTATGATTTTTATTGTCTATAATTCTGCAGAAATACATTCCTTCCGATAAATTTGAAATATTACAATTAAACTTATTATTATTAAACTCGTTGATTTTTAATACAGAAACACCAAGATTATTAAAAATTTCAGTTGATAAATTGCCAACATTAACATTATCGGCAAATTCAATATTTAAAATATTACTTGCAGGATTAGGATAAATTTTAAAGTTAAAATTTGAATTATCATATTTAGCAATATCGTTAAAAGTAGATGTTTTACCTTCAAAATAGCTTAATCCACCGGCAAAATTACCAACAATCATATCAATATAACCGTCGTTATTAAGGTCTGCAACCGCCACACCAATTCTTGTACCTTCATCTAAATAATAAAGCATTGGTTCTTTAAGATTGAATTTGCCATTTAAATTATTATCAATATTATCATAATAAAAAATATGACCTTTTTCAGAACCGCAAAATAATTTTAAAGAACCCGTTGTATCTCTAAAGAAACAAGGAGTACTATAACCTGAATAAGAAAGATTGTAATCGGTAACATTAACCTTGCCTAAGCTGTCTGTAATTTTTTGAAAAACAGGCTCTTGTGCAGTACCAATATTTTTCAAAAAATTAATATTTCCGCCTTTTTCTCCAAGCACTAAATCAATCAAACCATCATTATCTAAATCAATTAATTGCGGAGTGCTGAATTTGCCAACATTAATTGTATCAAGCGATGGCAAATTTTCAAAATTCATATCAACAGTATTGCCAACACCGGCATTATTTCTGTAAAATTTCAACAAACCATCATTGTTACCAATAATCATATCAATATCGCCATCGTCGTCTAAATCGGCAAAAGCAGGATACAAAGCAGCACCTTTTAAAGATGAAAGTTCAGCAAAATCATCAGTTATTAGAGTGAATTCAGGATTGTCTTTTGAGCCTGTATTTTTAAAAAAAGAAATTTGCGATACAAATTTTGCACGAATAAACCCCCAGTCATCCCAATAGGCACTATCAACATATCCATAATTTGCAACAATTAAATCAATTAAACTATCGCTATCAATATCAATCAATACAGGATATGCACCAGTACCTGTTTCAATCATTTCTTGCTGAAGCAGCGCATCAGTTACAAATTGGAATACAGGAGCTGTATTGCTTCCAATATTTTTATAAAACCATATACTGTTTTTACCTTCAGTAATAAAAGGATTTGGATCAAAAGGGGAAACAACAAGATCTTTGATGTTATCGTTATCAATATCAACATATACTGCCAAAGGGAAAGTAAATAAATCAATAGGTTTATCATAACATGGGAAAGCAGTATCAATAGCAATAATATTTGCTGAATCTTTGTTGCCGCCATTATATAAAGCAATAATGTTGCTATAGTCAACATCACCAAGCAATAAATCATAAACACCGCTATCGTTAAGGTCAATCAATTGCATTGTAGAACCTGTATGTTTTGAATTTTTATTGTAAAGAGTATCGTAAGCACATTCCCAAGGACAAGGCAAATTAAGAGTTATAGAGTTATTATCTTCTCCTTCAGCAAAATTACCCCAACATTGTTCAACTCTTTTAAAATCGAGGCTGTCGGGGATTCCATATTTTTCCATTGAAAAATTTTTATGATGTTCAAGGAAAGTACCTAAACCAAAAAAACTAAGAATATCAAGGTCGCCATCGCCATCAATATCTTCAATAATAGGGTAATCTGCAGTAGTAACAAATAAATTTACAAACCCATTATACTGATATGACAACAGCATATTTGTCATAAGTTCAAACGACAATCCGGAAGCTAAAGTAGAAGTGTTTTTATAAATAGCTATTCCACCAAAAGAATATGTAAAAATATCAGCTTTCCCATCATTATTATAATCTTTAAAAATAACCCAGTCGTGCAACTCAGGGAATTTTCGTTCATATTGTGGAGCGTAAGTTAAGGATTCTAAACCTAATTGGCCTGAATTAAGATAAGGCAAAATACGATCTCCTACTCTATCAAATAAAATAAAATCATCTATACCATCAAAATTTAAATCAATTTTACAAAATTGAACTGAATTTAATCCCCCTTCCCAGGCTCTATTTAATTTATTATTAGTAGTATCATAAACCGAAATATTAAAAATTCTGTTAAATCCGTAATCGTGATTTGTTTGCTGCGATTTAATTATAAAAGGGAAAAATATTATTAAAAATAATATACAAGTTTTTGAAATATGTGTCATTTTGTTTTTTTTAATGTTTTTCTTAATGTTTAAAAATATTTTAATACTTCAAAGATACAATTTATAATTTGGGAAAAATATTTTTTTTTAAAAAATGATTTCACAACAAATTGGTAAATTACAAATGTTATTCTATCTTTGCAAATTAAAATTTTTATAAATTACAAAAGTCTCGTAAATAATTGGGATTATGCAGAATAAAGGAGTTATAAAGTTTTTTGCAATAGTTTTTGCAATAGTATGTTTGTATTCTTTATCATTTACTTTTTTTACAAATAATGTAGAAAAAAGGGCAAAAGAATACGCTAACAACGAAGTAGCAGTTGAAACTGCACGTAAATTGTCAAATAATAATGCTTTATTAGAACGCTATTATATAGATTCTATAAGCAAATCGCGTGAGCGTTATTATCTTGATTCAATGGCTAATGAAGTTATTTATAATATTTTAGTCAGAAAATACACTTATAAAGAGTGTAAAGAAAGAGAACTGAATCTTGGACTTGATTTACGAGGTGGTATGAACGTTACATTAGAAGTGTCGGTTGTAGACTTAGTAAAATCGATGTCAGGAAATACCGAAGATGAAACTTTTAATAAAGCAATAGGAAATGCTGTACAAAGGCAGAGAAATAGTCAAACTGATTTTATTACGCTTTTTTATGAAGAAATAAAAAAAATTGATCCTAATGTTAGATTAGCAGCTTTTTTTAGCACTTCCGATTTAAAAGATAGGGTTAACCCTAAATCAACAGACGAAGAAGTGCTAAGTGTTATAAGAGATGAAGCTAATAGTGCTATTGACCGAACATTTCAGATACTCAGAAAAAGAATTGATAAATTTGGTGTTGCTCAGCCCAACATTCAAAAAAATCCTGCTACAGGAAGAATTCTCGTAGAATTGCCAGGTATTAAAGATCCTGAAAGAGTTAGAAAACTTTTGCAAGGAACAGCAAAATTAGAGTTTTGGACAACTTATGATAATCAGGAGATTTATCCATTTTTAGAAGAAGCAAACAAAAGAGCAAAGTTAATCGATGAAATAGAAAGTAAAAACGACACAAGTAAAAATTTATTAGCCGTTACCGATTCACTAACATCAGAAATTGATACTCTAAATCAGATTGTTGAAAAAGTTGAAGAAGATACGCTAGAGGTTGTAACCGACAGTTTGGATAAAGAAAAATCTTTTGAGGAATATGCAAAAGAAAATCCGTTGTTTGCAATGCTTAATCCCAGTATGTACCAGGACGAAAATGGTAAATATTTTCTTGCCGAAGGTCCCGTAGTTGGTAATGCTGCTGTTAAAGATACTGCTAAGGTAAACCGCTTGCTTAAATTTGCTTTAAAGCAAGGAATATTTCCAAGAGAATTAAAACTTTTGTGGACAGTTAAACCTCAGGAAAAGAATTCTTCATTTTTACAACTTATTGCTATTAAAGCACCTGGCGATGGCAAAGCACCACTAACAGGCGAAAAAGTTACCGACGCACGTCAGGACTTTTCGCAGGATGGTAAAAATGAAATTACCATGATTATGAACTCTTCAGGTGCTAACATCTGGAAAAACCTTACCAAAAACAACATTGGTAAATCAATAGCTATTGTACTTGACAATTATGTTTACTCATACCCTGTTGTTCAAAGCGAAATTCCTAACGGTCGCTCTTCTATTACCGGTAATTTTACTTTGGAAGAAGCTAAAGACCTTGCAAATATTCTGAAAGTAGGAAAAATGCCAGCACCTGCCAGAATTGTTGAAGAAGCGGTTGTTGGACCTTCGCTTGGGCAGGAAGCTATTAACTCAGGTTTTAACTCTTTCATTCTTGCTTTTATAATAGTTCTTCTGTATATGTTTTTGTATTATAGGAAATCAGGCTTAATTGCTGATATAGCGTTGCTTACTAACCTTTTCTTCCTTATGGGAGTTATGACATCGTTGGGAGCTGTACTTACCTTGCCTGGTATTGCAGGTATTGTTTTAACTATGGGTATGGCAGTTGATGCCAATGTTATTATTTATGAACGTGTAAGAGAAGAAATAAGAGCTGGCAAGGGTATGCGACTGGCAATTACAGATGGGTACAAAAACGCATATTCTGCTATTATTGACGGTAACGTAACTACAATATTAACTGGTATAGTTTTATATATTTTTGGTTCAGGTCCAGTTCAGGGCTTTGCAACAACTCTTATCATTGGTATTCTTACTTCACTGTTTTGTGCAATATTTATTTCGAGAATTATTTTTGTATGGTTGCTCGACAAAAACAAAACAATTAACTTCGGAAGTAAATTCACTTTAAATGCCTTTACCAAAGTTAATTTTGATTTTATTGGAAAAAGAAAAAGATTCTATGTAATTTCATCTATTGTTATTTTAGCTGGGGTAATTTCTTTATTCACTCAAGGCTTACAATTCGGTGTTGATTTTTCGGGTGGAAGAACTTATGTGGTTCGTTTCGACAAAGATGTTAACACAGTGGAGTTGCGAAATGCCATTTCAACTGCTATGGGCGAAACTGCTGAAGTTAAAACTTTTGGTCCGTCCAATCAAGTTAAAATTACCACTAAATACTTAATTGATGAAGTTACAGAACAAGCAGACTCTACTGTTACTGCTCAATTATTTAAAGCTGTAAAACCTTTCTTTAGCGAAGATATTGATTATGAAATCTTTACATCATCAACCGATGAAACAAAATTATTAGGGTTAATGAGTACCCAAAAAGTAGGACCAACAATTGCCGACGACATCAAAAGGTCGGCTATTTTAGCTGCTGTAATTGCTTTAATAATTATATTTTTATATATTGCTATCAGATTTAAAAAATGGCAATATGGCCTCGGTGGCGTGCTTTCTTTGTTCCACGACTCTATTATTGTCATTTCTGTTTATTCAATTTTCTATTCCATTACACCTTTTACTCT
>CAZDEU010000006.1:34118-41149 GCA_964504265.1 uncultured Bacteroidales bacterium
GATGGTCAGGCTTTTGTTGCAAGTTACAATTTAAGGAAACTAAAAAATAAGCAAATTCCTTTGTTGAGACGAAAATTAGGAATAGTGTTTCAGGATTTTCAACTTTTGATTGATCGAAGTGTTAACGAAAATTTGTTTTTTGTGATGAAGGCAACCGGCTGGAAAGATAAAAATGCAATGATGCAAAGGGCACAAGAAGTTTTAGCAAACGTTGGTTTAACTACAAAAGGATTTAAAATGCCACATCAATTGTCGGGTGGCGAACAGCAAAGAGTTGCTATTGCGAGAGCTTTAATTAATAAACCTGAAATAATACTTGCAGATGAGCCTACTGGTAATTTAGACCCATTAATTTCGTTAGATATTATTAAACTACTAATAGAAATAAGCCATACAGGCACTACTGTGCTTTGTGCTACTCACGATTATCCTTTAATTGATAAATATCCTGCCCGAACAATTAAATTTGAAAATGGAAAAATAATTGAAATGTCGGGCAATTAAGGGAACAACATTTTAATTAATTGACGGGCATTGTGCTTATTAGAAAAACCTTTAGTTGTAAGCCAGTCCTGACGTTTATCAATATCGGCCGAGGTAAAAGGTGTTACAAAAAATTCTGAAATTCTTTGTTTCATTTCTAAAGGCGAATCGGCAACAGTACACAAAGATTCTAATTCAGTTTTATATACCATTGGAGTATTAACTATACAATGACGCCCCTTATATAATGCGGTTATCAATTTTAATTTAATACCTGTTGACTGAAAAGTAGGCAAAACATTGATTTGAGCATTTTCTATAAGAGAGTACATCTCTTCGGAATTAAGTTTCGTTTTTATTTCAATATTATTATTGCCTTTTATGGCATTGCGAAGCTCTTGCGAAGGCTTATTACCTGCTATAATCAGAGGAATATTTAAATCGTTAAAAACCTCTTTAACCAAATAAAGAGCAGCCTGATTGTTTTCACCAACATCAAGGCTGCCGTGATATAAAGCATATTTACCTAAACCTGTTTTAGAAGTTACTTGTTTACTTGGATGAAAAGCACTAATAGTAGCAACATTTTTAAATCGCTTGTGGAAATGCATTTTGTCGTGATGCGATATACACGCAATACCGTTAGCATGATCAAGAGTGCTTTCATAGCGACGAAGTTTTGATGCTTCGTTTAAGAAATAATATTTTTTAAAGATATTTTTCTCAACTTTAGCGAGGTTTGCATAATATTCGTGTTCAATATTGTGAGTGCGGACAATTTTTCTTCTTTTTCGCAAGCTTTTATGCGGTAAATAATAGCAAGTATGCAAGCCTTCAAAAAGAATAGGATAATTGTCGAAAACCAAGTTTTTGAGCAGTTCTTCCGATGTTCTCGTAACTACAATATAGGGTCGTCTTTTAACGAGATATCTTTTAGAGACCTGACGTTTATAATAGATAACTGTTTCGCATAATTCGTTAAGTTCGAGCGAAGGCTGACGGTCGTATTCAAAACAATGCAGATGAATTTTAACGCCTTCATTTTTTAATGCCTCAAGTTTATAATAAATATCAATTGCCCCACCGTAGTTAGCAGGCACAGGAATATCAAAAGCTATAATATGCAGATGCTTCCTAGATGAACTTTTCGTAAACATTTTTGAAAATATATTTTTCATTTTCCCAGTTTAATTCTTCTTTTGCAATAATAGTATTTTTTTCCCAATCGCTTAATAACGTCTCATCAGAAAATATTAGTATAATTTTTGAAGCAATGTGTTCAGGATTATGATTGTCGATAAAAGTACCGATTTTATATTTGTTAATAATTTTTTCAATTTCAGGTAGTTTTGAAGCGAGAACAGGAACACCAGCCTGTATATAATCAAATAATTTGTTTGGCAAACTGTATAAATAGTTAATATTTGTATTTTTATCTAACGAAAGAGCCAAATCAGCGCAAATTGTATAATTTATGAGTTGGTCAGGTGATAGCTTAGGAATAAAAATAACCTTATTTTCTAATTTATATTTACGTACCATTTTTTTAAGAACCGGCATTACATCGCCTCCGCCAATAATTAAAAGCACAGCATTATCAATAAACTGCATAGCCAAAACTGCTTCCTCGGCGCCTCTGTTAATGTTGATACCAGCACCCTGCATCAAAATAATTTTTTTATTTTCGGGCAGTCCTAATTCATTTTTTGAAATATTTTCGGGCAATATTTTTTTAAAAGGAACATTACGAACTACCTTAACCTGAACATTATATTGTTTTTCATAAAGTTGTGCAATAGAATGGTTAACGGTAATAACATTATTAAGTTTTGGAAAAATATACTTTTCAATTTTTTCCCATATAGCTTTAACTTTAGGGCGTTCAACTAACTCAGGAACTCCTGTAAAATATTCGTGTGTATCGTAAACCAAAGGTATTTTTTTAATTTTATGAGCCAAAAATGCAGCAAGTAAAGTATCAAGGTCGTTAGCAACAATCAAATCAACTTTTTTAAATATCAGTTTAAAGAATAAATGAAAATTATATTCAGCATAAAAAAGAGGTCCTTTATTAAAAAAGAGCCTCATTCGTTTACATTTATAAGACATTTTGTTTAAAGGCAAACTGTTTTTAAGTTTACGTCCTATAACTAAAACCTTAAAACCCATCTCGGTAAGTGTAATACAAGTGCGTGCTACTCTTTGATCGGTAACAATATCGTTGGTAACAGCAACAATTACTTTGGGTTTATTTTTAGTCATTTCAAAGGTAATATATGCAAATATATTGAAAGTATTGTTTTAATTATTTAATAGGTTATTAATAATATTTATGTTGCAATTATTTTTATAAACTTCATCTATATATTTCTGAGCTTTATCTATATTATTTTGTTTTATATAAAATAGACAAATATTTATAATTGCTTCGCAGTAATCAGGTTTTATTTCATAACTTTTCAAAAAATTCTTTTCAGCATCATCAAAATCGTTCATCATCATATTAATTATACCGAGATTATTATAAGCAATATAATCATAGTTGTCAATTTCAATAGCTTTAAGCAAATCTTGTTTTGAACCGCTATAATCGTTCATAAATCTGCCTTTTATTTCGCCTCTGTATCTGAAGTTACTGGCAATTTTTGGGTCAATTTTTATTGATTTATTAAAATTTTGAAGTGCTTTTTCAGATTGATTATTTTCTAAATAAAGTACACCAAGCGAATTGAAAGCCTCAGCATTATTGGGCGAAATTTTAAAAACCTTTTGAATATAAGAATTTGCTTTATCAAAGTTTTTTTGTTTTGTATATATTGAAGCCAACCCGAGCAAGGCTTTTATGTTGTTTTTTTCGAGTTTAAGAGCATGCAAAAAATCTTTTTGAGCTAAATTGTAATTATCAACATAGTAATAATTAAAGCCTCTGTTAGCCAAAGCAACCACATTCTTATCGGCTAATTGTATTGCCTTGTCGAAATCTTTTAAAGCAAGGTGATAATTTTTTAGATTTCCATACAGTACACCTCTATTATTAAAAGCATCGCTGTAATAAGGGAAAATTTGTATAGATTTATTGTAATATTTTAAAGCATTATCAAAATCCTGATTTTTTGCAAGGGCATCGGCATAATTAGAGTTGGCAAGCATACTTTTGGGATACTTTTTTAAAGCATGACCCGATAATAATTCATCATTTTGCCAGATTTTTGTTTGCGTATAAGTTTTGAAAGAATAAAAAATTAAAACGATTGATGCTATGGCAATTACAATATTTTTTTGTTTTTTCTGAATAAGGAATTCTGTAATACCTGCCAACAAAAATGCAAAACCTAAAACAGGCACATATAAAAACCTGTCGGCTATAATTACCTTGCCAACCTGAGTATGGTCGAGCATCATAAATAATGTTACAAAAAACACAGATAAAGCAAAAAATATTTTTTTGTTTTTGCGCCAAGCTATATATGTTAAAAAAATATATATTGGAATGCTTATTAATGCAATATAAAAATGAAATGGTAATGGCTGATGCGGTGAAGGCAAAGGATATATGGGAGATAAATATAAAGGGAATAATGTTAAAAAAATGTATTTAATTAAGGCAACTGATGAAATTAAAAATCTTTCGGTTAACGAAAACTCATATATTACTTTTCCTGACGAAAAAAAGTTTTGGAAATAAATTGCTGTTATTCCAAAAATAATTGATAATAATAGAAATGGAACTTTCTCCCTTAAATTTTTCCATTTTTTCCAATCTTTTTTAAAATAAATATCAATTAAAATAATGAATATTACAAAACTAACAGCTTGCCCCTTAGATAACAACGATAATATTAGAAAAATTATCGACAAAATGTAATATTTGCGTTTTGCAGTTTTTCTGTTAAGGTCTTTTAAATAACACCACAAAGCCAAAAAGTAAAAAAAAGCATAAAGAACATCTTTACGTTCGGTTATCCAGCTTACCGATTCAACATGCACAGGGTGAAGAGCAAATATAGCAGCTACAAACAGCGAAAGCCAATTGTTATCAAAAAAATATTTACTTATTTTAAATACAAGAAAAACACATAATAGATGTAGTAATATATTATTTAAAATAAAAACAAAAGGATTGTCGCCAAAAATGCTGTATTCAACTGCCCACGAAAGCATTGATAATGGAACATAAGTATTGTTGTACGATTTTGTAAAATATAATTTAATGCTTTTAAAACTAAGATTTTGTGTGTCGGGGTTTTCAGTAATATAAGCATTATCGTCCCAGTTTAAGAAATTACTCTCGGTAGTTGGAACATAGACTGCAAACGTCAATACTAACAATAAATAAATGTAAAATTTATGCATTAAATATATATTTAAATGATAAACATTTTTAATTTACTGCAAAAATATTTTTATCAATGATACAAAAATATATAAAATAAGTTTTAAAAAAACAATTTTAAACTGACCCTTTTTTGTTAACAATATCAGCAATTTTGTCAACAGCAATTCTGTCTTGCTTCATCGAATCTCTTTCTCTTATAGTAACAGTATCATCTTCAAGAGTTTGAGTATCAACAGTAATACAAAAAGGAGTACCAATTGCGTCTTGCCTTCTGTAGCGTCTGCCAATAGCATCTTTTTCGTCGTACTGACATAGGAAATTATATTTCAGCTTATCAAATATGCTACGGGCTTTTTCGGACATTCCGTCTTTTTTTACAAGAGGTAAAACCGCAACCTTAACAGGGGCAAGTACAGGCGGAATTTTTAAAACAAGTCTTTCGGAACCGTCTTCAAGTTTCTCTTCCTTAAAACTGTAAGTAAGCACAGCGAGAAACATTCTGTCGAGACCTATTGATGTTTCAACAACGTAAGGAATATAACTATCGTTAAGCTCGGGGTCGAAATATCTTAGTTTTTTACCTGAATATTTTTCGTGAGCTGCAAGGTCAAAATCGGTTCTGCTGTGAACGCCCTCCAATTCTTTAAAACCCATTGGGAATTGGAACTCAATATCGCAAGCTGCATTGGCATAATGAGCCAGTTTGTCGTGGTCGTGATAGCGAAACATTTCGGCAGGAATACCAAGCGAAAGATGCCATTTTAATCTTTGTTCTTTCCAGTATGAGAACCATTCCAATTCGGTGCCGGGCTTAACAAAAAACTGCATTTCCATTTGTTCAAACTCACGCATTCTGAAAATAAACTGCCGAGCTACAATTTCATTTCTGAAAGCCTTACCTGTTTGAGCAATACCAAAAGGAATTTTCATTCTACCCGATTTCTGAACATTAAGAAAATTTACAAAAATTCCCTGAGCTGTTTCGGGGCGAAGAAAAATCTGATTAGTATCATCACTTACAGAACCTATCTGCGTAGAAAACATAAGATTAAACTGCCTCACGTCAGTCCAGTTGCGTGAACCCGAAACAGGACAAGCTATTTCTAAATCTTCAATAAGTTTCTTTATATCAGCAAGATTATTATTTTCGAGAGCTTCAACAAATCTTTTTTTTGCAATATCAATTTTATTCTGATAATCCATTATTCGAGCATTAGTAGCTCTAAACATTTTTTCGTCAAATTTTTCACCGAACTTTTGAGAGGCTTTAGATATTTCTTTTAATATTTTATCTTCAATTTTTGTAATATACTCTTCGATAAGCACATCGGCTCTGTATCTTTTCTTAGAATCCTTATTGTCAATTAGCGGGTCGTTAAAAGCATCGGTATGACCGGAAGCTTTCCACACAGTAGGGTGCATAAAAATAGCAGAATCAATACCAACAATATTTTCGTGGTAATTAACCATGCTTTTCCACCAGTAGTTGCGGATATTATTTTTCAGTTCAACACCGTATTGCCCATAATCGTAAACAGCAGCCAAGCCGTCGTAAATTTCGCTCGAAGGGAAAATGTATCCATATTCCTTAGCATGAGCTATAATCTTTTTAAAAAGTTCTTCATTATTTGCCATGCTGCAAAATTATAAAAATGAAGTTAAAAAATTATGTTAAGATTAAATATTTATTTAATGTTATATACTAAAATTAATTATAACTTTATATAAAATGTTTGTTAATTTATCTAAAAAAAGATAGGTTTTGTATAAATAATATTTTTAAAAAAAATGAAATTTTTTTATAAAAATTAATTATCTTTGTAATACATACAAATAAATAGAATTATTAATTAAATAAATTAAAAATCATGAAAACACCAAAATTACTTTCAATTATTATTGCGTTATTGTTTATAGCAGCAATAAATAATAATGCTTATTCGCAATGTCAAGCATATATAAAAGTTGATGGCAAACTTATAAATGCCAGCCAAATTTCATCAAATGGTTTAACTTTACCTTTATGGTTGCAGGAAGGGCAAAGTATTGCCGCCGACCAGATGGTTAATTCTATTTCTGTTATAGAATTTAATGTTAACTCAACAACTTCAGCACTTGAATTTTCGCAGGTATTATCTGTTACTACAGTGCAAACCGTACCAAACGATAAAGTATGGAAAGTGGAATCAATACTAAAAACCACATCATCGCT
>CAZDEU010000006.1:41249-47688 GCA_964504265.1 uncultured Bacteroidales bacterium
ATTACATGGTAAAATATTTTTATATTGCATAAGTTTTTATATGCAATAATGAAAAGTGAAAAAATATTTCAAAAAAATATTAAATCTGATAATTACAGGTTTTTATTTGTATTTATACTAATTTTAGCTTTATTTTATTTTTCTTTTCCAAAACAATTATTCAACGATTCAACCTCAACGGTAATTGAAGACAGAAAAGGCCAGTTGCTTGGAGCAAGGCTTGGAGCTGATGAGCAGTGGCGTTTCCCTATAAGTAAAGAAATACCCGCAAAATTTGCAGTTTCTATTGTTGAATTTGAAGATAAACGTTTTTTTAATCATATAGGGATTGACCCCATATCCTTTTTCAGAGCATCTTATCTTAATATTAAAAAAAGAAAGATAGTTAGCGGCGGTAGTACTATTAGTATGCAGGTTATTAGACTGTCAAGAAATGGTAAGCCAAGAAATATTTTTGAAAAAATAATTGAAATAATACTTGCAACAAGGCTCGAATTAACTTATAGCAAAGCGGAGATACTTGCATTATATTCATCCAATGCACCTTTTGGGGGCAATGTGGTTGGGCTTGAAGCTGCCTCGTGGCGTTATTATAATAAACCACCCTCAAAATTAACATGGTCCGAAAGTGCTGTATTGGCTGTATTGCCTAATAGCCCCTCTTTGGTTTTTCCCGGTAAAAATCATAAATTACTAAAAGACAAGAGAGACAAATTGCTAAATAAATTATATAAAAAGGGATATATTAAAGACGAAGAATTACATTTAGCGATTCTGGAACCTTTGCCCGGCAAACCTCATAAATTGCCCATGGATGCCAAACATTTGTTAGACAGATGTATTTACGAAGGATATAAAGGTCAAAGAATTAGAACAACTATTGATTATTACGTTCAGGAAAAAGTAAACAGTTTGGTTTTAAAACATTACAAAAGATTTTCAGCAAATAAAATTTCAAATGCGGCTGCAATAGTAGTTGAAGTTGAAACAGGTAATGTAATTGCCTACGTTGGAAATATTGATAGCTACGATACTTTATCAGCAGCTACAGATGTTGATTTAATAAATGCTAAAAGAAGTACAGGCAGTATTTTAAAACCTTTTTTATATGCCGCAATGCTAAGCGATGGATTGTTGTTACCAAATACTATTGTGCCTGATATACCTATGCACATTGGAAGTTTTAATCCCGAAAATTCGACAAAGGATTTTGATGGTGCTGTACCTGCAAGCAAAGCACTGTCGCGTTCGCTCAATGTACCTGCTGTGTGGATGTTACAGTCGTATGGAGTTAGCAGGTTTAAATTTATGCTCGAACTAATGGGAATCTCAACATTTACAAAGCCTACATCCCATTATGGGCTATCAATTATTTTAGGTGGAGGCGAAGGCACTTTATGGGAAATAACTTCGGCTTACGCAAGTATGGCAAGGGTTTTAAATCATTACACAAAAAATGATGCTCAATATTTTAAAAATGATTTTCGTCCTAATAATTATATATGTAATAAAAATACATATAATGATAAAAATAATGCTTCTTATCAGAAAAACTTATTAAGTGCCTCATCAATATGGTTTACTTTTGATGCTATGCTTGATGTGTCGCGTCCTTACGAAGATTTGCAGTGGCGTCAGTTTTCTTCGGGTGCAAAAATAGCATGGAAAACAGGTACCAGCTATGGCAACAGAGATGCTTGGGCTATAGGGTGCAACCCTGAATATGTTGTTGGGGTATGGGTTGGAAATGCAGATGGTGAAGGACGACCAGGAATGACTGGTTTATCTTATGCGGCACCTTTGTTTTTTGATATTTTTAAAATTCTTCGCCCCAAAGGTTGGTTCTATATGCCTTATGATGATATGGTTAAGATTGCTGTATGTAAACACAGTGGCTATCCTGCTTCAAATATTTGTAGCCCAGTTGATACAGTATGGGTACCCGCCAAAAGCAATATGATTAGCACTTGTCCCTATCACCAATTAATTCATTTAGATGCAACACACCAATACAGAGTTAACGAAAACTGCGAAAAAATTGCTAATATGCAAGCTGTCCCGTGGTTTGTTCTACCTCCTGTTATTGAAACATATTACAAATCAAAAAATCCATTTTATAAACCGCTGCCGCCCTACAGAGCAGATTGTATAAACGACAAAACTATAACAATTGCCAATATGGACTTAATTTATCCCAAAAATAAGAGCCGTATTTACATCCCCCGCGAATTAGATGGTAGTGCTGGCAAGGTGGTTTGTAAAGCAACTCACCGCAATCCATCAGCAATTATTTACTGGCAACTAAATGGCAAATTTGTTGGTTCAACGTCAAATTACCATCATAAAGCATTTTCGTTAGAAGGTGGTAGTCATACTATTACTATTATTGACAATAATGGAGAAATGATATCTAAATATTTTGAAGTTATTGAAAAATGAAAATTTAATAATTTTTCATTAAAAGAAAATATATGCGAGCTAAAAAATCAAAGAGTAAATTTTTAAAAAAATTTGTTAATAACTTTTCAATGACAAATTTTGTCATTTCAAATTTTGTCATTATATTTGTAAAATAATTTGTTTGGAACAATGAAGAAACATACATTAATAACATTTGGCGAACACATCAGAAAATTAAGAGAAGATGCAGAATTACCACTTCGTAAGGTTGCCGCTCAATTGGATATTGACCCATCTTTATTGGGTAGGATTGAGCGAAATGAGAGACAGCCAACAAAAGAAGTTATTGCAGGTATTGCTAAAATATTCCATCAAGATTTTAAAAAATTATCCGATGAATATCTAAGCGACCAAATTGCTTACAAAATGATTAATGAAAATGCAGATATTGAAATATTAAAAGTTGCAGAAAAAAAAATTGAATATTTAAAAAAGAAATATAATGGCTAAATCCACAGCAAATAAAATTATTGATTATATATCCGGAATTGAATTAAACGCCACTCCCGAAGAGGTTGAAGCAGTACAAGTTTTTTCGAGGCAACTTGTAGATGACTATGGATATAATAAAGAACAAATTCAGACGAGACCTCAATTTAGGGTAAAAGTAAGGCCTTCTGACACAAAAAAAGAATATCCTGTAGATATTGCAGTCTTTAAAAATGAAAACAAAAATGAAGATGAAGTTTATATCATAGTGGAGTGCAAAAAGAAAAACAGGAAAGACGGGAAAGGGCAACTGCAAGATTATTTACGTTTATCAAAGGCAAGATTGGGAGTATGGTTCAATGGTGATGAAAGGTTGTTTTTGCAAAAGATTGAAAGTGAAGGTAAAGTTATTTTTGAAGAAATACCAAACATACCTGTTGCAGGGCAAAGAATTGAAGATATTGGAAAATTTAAACAAAAAGATTTAAAAGCAACACATAATTTAAAAGCAATTTTTAAATCTATTCGAAATCATCTTGCAGCAAATACTGTTGGGGCAACAAGAGACGAAGTGTTGGCTCAGCAACTTATCAATTTAATTTTTTGTAAACTTTATGATGAGAAAAATACTGCACCTGATGACATTATAAGATTTCGTGCAGGAGTTGGTGAAAACCCCAGAGAAGTTGAAAATAGAATTATTGAAATATTTAAAGATGTTAGAACTTATTTGCCAGAAGTAATTGACAAAGATGATAGAATTTCGCTAGATACCAATTCTATTGTGTATGTTGTTGGTGAATTGCAGAACTATTCTTTAATTAATTGTGAGCGTGATGTTATTGCTGACGCTTTTGAAATATTTATTGGACATGCATTGAAAGGCGGGCAAGGACAGTTTTTTACGCCGAGAAATGTTGTGCAAATGATGGTTGATATTCTACAGCCATTAGAAACAGATAAAATTATTGACCCTGCATGTGGAAGTGGTGGGTTTTTAATTGATGCTTTGAAATATGTTTGGGATGCCGCAGATAAAAAATATCAAAAACTTGGTTGGAAAAAGGAGCAAATTGAAAATCAAAAAATTAAAATAGCTACAAATAATTTCAGAGGACTTGATAAGGATTATTTTTTGAGCAAAGTCGCTAAGGCTTATATGAATTTGATTGGCGATGGAACTACTGGAATTTTATGCGAGGATAGTTTAGAAAATCCTAACAATTGGAAACAAGAAACACAATTGAAAATTCAACTTGAAAGTTTTGATATAGTTCTTACCAATCCACCCTTCGGAAGCAAAATTCCTGTTTCAGGAGAAGAAAAATTAAAGCAATATGACCTTGCCCATCAATGGAAAAAAAATAAAACAGAAGGAGGTTGGGATAAACAGAAAATAAAAGACAAAGAAGCACCGCAGATACTTTTTATTGAAAGATGCTTTCAACTTTTAAAAGATGGTGGAAAGATGGCTATTGTATTGCCCGAAGGAACTTTTGGAAATACTGATTTAGGTTATATTCGGCAATTTATCTTGGAAAAATCACGATTGATAGCAGTCATTGATATTCCAATCGAAACTTTTATGCCAAATACAGGAACTAAAACCAGTATTCTTGTTGTACAAAAATTAAACAAAAAGGAAATCAATTCTGACTATCCTGTGTTTATGGCAATTGCAGAAACATGTGGACATGACAGAAGAGGAAACGAAACGGAACAAGATGATATAAGTGAAATAGCATATCAATTTAATGAATGGAAAAAGAAAGTAAATTTAAAATTTTAAAACTATGAACAACATAAGAGAAGAAATTTTAAAAGCATTGCCAACTCCTAAAAGTCATTTGCAATCAAATTTTCATCCACTCAAAAAATTAAGGGATGAACACGGTATTGACGAAGTGTTTAGAGTATTAGGGGAAATGGAAAGCAATGGAGAAATCTATTGGCACAAACTTAACGAATATTCAACTGTTATAAAAAGAACCGAAAAAAGTTTTCAGCAAATATGAAAGTTACAACAGTTTCAATTCAAGAGATATTTAAGTTTGACCGCTTTGAACCGAGATATTATTATATGCTTAACAAACACAAAAATGTGTTTGAAAAAACAGGATATGAAATACTATCTCAAATCGCAACGCTAACAAGTGGAACAACACCAAATCATTCAAACGAAAAAATAAATGATACTGATGTTTGTTTTATTAAATCTGCAGATGTAAAAAGGTTTGCAATCAACTACCAAACGAGCAGTTTCATTACTAAAGAAAAACATCAAGTCCAGAAACGTTCTACTGTTCAAAAAAATGATGTATTGATTAGCAATACAGGTAAATATTTGGGTTTCACTTCCTTATTCACTGAATTTTATACCGAAGCAAACATAAATCAAAATAGTATTAGGATTCGTTTAAATGAAATAGCTAAAACAGACTATAACCCTTATTTTATATCGCTTTTCTTAAATTCTAAATTTGGACAAGAAGAAATTCAATCATATCTTACTATAACGGGACAGAAATATCTGAATATGCAAAATTTCAGAACATTCAAACTCCCAAAGTTCAAAAAAAACTTCATTGACCAAGTTACAGAGAAATTAAAAATAATTTATAATTACGATAAGCAAGCAATTGAATTAATTGAACAAGCTAAACTATTTTTTATTGACAAATTGTCAATTCAAAATTCTAAAATAACCCAACCTAAAAGTTTCTCAGTAAATTTATCTTCATTTGCGAATGAGGATAATTGGACTCCTCGTTTTTCAAATCCTTTATATGTAGAAACAGAAAAACTTATTTCCTCAAAATTTCCATCTGTAAATCTTGGTGATATTGCAGATATTCAAAAAGGTGATGAGCCAGGAAGCGATAAATATATTGAATACATTAATGCTAAGGAAAGTGATATTCCTTTTATCAGAACAACAGACATCGTAAATCATGAATGTGACCTTTTCCCCGATTTTTTTATACTCAAAGAATTTTCAAACGATTTAAACCAAGATATTAAAACAGGTGATATTTTATTTACCAAAGATGGTAAAATAGGTGAAACTGGAATGATAACTGAATATGACAAATTATTAATAGCATCAGGTATTTCGCGAATACGTTTAATATCAGACTCTTTAAAAAAATATAAACTAACATCTGAATATCTTTTTGTTTGTCTTTCAGTAAAGGGAACCGGATACTATCCTGCAATTCGCAGAACCGTAGTTGGAACAACAATTCCACATTTAAGAGAAGAACGTATGAAACAAATTTTAATTCCAATTTTAACAACTGAACAAATAAAATCAATCACAGAACAAATACAGAAAGCATATAAACTCAAAGCTGAAAGAAAATAATTAATCGACAAAGTGCTAAAAGAAATTGACAGAGAATGTGAGAGGCTTGACGAAAATTAAATTTAATTTTAAAAAATTGAATAAATCACCTCAAAAAAATTAAAACTACTTTTATAATACCTTTTAAAAAATTATTACATTTGCCACAATAATGGTTTTTTTATAAAAAATATTTTATAAGAATTA
>CAZDEU010000007.1:0-44770 GCA_964504265.1 uncultured Bacteroidales bacterium
GCGGAGAGAGGGGGATTCGAACCCCCGGTCCATCTTACGACGGACAACGGTTTTCGAGACCGCCGCATTCGACCACTCTGCCATCTCTCCTTTTCGGCAAAAGTATTAAAAAAAATTGTGTTTCTTACTAAAAAATTATTTTAATTGAATTATTTTATTCGTTTTACTTTTATTTTTTCTTTAAAAACTAAATTCGTTTTGCATACGTTTCTATTTTAATATAATTATTTACAAATATTAAATATATTCCAGATGCGCAAAAAGTTAAGAATATTACCGTTTATAATAATCTCTTTTGTTCTGATAAGTGCAGGTGATTTTTATAAAAATATTTTTTATGATAAAACAGAAGCTAATAATGAAAGTGATTATTATTCAATGAGTTATGAAAAATTCGTAAATCTTGAAAAAGTAAATAAGACAATTGATATAAAAAATCCAGATTATGAATTAATTAACGCAAGTATTTTCCACGAAACCAATAGACGCAGGATAAATAATAAGTTAAAAACTTTTATTTATTCGCCCGAGCTAACTAAAGCTGCAATGTTTCACAGCAAAAATATGGTAATTCAAAAGTTTTACGACCATATAGATAAAATTAACGCTAAATGTAAAGAACCTTCCGACAGAATCAAAATGTTTGGTGGCAATTTTTCATTTACAGGTGAAAATATATACAGATTCCCTTTGTATGAAATTGAGCAATACGAAGAATATTATATTGATGGTGAAGATGAAAATTATCAATATTTTAAAATACTAGCTAATGGCGAGCAAGGTGATGAAATTGATGCTTACTCCTACATTGAAGCTGGAAGAGCAGCAGTTGCAGCTTGGATGCTAAGCAAAGGACATAAAGATAATTTGCTAAACACCGAATTTTCATATATTGGCTGCGGTAGCTATATAAAAGAAGGCAGTAAAACAGGGGAAGAGATGCCTACTCTTTATGTTACTCAGAATTTTGGTAACAAATAAAAACTAAATGCCTGTAAAAAAAATATGAGTTTGAGACGTAATGTTATTTGAACATTATATACAAACTCTACTTAGCGTATTCTGATAATATTTCCTCAATATCCTCAATACAACCACCGCAAACAGTTCCTGCGTCAGTAGCTTGCTGAACTTCTTCTACAGTTTTAAGGTTTTTTTCCTGTATAGCTTTAATAATTTCACTTTTCATTATTCCATTGCAATGGCAAATTTCAATGTCTTCCATAATAAATTTTGTTTATTTGTTAGTTTTATCGTTGCCCGAATACGAATCGGGTTCATCTTTAGGTTTTGTTGTTAATACTTTCCAAAAGAAATATATTGTAATAGCACTAACAATAATTTCAGTTGTTAACAACATTATTAATGCAGAAGTATTCATTTTATTGCCTCCTTTTTATATTTTTTGTAAGAAAATCTTACCATAACAGCAATAATTAAAAATAATGATAATAATAATAATCGCGATACATCAAGAAAGAATTTTTTATTAATAATATTTCCGAAATAAAGCTCATCACCAACTTTAATAATATCACCTTTATTAACCGATACAATCTTTTTCTTGCCTAAACTTATTGTTTTAACAGAATTTTCGTCATTAATAAGTTTAATGTCAATATTATTTCTTTTACCATCAAAATAAATACTATCAACAACGCCTTCAGTTTCTGAATAAAACACGTCAGCAAACCAAGTATTATTAGGTCCTATATTTTTATGCGTTAGCTGTCCTATAATACTTTCGCGGTGTAAAGGCCATTTTGTAAATGAAATCTTTGACCAGTCGTCGTTTTCGGGTCTGACTAAAGACCCTATAAAAACTATAATAAGTAATACAGGTGTTATAAATTTTATGATAAATTTAAAAATAATTGGAACGTTAATATCAGCTCCATAAGTAATTTCTCTCCAGCCTTTTTTCATTCCGAATACCCAAGCAAAAAGTATTGTTTCTAACATTGCAAAAACGACAAGCGATACAGTGCCTGCCCAATAATCATATTCATCTAATACTCCGTAATTGAAAAAGAAAATTGGAGGAAGTCCTAATATAAGAATGACAATTCCGAATGTTACAGAGGCTTTAGCTCTTTTCCATTTAAATTCGTCTTGCAAAAACCCCATTAAAGGTGTTCCCATTGCTAAAGATGATGTTATTCCTGCAAAAAACAATAGTCCGAAAAATGCCACTCCGGCGAGCATTGCCAGTATAGGTCCCCATTGCTGAAATAAAAAGGGCATAGTTCTGAAACCTAGTCCTAACCCACCCATTTGTGTAAGTTCAATTACTTTGTCAATTCCTAAATAACCTATAGAAATAGGAATTATTACGGCACTCCCTAAAACAATTTCGACAAATTCGTTCATCCAACCTGCCGACATAGCATTGAGTGCAATATCATCTTTTTTCTTTAAATATGATGCGTAGCATTGTATTGTTCCCATTCCTACCGATAGAGTAAAAAATATTTGTCCGGCTGCTGCTAACCATACTTTGGGATTCCATAATGAGGTGTAATCAGGTGTCCATAAAAAATTCAAACCTGTTATACCATCAAAAACTGCATTTTCTTGTCCTGCTTTTAATGTTATACCTTTTATTGCAAGAAAAATTCCAAATAAAATTAATAATGGAACACCTATTTTAGAAGCAACTTCAATCCCTTTGCTAAGTCCTTTACTTAATATCCATACATTTAGTGCAAGGCAAAACACAAAAAATACAACTGCTTCATAAGGTATTCCCGTTGTTGAAGTTGTTACATCTAAATAATTGCTAAAAAAAGCCGCTACATTATGTGCATCTTTGCCTGTAAATGTCCCTATTATTGAATGATAAATATATGACATTGCCCAGCTTTCTATATAGCAATAATATGAGGCAATAGCAATATTTGAAAAAATCCCGAATACTCCAACATATTTCCACAACCTTTTTTTATCCATCGATTGCATTATGAAAGGTGTGGAATGATGCCCTAGGTTACCACCAAATCTTCCCATCGACCATTCAATAAATAATAACGGAATGCCCATAAGAATAAAGCAAATAAGATAAGGTATTATAAATGCACCACCGCCATTTTGAATAGCTTGTACTGGAAACCTTAAAAAATTACCTAACCCAACTGCATTGCCTGCCATAGCAAGTACAAGTCCTACACGGGTTCCCCAAGCCTCAGTTTTAGTATTCATGTTTGTATTTTTATAATTTTTATGTAATTCAACATTTTTATTTTTTTTAATGTCTCATATTATCCCTTACCAATAATACTATTTAGCTTAATTATATAATTAAAACATTTTGTTATTGTTTTATAGATAAAGCAAACATACAAAAAAAATTAAAAAATTATATTATATGATAAAAAATAATGTAATTTTTTGATAATATAAATTTAAGGCACTTAGATAGTTTATAAAGTTTTAAAGGAGTTAAAAGATATAAATTTAAACAATATAAATATCTTTTTAATCTATAATATTATGGTTTTAGTATGCCATGAATAAAACTATAATTGTATGTTTAATCTTGAAAATCAGCTTTTATCTTTCTGTTATAGTGGTGTATACAAATTTTCGGCAATATAAGTTGCTATTGGTCGGATGTTATGAAAATATTAAATCACGAACTCCAACTCTCAAAAAATAATTTTGTCTTTAACTAATAAAAAATCTTTTATATAATTCTCAAAAAGCAGGTTATTCATTCGACGAATATTATCAGGAAATAAAACAATCGTCTGGATTTGGTATTTTCCCTATTTTTAGTTATAAAATAGAATTCTAAAGTTTGTGCATATTTCATTCTTTCAAGATTTCTTATAGATTTTATATTACGAATACAAAATAATATATATTTGCAATACAAAATAATATATATTACGAATATAAAATGATATATATTTGCAATATAAGATAATTTGTATTTGCAATATAAGATAATTTGTATTTGTAATACAAGATAATTTGTATTTGCAATACAAGATAATTTGTATTTGTAATATAAATTTTTTACCTTTGCAAAAAAAGTTATGATAAACGAAGAAACATTAAAAACAGTTATAAAAGACAACAATACCAATACTTCTAAAAAGAATTTGGTAAAACGAGATACAAATATCTTGACTAAAAGCAATTTAATTTATGTGATAAGTGGCGTTAGACGATGTGGTAAAAGTACATTATTGTTACAATCAATAAAAAATATAAAGAAAAAGATATTTCTAAATTTTGAAGATACCAGAATTCCAGGTTTTGAGTTAAATGATTTTAATAAGTTGGGGAAAATAGCTACTGCAAATAATGTTAACTGTTTAATATTTGATGAAATACAAAATATAGCAGGTTGGGAAAAGTATGTACGCTCAGCTTTTGACAAGGGTTTTAAAATATATATAACTGGTTCAAATGCTTCTATGCTTAGTCGTGAGTTAGGTACTAAGCTAACGGGAAGGTATTTGCAAATAGAGCTGACTCCTTTCAATTATAAAGAATATTTAAGGTTTAAAAAGGTGAAAAAATGCTCAGATAGTTTTAATAGTTATTTAATAAATGGTGGTTTCCCTGAATATTTGTCATTAAACCAAGACGAATATCTTAGAACCTTAATGAGAGATATTGTTATCAGAGATGTTGCCGTGAGAAGAAATATTAAAAACGAAAATGTATTATTACGTCTTACATCACATTTATTAAGCAATGTTGGTAAAGAAATCAGTTTTAATAATATTTCTAAGACTTTAGAAATAAAATCGGTGCGAACAACCATAGATTATTCTGACTTCTTAAAAGAAAGTTATTTGCTGTTTTTTGTCCCTCGTTTCTCTTATTCAATAAAACAACAATTGAATAATCCTAAAAAAGTTTATGCTGTTGATACCGCTCTGGCAAGAGCTAACAGCCTGTCATTCAGTGAAGATAATGGTCGAATGTTAGAAAATGCTGTCTATTTGCATTTACGCCGAATGGAGCAAGAGGTCTTTTATTTTAAAAGTGAAAAATCTGAATGTGATTTTTTAGTTAAAAAAAATGAAAAAATAATTTCAGCAATACAAGTTTGCTGGAATTTATCTGAAGATAACCTCAAAAGAGAAATTGATGGCATAAACAAAGCAAAATCCGAAACTGGTGCTAAATCAGGAATAATTATTACTTTTGACCAAGAAGATACTTTTGGAAATATTAAAGTGATACCTGCATGGAAATGGATGACGGAATAAAGGATTTACGATAGAATAGTTGAAAATTTATAAATTTCATATTGTTTTTTTAGGAGTTGAAAGACCTAATGCAGATTTATGATTTTAATTTAATGAATTACGGTTTATTGACAAAACACGTCTAAATATTTATTTTATCAAATTATTTCAACCCTTAATCTTTGTTTTTTATTCGTAAATCGTAAATAAACTTTGTGAACTTTATTAACTATAATAGCAGCTCAATTTTTTTTTACCCAATTTATTCTAATAATTGTAAAAATATTTATTGAGATAATTTTATTTATTTTTTAAAAAAAAATCGATATGAAATGTCATGCAAAACGAAAATTTTATAAATTTGCATTTTAATAAAGTAAATCATATTATTAATCTTAAAATCTTTTTAAAAATGAAACATTTTACAAAAATTCTAATTGTTATTGTTGCTATTGTATTTGCTAACAATACTTATGCGCAAGATACTATTGCTGCATGGACTTTCCCTGCTGGCTCAGCAGATTCTCTCGTAGATGTTGGTCCAAGTCTTAACGCTTCGCGTTACCTTAGTTGTTCTTATGGAACATGGAATGCTCCTACTTATTATGATATTGACATTGATTATAGCTTGCTTGGTGTTGGCACATCTAATGATTTTTGTGCTGCTGTTTCTGATATTGATAATGGTGCTGATTCGGTTGTTTGGATGGTTAAATTTAAAACTACAGGGTATTCTGATATTAAATTTTCTTCAAAACAAAGAATAAAGACCAATTCAGATAAAGCAGTCTTTAAATATTTAATCCAATATAAACTTTCAGGAACAAGCGATTGGCATAATGTTACTGATACTGTTATCTGTATGAATGATTGGGTTACAGGCGCTGTTACTGATGTTGCTTTGCCTGCTACTTGCGATGATCAAAGTGGACAAATATCTATTAGATGGTTGCAGATTTCTAATGCTTTAACTGAAAAAAAAGGTGTTTATATTTCTATGCTTGACGATATTATTATTACTGGTACTTTATCATCTTCATCAATAAATGATGATTTTATAAATACTCCTTTCTTTGATGTGTATCCTAATCCTTCGATTGGTGATTTTGTTGTTCAATCTAACAATAACTTAGGCAATGTTAAAGTTTTTGACCTTGCTGGTAAATGTATTTTTGAAGAAAGCAATATTAATCAAAATATTATTAAATTTGAAGATTTTAATAAAGGTATTTATTTTGTAAATGTTATTGATAAAAACAACAGAACGTTTACAAAGAAAATTGTTATAAGATAAATAAAAAATGAGTTAAACGTTATATTTTTTATTATAAATCAGTTGTGTACTTTATTGTACATGACTGATTTTTGTATTTGATAATCTCGTTTTTGCTGTTTTAATTGTAGTTTTTTTGATTAGTTAAATTTAGTGTTTATGATAAAAAAGATATTTGTTATTTCATTAGCTTTTTTGGTTGTTTCTTTTTCAGCTTGTAAAAAAGATAAAGATGCCCCCGAAGGACCTGTTATAAAATTTAAAACTGGTGGTAGTTTTACTTCAAATAATGCAGTTGTAGCAATTGGTCATAAATTGATTTTTGGTATTGAAGCTACAGCCGGCGACGAAGTCATTACTAATCTTACTATTAAGAAAATTATTGATAATAAGACAGTTACTATGTTCGATACTGGCATGTATTCGCAGAATATTGATTTAACAAAAATTTTCTTTCAAAATGTTGAGGAACAAGCTACTTGGGTGTTTTCTGTAATGGATAAAAACAGACTTAGCTCCGAAGTAGAATTAGTGGTTTTTAAAGACCCAAATTCAGCTTTCGGAGGCATTTTTTATTTTCCTTCTGTAAAATTAGGATACCAGAATAATATTGAATTCGGACATTTTTTAGATCCTAATACTGGAATAGTTTATTCTGACGATTCTGCTAATGTTCATTTCGACAAAATTCATATTCTTACTTATTACATTGAAAGTGAAAACCAACCTTCGCCTGTGCTTTCATCGGCTGGAGAAATGGATAATTATAGCTCTGAAGCTAAAACATTCTATCCTGCTATAATTAATTGGTCGCAGCGCAATTATACTTTATGGGATATTAGTGTTGATGATAATCCGATAAATATTGCTGATTTTAATGCAGCTCAAAATGATAGTTTGCTTATTGTTTCTTATAACGATGTGTGGGGTAAAAAGAAATTCAGATGGGCTGATACAGGAAGAATTATTCCTTTTAAAACATCTGAAGGTAAATTAGGGCTTATTAGAGTTATTAATGCTGAACATAGCGACAGTGGAACTATTGAAATAGCTGTTAAAATTCAACAGTAATTTTATTAAAATTCTGATTGTTTGTTGATGAATATTATCAAAAGTTTTTTGTTGTTAATTGCCATATTATTCTGTTTTGACGTTGTTTCTCAAACTTCATCAGGTGCTTCAATTTCAGGCGAAGTAATTGATTCGCTTAGTAATACTCCTCTTCCCAATGCTAATGTTTTAATTGCTAATACTAATATTGGTGCCACTACCAATAAAAATGGTTTTTTTGAAATTAAAAATTTATCTGCCGGTATTTATCTACTTAAAATTCATTTTATTGGCTATAAAATTTTTACTAAAAAAATTAATTTAAAAAATAATCAAAAACTTTTTTTGAAAATTAAATTATCTGATAGCATTATAACTTCAAGTACTGTTGTTATTAAAGCTGTTAAAGAAGATGCAAAATCTGTAATTGGTAGAGAAAATTATGTAAAAGCTAAAAGTATTGAAGCAGCTCCATTACAAAACATTAGCGGATTAATGGATTATATTCCAGGTGTTAATGTTAGCAACACTTCCGGTATTTTTTCGAGCAAAACTGTTGTATCTGTAAGGGGATTGCCAGCTAATGACCAGTCGCGTACTTTAGTTGTTATGGACGGAGTGGTTTTGAACAAATCAGATTTAGGTTCTGTTAACTGGAATGTGATTAATAAAAATAATATTGAAGAAATTAAAGTTGTAAAAGGTCCCGGTTCTGCTAAATATGGCAGCGGTGCTATGGGCGGTGTAGTGGAAATAACTTCTAAAAAACCTTCTGACAAATTGAGTGCTAATGCTATGTTAAGTTACGGCACTTTTAATACTCTTACTGCCGGTGCAGGTTTGTCAAATTCATTGAAAAATAAAAATAATCTTTTTTACTGGAATTTATCTGGTTTAGCTCGCAAAAGTGATGGCTACATCTCAGAACCTGAACAATTTATGGAAGAAGCTGATACTATTCTTGTTCCGGTTTTTTTGAAAGAAATAAATACTAATACAAAAATTGGTTATATTATAAATAAAAAACATACTATTGAAGCTGAATATTCATTTTTTGACGATAAACGTGGTACGGGTGTAAAAGTTTTTGAAGACGACGGAGCTTTTTCAAGTCATCTTACTCACAAAGCTTTATTGCGTTATTCAGCTTTTAATGATAACTCTAAATGGAATCTTATCGCTTTTTATTCTTCTGAATTTTATAATCGTATGTACGAATATATGAACGAAGGTGAGTACTCTCTTTATATGGCTGATTCTAAAAGAGAAGACAAGGGTTTTAATTTTGATTATTCTTTTAATAAATATAAAAATCATAATATTTCGTCGGGTATTAATTATAAAGCAGGTAGTGTTAATGGTGCCGATATTTATTTTACTTCAACCGACAAGGTTTTAAATGCAGGTAAAATTGATAATATAGCTTTTTATTTGCAAGATGAAATAAAATTGCTGTCCGATAATTTGTCTTTTAATGCAGGCTTAAGATATGACATAGCTAAATTTAGTAACGGACTTTTTAATATAGAAAATCCTTCATATACTCTTATTTTTTATGAAAATTTTGAAAATAAAAATATTGAATCAAAGCAATGGGATGCAATTAGCCCCCGACTGTCGCTGAATTATATGTTTTCGCCTAAAATAAGTTCATACATTTCTTTTGCCAAAGGTTTTAGGGCTCCCGTTTTAGACGATATGAGCCGTACTGGTAAAAAAAGAGGTGGTTTTAAAATTGCAAACCCCGATTTAGGTCCCGAATCTATTTATTCTTACGAATGGGGTGGCGATATTAAGATTTTGAAAAATTTTTCTGCTAGTTTATCAGTGTATTACAGCATTGGTAAAGATTTTATGTATTACACAAGCAACGGCGATACTGTTAATATGGGTTATAAACTTGCACCCGTTGTTACTAAACAAAATATCGGCAAAGTGGAGATATATGGTGCCGAAACAGAAATAAAATACGATTTTGCTGAATTTTTATCTTTGTTCGCTAATTATTCTTTTACTAATGCTACTATTATTGAACATAAAGTAAAAGATGTTGCTGTTGATTCTAATTTAACAGGAAAATATTTAACCGATATACCTCAGCATAAAATTAGTGCCGGGTTAATTTGGAAAAACAAAATTGTAAATTCTTCATTGCTATATAAATTTGTTGGTAAAACATGGATAAACGACCTTAATTCTGTAGATGAAGAATATTTACTTACCGACCAATATCCAAGCTACAGCTTATTTAGCCTGCGCTTTTCTAAACTATTGTTTAAGAAATACGAAATAGCCTTAAATATTGAAAATGTTTTTGATAAAATATTTATTGACGGCGATGTACAGCGTAACCCTGGCAGGTTTATCACTTTGTCAGCTAAATTTCAAATTTTGTAAGCAATACTTGATAGAAAAAATGTAAGAGATTTTAATTTGCGGTTAAAAATTATTTTGAGGTGCTATTTCTAAATATATTAAAAAAATTACCATTTAAAATAGTAATTTCAGTTCAATTTATTAGGATGCTGAGCCAAGACTATTTTTATAGACTAATCAGGTGTATTTTGTATTTTACATTAAACTTCATAAACCTTATATCTGTTTTTTCTTAAACGTAAAGTGTACTCAATAATGAATATAACATTTTTAAGCTGTTTGCAATTAACAAACAAGATTAAGGTTACGTTTTACGAAGTTTGTTAATTCTTCGCCTTTTAAGAGGTTCTGTGAGAGCTTAGCTAAATCTGTAAGTTGCTTTACAAGTTCTGCTTGTTTATCTTCATCTTTTAACTCAATAATTTTATCAAGAACAGGGTGGTTAGAATTAACAACAAGTGTATATTGTTCAGGAAATCCGCCCATAAAGTCCATGCCTCTTCCTACTGCCGACATATCTTTCATTCTCCTCGGGTATTCGGGCAATGTAATTGTGAAAGGTGCATCTTTGCTGCTCATAGACTCAAAACTGATATGATATTTTTCTTTTTCTAATTGTTTTTCAATTAAATCTTTTATTTTATTCTGATTTTCTTCAGATAATTTTGACGGCAAACTATCTTCTTTTTTTATCAATTTGTCGATAATATCTGCATCAACTCTATAAAATAATGATTTTTCAAATTTTCTTTCTAATTGATTTATGAAATGATTATCAATTGGACCATCTAAAAGCAAAATATCATAACCTCTTTCTTTAGCTGCGTTTATAAAAGAGTGTTGTTCGTCAGTATCAGAAGCATAAAGATAAACTAACTGTCCATCTTTATCAATTTGTGTTTTTTCAATATTATTTTTATATTCGTCAAAAGTGAAAAATTTACCATCAATATTTTTAAGCAAACTAAATGATTTAGCTCTGTCGTAAAATTTTTCGTCCGACATCATACCATATTGTATAAACACTTTAATATCGTTCCATTTTTTTTCAAAGTCTTCTCTCGAATTTTTAAACATATCTTCGAGCTTATCTGCTACTTTTTTAGCAATATGACTTGAGATTTTCTTAACATTGGGGTCGCTTTGCAAATATGAACGTGAAACGTTAAGTGGTATATCGGGCGAATCAATTACTCCGTGTAATAATGTGAGAAAATCGGGAACTATACCTTCAACCGAGTCAGTAACAAATACCTGATTGCAGTATAATTGTATTTTTTCGCGTTGTACGTCAACGTATTGCTTTAGTTTTGGAAAATATAAAATACCTGTTAGGTTAAAAGGATAATCAACGTTAAGATGTATATTAAAAATAGGTTCTTCAAATGTAAAAGGATAAAGCTCGTGGTAAAAATTTTTATAATCTTCTTCTTTTAAATCAGCGGGTTTAATTTTCCATGCTGGTTTAGTATTATTGATAATTCTTGGTTTTTCAATTGTTTCTGTTTTAGGATTTCCTTTTTCATCCTTTTCGCCTTCAATTTCATTAGTAATTTTTTCGGTTCCAAAAATAATGGGAACTGGTAGAAATTTGCAGTATTTTTTTAATAATTGCAAAACTCTTGACTCTTCGAGAAATTCCTGAGAATCGTCTGCAATATGAAGAATTATGTCGGTGCCTCTGTCCTTTTTGTCGATTTCTTCAATTTTGTATTCGGGGCTACCATCGCATTCCCATCTAACTGCTTTAGTGCCTTTGCCTTTTTTCCATGTTTTAGAAATTATTTCAACTTTATTTGAAACCATAAATGAAGAATAAAAGCCAAGACCAAAGTGTCCTATAAGAGACTTTGCATCTTCTTCTGATTTACCTTTATATTTTTTTACAAACTCTTCGGCACCCGAAAAAGCTATCTGATTGATGTATTTGTCAATTTCTTCGGCTGTCATTCCAACGCCTTTATCTCTTACTGTAAGAGTTTTTTTGTCTTTATCAATTAAAATTTCAATGTTTGTATCGCCCGATTCATCTTTAAACTCGCCCGACAATGCAAGCAATTGCAGTTTTGTTGTTGCATCAACTGCATTTGATACTATTTCGCGTAAAAATATTTCGTGATCAGAGTAAAGAAATTTTTTAATTATTGGGAAAATGTTTTCTGTTTGTACGTTGATTTTGCCAGTATTCATATAATAATATTTAATAATTTTTAAAGGTATCGTATAAAACTCGCATGTTAATTATTACCTCTTTATTTATTCTTCAGTATATGCTCGTTTTATAGAAAAATTCGGCTTTCAACCTGTCAAAGCTTATGCCATTACATAAATTATGACAAAATGTCGGAATTCTTAGTGCATTTCTTATTGTACATATTATTGTTAAATATTTTTTTAAAAAAATACAATTAAAAGCATTTTTTAATACAAATAATTTAAAAACAATAAAGTGAAAAAACAATTCTACGTTGTTGAAAAGTTTCTAATCTACCTTGTTTAGCTTTCTCAGATGATATAATTATTTACAACAAAATGTTGGAGTTGTGGTGATAACTTAACTGATAATCGTGATGATAACTTATATCAGACAGTCCAAATTGTTAGTCAATGATGGATGAAAGAAAATCTTAAATATGACAAGGATTCTTATGGAAGCGACATGTGTTATAATAATGAAATAATCTATTGTAATACTTATGGAAGATTATTTAACTGGGCAGCGGCAATGGCAGGTTCTGCAAGTAGTAGCGCAAATCCAAGTGGTGTGCAGTGAGTGTGCCCTGCAGGTTGTCATTTACAAAGCAATGCAGAATGGAAACAACTATTGATGAATTTAGGAATGACGCAGACGCAGGGTGATATATCAAATAATTGGCGAGGTACTGACGAAGGTGGTAAATTGAAAGCTAAAAACTTTATGGTACTCTCCAAATATTGGCGATACGAATTCCAGTGGCTTTTCTGCACTTCCAGGTGGCTATTTATGCTAATGCATATTACAGCATAAACTCTTGGGCGCATGGTGTATAGCTACATAGAACGATAGTTCACAAACACAAGCATGAAAGCGTTTCTTGCGTTTCGATTATATTACTGTTTTACCGTGGTATCATCCTAAGACAGAGGCTAATTCTGTTAGGTGCCTTAAAAATAATTAGCAAATTAAATTTTATAAAAAATTGCTGTAGAAAACTTGGGTATAAAAAAGATTTTTACATAAAATATTGCAAGTTTATAAAATTTGAAGTACGTTTGTTGCTTGATAAAAAATATTTAAAATAATTTTAATTTTTTATGAAACTAACATGCTAAAAGGCTCATAAAAGTAGATGATTATTAACATGCGAGTTTCTTACAATCTCTTAAAAAACTAATATATTAATAGTATGAAATTTACACAATTAAAAAGTATTCATGAAGAATGTGGTGCCAAAATGGTTCCTTTTGCAGGTTTTTATATGCCTGTTCAGTTCGAGGGTGTTAATGTTGAACACGAAACTGTTAGAAAAGCTGTGGGCGTTTTTGATGTTTCGCACATGGGCGAAATATGGGTTAAAGGTCCTAATGCTCTTGAGTTTTTGCAATGGGTAACTTCAAATGATGTTTCAAAGTTATTTGATGGTAAAGTTCAATATTCTTGTTTACCTAATGGTAAAGGTGGTATTGTTGACGATTTGCTTGTTTATCGTATCAACAGCGAAACTTACCTGCTTGTTGTTAATGCTTCAAATATTGAAAAAGACTGGAATTGGCTCAAAAGTCAAAATAAATTTGCTGCTGAACTTTATAATGCGTCTGACGAAATTTCTCAAATTGCTGTGCAAGGTCCATTAGCTATGCAGCTTATGCAAAAACTTACATCAACACCTGTTGTTGATATGGAATATTATACATTTTGTAAACTTGATTTTGCTGGTGTAAAAGATGTTATTTTCTCTGTTACTGGATATACAGGTGCTGGTGGCTGCGAAATTTATTGTGCTAACAAAGATATTGTTCATATATATAATGCCGTTATGCAAGCCGGAAAGGATAAAGGTATTAAACCTATTGGTCTTGCTGCTCGCGATACTCTCCGTCTTGAAATGGGCTTTTGTTTATATGGTAACGATATTAATGATACTACAAGTCCTATTGAAGCTGGTTTAGGTTGGATAACAAAATTTACTGATTATAAGAATTTTATTGATAAAGACTTCCTTTTTAAACAAAAACAAGAAGGTGTTAAACATAAACTTTGCGGTTTTGTAATGATCGATAAGGGAATACCTCGCCAACATTACGAAATTTATAATGATAAACAAGAACTGATTGGTGAAGTTACTTCCGGTACTATGTCGCCAAGCCTCAAAATTTCTATTGGTATGGGTTATGTTAAAACTGAATTTGCTAAAGCCGATACGACAATTTATATTAAGGTGAGAGATAAAATGTTGGCTGCTAAAGTTGTTAAAACTCCTTTTTATAAAAAATAATTCTCTTTTATGATTCCTGAGCAAGTTGAAAAAAGGAATTTGCAGATTTGTTTCACTCCTGCTTTATTACCTTTTGCTGATGCTGATGATAATACAATAGCAGTTATTGTTGATGTATTGAGGGCAACTACTGCTATTTGTGCTGCTTTTGACAATGGCGTTAAAGAAATTATTCCTGTTGCTACTTTAGAAGAAGCCAAAACATATAAGAAAAATGGATATTTGATTGCTGCTGAAAGAGACGGTGTTAAAGCCTCTTTTGCCGACTTTGGTAATTCTCCTTTTAATTTTAGAAAAACTGAAGTTAAAGGTAAAACTATTGTTTACAGCACTACTAATGGTACTCAGGTTATTGCTAAAGCAGCCGAAGTTGCTTCAGAAGTTGCTATAGGAGCGTTTATTAATCTTAATACATTGTGCGATTTTCTTATTAAGAAAAATAAAAATGTATTAATTATTTGTGCAGGTTGGAAAATGCGTTTCAATTTGGAAGATACTGTTTGTGCTGGTGCTATTGCTGATGTTTTATTAAACTCTCAACACTTTGTTTCTATTTGCGATTCTGTTGCCGCTGCTACTGAACTTTGGAATATTGCTAAAAGTGATTTAATAAGTTTTGCTGATAAATGTGCTCACAGGCATAGATTAAAAAAATTGGGACTTGACAACGTTATATCATATTCTTTCACTCTTAATTCTGTTAATGTTGTCCCTGTATTTGAAAATGGTAGAATTATTAATGTTGGTTTATAGAAATCAAAGAAGGGGTGTAACTTAAGTAAAGCAAAATTTTGGCTTTCTTATAAACGTTACAAACTTTTTACTGAAAAAGTATTATCTTTGTTAAAATTTTTTAAATATATTATTTTTGCTATTGCTGTAAATAAATATATTTAAATTTAATATTTTTTTTTTGAATTATTAATTAAATTGAGAAATTATGCAATTACTTGAAGGTAAGGTAGCTGTGATAACTGGAGCTGCAAGAGGAATTGGAAAAACTATTGCTTTAAAATTTGCTGAAAATGGTGCAGATGTTGCTTTTTCTGATATTAGTCTTAATGAATATTCCGAAGCTCTTGAAAAAGAAATTATGTCTTTTGGCGTTAAAGCTAAAGCTTATGCCTCTGATGCAGGCTCTTTTGAAGATAGCGATAAATTTATAAATGATGTTGTAAACGATTTTGGGAAAATTGATATTCTTGTTAATAATGCTGGTATTACACGCGACAATTTGTTGATGCGAATGGCTGAACAGGATTGGGATTTGGTTATGAAAATTAATCTTAAATCGGTTTTCAATCTTACTAAAGCAGTTCAGAAATTTATGCTTAAACAACGTTTTGGCTCTATTATTAATATGAGCTCTGTTGTTGGTGTTGCCGGCAATGGTGGTCAAGCTAATTATTCAGCATCTAAAGCTGGGATTATTGGTTTTACTAAATCTATTGCTCAGGAATTAGGCTCTCGTAATATTCGTTGCAATGCAATTGCACCAGGTTTTATTGAAACTGAAATGACTTCCAAATTATCTGATGATGTTAAAGCTAAATGGATTAACGACATCCCTTTGAGAAGAGCTGGTACAACTACCGATGTTGCTAATGTTGCTCTGTTTCTTGCATGCGACCTTTCTTCTTATGTTAATGGTCAAGTGATTAATGTTTGTGGTGGAATGGAAACTTAATAGCAGCTTATTATCTAAAGCTTGAGTACGCTCCCAAAAGTAACCAAACAAAAACAGTAATAGATTCGTATATCAAACAAGGGGATGCATCCCCTTGTTTATATAATTAATCAGAACTATATTAAAATTTTCTCAAATAAAGAACTTTTTGTAGTATGCTCAATCTTTAATTGTGTTTTTTGAATATTTATTGAATTTCAATTCATTGTTCTTACTTTGCTTTATTTAAATTTTGTTATTTTTGCAATCCTTATATTTTACTTTTTATATTTTATGAATGTTTTGATGGTATGCCTCGGCAATATTTGTCGCTCTCCCATGGCTGAAGGAATTCTTAAAGCAAAAGCTTTGAAGCATAATATTATTATTAATGTCGATTCTGCTGGTTTTGAACCTTATCATGTTGGTAACCCACCTGATATTAGAGCTGCCCAAACAGCACTTAAACATGGTATTGATATTTCAACTCAAAAAGCAAGATTGTTTAAATATTCCGATTTTAAAAAGTTTGACAAAATTTTTGTTATGGACAATAACAATTATTCTGATGTTTTAAATGTGGCTAAAACGGAAGATGATAAAAATAAAGTCGATTTTATTCTTAACCTTATTACACCCAGCAAAAATATTCCTGTTCCCGATCCTTATTATGGTGGTTTAAATGGGTTTGAAAATGTTTTTAACCTGATTGATGCAGCTTGTGATAAATTGATCGAAAATCTTGAAAATAAATAATATATATGAATATTTATCATATTTATTTTTTTTATATATGTTAATTTATGCAAAATTATTCTGAAACATATTTATATTTAATTCCTACACCATTAGATAATGATAATATTCTGAAATGGATAACAAAATTTCATATAGATATTATAAAAAATATTGATGTTTTTATTGTTGAAGAATTGCGGACAGCACGGCGTTTTCTAAAAGCTGTGGGTTATGAAGGTCATTTTGATAATGTGAATTTTTTTATTCTTAACGAACATTCATCAGCAGATGAAATTTTTGAATGTTTTAAACCTCTTGAGGAAGGTAAAAATGTTGGATTGCTTTCTGAAGCTGGTATGCCTTGCGTTGCTGACCCTGGTTCTTTGATTGTTGAAATGGCACATAAGAAAAATATTAATGTTTGCCCTTTGCCAGGTTCTGCTTCTATTATTCTTGCTCTTGCTGCATCTGGTTTTAATGGGCAAAATTTTGTTTTTCATGGCTATATTCCAATTGATAAAAATACGCGAAAAAATTTTATTCGCGATATTGAATTAAATTCATTAAAAACTGGTCAAAGTCAGATATTTATTGAAACTCCTTATCGCAATCAGTCATTATTCAATCTTATTATTGTTCTTGCAAAAAAGAACACTAAACTTTGCATAGCTATGGGTATTGGGGGTAAAAATGAGTTTATAAAAACTAAATCTGTTCAGGAATGGCAAAAATCAGATATGCAACTTGCTAAAGTCCCTGCAGTATTTATACTTAGTGCATAGCAATTTGTTTTACTTTTTTTGATATTTTTGCTTAATGTTTAGTTTATTTTTTGTTTTTTTTAATAAAATTGACAAAGAAAGATTTATTGTAATTATATAAAAATTAAAAGAAATAATATGGCTTTCCCACAAACACGATTAAGAAGACTTAGAACAAACCCTGTCTTAAGAGATATGTTGACTGAAACAACATTAAATTCTAACGATTTTGTTATGCCTTTGTTTGTTTGTCCTGGCAATAAGGTTAATAATCCTATTTCGTCTATGCCTGGCAATTCTCAATTATCCGTCGATTTATTAGTAAAGGAATGTGAAAGCGTTCTTAAGTCAGGTGTCAATTCGATTTTATTATTTGGCATTCCCGAATATAAAGATGAAACTGGACTTGTTGCTTGTAGCGATGATGGTATTGTACAAAGAGCTATTAGGGCTATAAAACAAAATTTTGGCAATGAATTAATGATTATTGCCGATGTATGCAACTGCGAATATACTACTCATGGGCATTGTGGAACTGTGGTTGATGGCGATGTCGACAACGACCTTACGCTTGAAACCTTAGCTAAACAATCTCTTTCACTTACTCGAGCCGGTGCCGATATTATTGCTCCAAGCGATATGATGGACGGAAGGGTAAAAGCTATACGAGAAATTCTGGATAATAATAATTTTTATAAAACTCCTATTATGTCTTATTCGGCTAAGTATGCGTCTGCTTTTTACGGACCTTTTCGAGAAGCCGCTGATTCAGCACCTAAGTTTGGTGATAGAAGAACTTATCAAATGCCTCCTCCAAATTCAAATGAAGCTATGCGCGAAATTGAACTCGATATTGAAGAAGGAGCCGACATTGTTATGGTTAAGCCTGCTATGAGCTATCTTGATGTTATTTATCGTGCTAAACATACTTTTAATGTTCCTTTGGCAGCTTACAACGTTAGCGGCGAATTTTCTCTTGTTAAAGCTGCTGCAGCTAATGGCTGGGTTGACGAACAAAGAATTATGATGGAAATTTTAACCTCTATTAAAAGGGCTGGTGCTGATATTATTATTACTTATTTTGCAAAAGATGCTTCTAAGTTAATTGCCAAATCATAATATTTAAACTTTATTTTAATATTTTTAATAGTATTTATTTAATTTTTTATATGTATATTTTGTAAATAATGTTTTTTTTGATAGGATATATGTGTGCTGGCAAAACTACAATTGGTAAACAATTGGCTCAACTGCTCAAATGTAGTTTTTATGATTTGGATTCAATTATTGAACATAAATATAATAATAGTATTCATAATATTTTTAAAATTTTTGGTGAAGATTATTTTAGAAATATTGAAACTGATGTATTAAAGGAATTAATTAATACAAAAGAAATAAATGCTATTATCTCTTGCGGGGGAGGTACGCCTTGTTTTAACAATAATTTAGAAATGATGAAGAATTCAGGAAAAATTATTTATTTAAAAGTTGAACCTCAAATAATTGTTAAAAGAATTAATGATTCAGATATTATAAGACCTGTTGTTGAAAATCATAGTGGCAATAATTTATTGGATTTTGTAACAAAACAATTATCCCAAAGAGAATATTTTTATTATCAAGCTGATATAATTGCTGAAGGCGATAATCTGATGCCTGAAAAGTTGTTTCAATTAATTTTTGATAAGTAAAGCAACATTTTCAACATGTGATGTTTGTGGAAACATATCTACTGCCTGCATCTTTTTTACTTTGTAATAATTAGTAAGCATTGATATATCTCTTGCTTGTGTAGCTGGATTACAGCTTACATAAACTATTTTTTCAGGTAATACTTCTAATAGTCTTTCAATTATTTTTGGATGCATACCCGAGCGTGGTGGGTCTGTAATTACAACATCAGGCTTGCTATGGTTTTCAATAAATTCATTAATAAAAATCTTTGCTAAATCGCCTGCAATAAAAGATGTATTATTAATATTATTAGATAAACTGTTTTGAATAGCGTCTTTTATAGCTGGTTCAATATTGTCAATTCCAATAACTTTTTTTGATTTGTTGGCAACAAAATTTGCTATTGTGCCAGTGCCTGTATATAAATCATAAACTGTTTCATTACCTGTTAATCCTGCAAATTCTTTTACTACCGAATAAAGATTAACAGCTTGAAGAGGGTTGGTCTGATAAAATGAAACTGGTCCTATTTTGAAATTAAGATGATGCATTTTTTCTGTAATATATGGTAATCCTGAATATAATTTAACAGATAAATCGTTTATTGTATCGTTTCTTTTTGTATTTATAACGTACATCAAAGAAGTTATTTCAGAAAATTTATTTTTAATTTTTTCAAGAAAAATATTTTGTAGTTCAATATCTTCATAACCAAACACAACTACTAACATCCATTGGTTATCAATTGTGTTTCTGATGATAATATTTCTCAAAAAACCTGTAAGTTCTTTTACATTATAAAAACTTAATTTTAATTCAAAAGCTAATTCTCTGATGTAATTTCTTAGAGTATTAGCAAAATTGTTTTGTAAATAGCATTTATTTATATCAATTACTTTATTGAACATGCCTGCAATATGAAAGCCTAAAGCGAGCTTGTCTTGCTCATTTGCCTTAGGATTAAAATCTTTAAGCCAGCCGTTGCACGAAAAAGTATACTCCATTTTGTTTCTATATTCAATGGTATTAGGTGAAGGTATTATTGGTAAGATGTTATCAGTATATATACCGGCTATTCTGTTAAAAGCATCTGTAACTTGTTTTTGTTTGTATATAAGTTGTCCTTTATAAGACATGTGCTGCCATTTGCAACCGCCGCATATACCGTAATGACTACAAAATGCTTCACTTCTTATTTCGCCTTTTTTATGGATTTTTTCAATTATACCTTCATAATATTTTCTTTTCTTTTTAATTATTTTTAAATCTACAATATCTCCTGGAACTGCATTTTTAACAAAAATGACTATGCCATCTTTTTTTGCAATTGCTACGCCTTCGGCTCCAGCGTCTGTTACCTCAATATTTTCAATTATATTCATTATCTTAAATGTAAAATTTATTAAAAAATTTTTTTTCTTTGAAAAAAACTGATAAGTTTGCAAAATAAACAATAATTTTTAAAATTATGGAACAAAATGTTGTAAGTGTTACTGCTTCAAAGCAGGCAATTGAAATGGAAGACCGCTATGGTGCTCATAATTATCATCCTTTACCTGTAGTTTTAAGTAGGGGAGAAGGTGTTTATGTTTGGGATGTTGAAGGTAAGAAGTATTATGATTTCTTATCTGCTTATTCGGCTGTAAATCAAGGACATTGCCATCCTCGCATTGTTGATGCTCTTGTTAAACAATCTAAAACTCTTTGCTTAACTTCAAGAGCATTTTATAACGATGCTTTAGGTCCTTATGAAAAATTTATAACCGAATTTTTTGGCTTTGATAAAGTCTTGCCAATGAATACCGGTGCCGAAGCTGTTGAAACTGCACTTAAACTTTGTCGCAAATGGGCTTATCTTAAAAAAGGTATTAAAGAAAATCAAGCTAAAATTATAGTTTGTGCTAATAATTTTCACGGTCGTACCATTACTATTGTTAGTATGTCATCAGACCCTGATGCGTATAAAGATTACGGTCCATTTACTCCCGGATTTATTTCAATTCCTTATAACGATCTGAACGCATTGGCAAAAGCTCTTGAAGATGAAAATGTGGCAGGTTTTCTTGTTGAACCTATTCAAGGTGAAGCTGGTGTATTTGTTCCTGATGATGGTTATTTAAGTAAAGCTTATCAGCTTTGTAAATCAAAAAATGTTTTGTTTATTGCTGATGAAGTTCAGTCAGGTATTGCGCGTACAGGAAAACTTCTTGCTTGTGATCACGAAAATGTTAAACCCGATATTTTAATTTTAGGCAAAGCCATTTCGGGTGGTGTTTATCCAATTTCGGCTGTTTTAGCTAATGACGATATTATGCTTTGCATTAAACCAGGTGAGCATGGTTCTACTTTTGGCGGTAATCCAGTTGCTGCTAAAGTGGCTGTTGTTGCTCTGCAAGTAGTTGTCGATGAAAAATTAGCCGAAAATGCAGAACGCCTTGGTGAAATTTTCCGCGAGGAAATCAGAAAGATTAATTCGCCAATGATTGAATCAGTTAGAGGTAAGGGTTTGCTTAATGCTGTTGTTATTAAACCTCATAAAGGTAAAGAAGCATGGGACGTATGTTTGAAAATGGCTGAAATGGGTATGCTTGCTAAACCTACTCATGGTCATATTATTCGTTTTGCTCCTCCTTTAGTTATTAACGAACAACAACTTAAAGAAGCTGTAGAAATATTTAAACAAGCTATACTGGCTTTTTAATAAGATGAATTGCTGAATTCAAGATTTTTAAGTTTATAATGTTTGTAACAAAGTTGAAAGACCCCAAAGTAGATTTACGATTTTGGATTTACTATTGATTAGGATAAACGAATCAAAAAAGTAAGATTATCGAAATATCTTGAGCCAAAGCTGGGCTGTCCGAGTTACAATTTTTATATTCCAATTTTTTAGTAGATATTCTTGCAATATAAGTCCTGTCCATTTTTTACTATCATTACCATATTTAAGCGGCTTTTGTTTTATTAGTATTTTGAGTTCCCTACAAATGTTCTGCATACTATTGCCATTATGTAACGAAATAATAGCTTGACATTTAATAATGCCTTTGGCACTATTATCTGAATTTATCCAGTCAATTACTTCTTTATGAAATCCGATAAAGAAAGTATAAAAGGAAAAAAGAAAAAATGTGAGTGGAATGATATAATTACCCAGCTAAAATTTTATGGCAAATGATGGATTAAAAATTTTAAGACATTAATATAATACGTCTACCTATTATTCTTAATAGTATTAAGATTATGACCATTTATTTGTATATTATTTCTTTTAAAACACTTCGAAGAAGGATGGGAAAGTGAAAAATTTTTATGCGTTTGCCCTATTTTTTTTGACCTTATATTGCTAATCTTAAATTTATTTTTATAGTTTAGTTTTAAAATTATGTGTTTTTTTATTTTTTTTAAATATATTTGTTGTTTTATTGTAAAATAATTTTTTAAAATTTATTCAATGAAATAAGCATGTTCTGAAGAATAAACAAGGATGGGGGCAATAAACATGCGATTTTCATATTATGTTATTGAAAATAAATAAATATAATCTTATGAAAAACATTGTAAGTTTAATGGTTTTATTGGTGTTTGCGCTTCATACATCAGTATTTAGTCAGGACAATGACAAAGGAAATTTTCAGGAGCAAAAACCTGGTTATTATCAAAATTCTATTCTGAAAGACATCAGAAATGTTAAGGAAAAAAGAGTGTTTGCTCGTTCTTACAAACGTTTTAAAGTTGATTTGAGCTCTCGTAGCTTGCCGAATAAAAAATCAATGTATAAATACCAGTGGCATAATCAGCCAATTTCTCAAGGTAATGCAGGTACTTGCTGGTGTTATTGTACTACTTCGTTCTTTGAATCTGAAGTTTACAGACAAACAGGAAAAAAAGTTAAATTATCTGAAATTTACACTGTATACTGGGAATATGTCGACAAAGCTCGCAGATTTGTCAAAGAAAGAGGTAATTCGCTTTTTGATGAAGGCTCTGAAGCTAATGCAGTTATAAGAGTATGGCGTGAACATGGCATTGTGCCTTATGAAACTTATACAGGATTAAGCGAAGACCAAGTGCATCATAATCACGAAACTATGGTTAATGAAATGAAAGACTATTTGAATTCGGTTAAAGATGCTAATATCTGGAACGAAGAACAAGTTGTAGCTACTATCAAATCTATTTTAAATTATTATATTGGCGAACCCCCTGCAAAGCTTGCTATTGATGGCAAACAAATAACGCCTCAGGAATATTTAAAAAATGTTCTGAAATTAAATCTTGATGACTATATTGATGTTATGTCGCTGATGCAACAACCATATTGGGAAAAAGTTGTTTACGAAGTGCCAGATAACTGGTGGCTAAATGCTGATTATCATAATGTTACACTTGATGTTTTTATGGATATTATTAAAAATGCTATTCGTAAAGGATATACTCTTTCAATTGGTGGCGACGTTTCGGAAGCTGGCTTTGAAACAGCTACGCAAACTGCTACTATACCTTCGTTCGATATTCCTGCTAAGTATATTGATGAAAATGCTCGTCAGTTCAGATTTTCTAACAAAACTACAACCGACGACCACGGTATGCATTTAGTTGGATATACCGAAATTGATGGTGTTGACTGGTATCTTGTTAAAGATTCTAGTTCAGGTAGTCGTAATAACAACGAAACCGCCGATGAATTTGGCTATTACTTTTTTAGAGATGATTATGTGAAATTAAAAATGATGACTTTTCTTGTACATAAGGATGCTATGTCGGATGTTTTAAAAAAGTTTGGTAAATAAAATGTTTTTTATGCTAAAAATGTAAATATTTTGGATAAAAAAAATCTTACTAAAAAATATTCTAACGGTGAAATAACTGTTATATGGAAAAATGCTTTATGTATTCATTCCAGAATCTGTTTTACTGAACTTATTGAAGTATTTAATCCTCGTGTACGCCCTTGGATTAATATGCAAGGTGCTTCAACAAAAAGAATAATTGAGCAAGTTGAACGATGCCCATCTAAAGCTCTTACTTGGGAATATAATAATTTGAATAATATGAATAATAAAAATGAAATTTCTAAAAATGAAAAATCTGATATCGATATTATTAATAATGGTCCTATAAAAGTTAATAATAATGTTGTTATAAATGATGCTAAAAAGGGGGCTAAACTTTACGAAGCTCCCGTTTTTCTCTGCCGATGCGGTGGTTCTCATACAAAACCTTTCTGCGATGGTAGTCACAAAAATAATGGTTTTAATGATTAGATGAAAGACAAAACGTTAACCAAGAGCTACATCTAAAAGCATCATAGTAGCGAAACCAATAATAGCACCAACAGTAGATAAATCGGTTTGATTTCCCGACTGAGCTTCGGGTATAAGTTCTTCAACAACTACAAATATCATAGCACCAGCGGCGAATGACAATGCGTAAGGTAAAATTGGAGCAACATGAACTACAAGAATAGCACCTAAAACACCTGCAACAGGTTCAACAATGCCACTTAACTGCCCGTAATTAAAAGCTTTTAACCGTGAAAAACCTTCCCGTCTAAGTGGTATTGACACAGCGGCACCTTCAGGAATATTTTGGAGTGCTATACCCGCAGCCAAGGCTATTGCGCCAGCAAGTAACCCAGATTCAGGACTAACAGCAACTGCACCAAAAGCAATACCTACAGCCAGTCCTTCGGGTATGTTATGCAAAGTAATTGCAAGAACAAGTAAAACGCTTCTTCGCCACGATGTTTTAATCCCTTCAGCTTTGTCAACAGTTTGCCCTAAATGAAGATGAGGTAATATCATATCAACAATCAAAAGGAAAGCACCACCAGCAAGAAAACCTGTTAACGCAGGAAACCAGGCTATACCACCGCTTTTTTCAGTCATCTCAATAGCAGGACTCAATAAAGACCAAAAACTTGCCGCTATCATTACACCTGCTGCAAAACCAAGTATAGCGTTCATAATTCTTTTATCAATAGTTTTAAAGAAAAAAACAAAAGACGCACCAAAGGCAGTACCACCCCAAGTAATAATAGTAGCAATAAGTGCAAGAAGTATAGGATTAATGTTCGTAATATTGTTAAATATATTCATTATTTTTATATTAAAAAAAACAGGTAACAATATATAATATTCACATTTAAAGAATGTATTGCAAATATAATTTATAACACAAATTTAGTTAATAAAGCAATACAAATAAAAAAATATAAATATTATTTGTTACCTGTCTTCTGTTTAAATTTTTATACAAATTTAATCATTTTATATATAAAACACTTAAAAGTTCAGTTTAGCCGAAACAACATAATTGCGTCCAGCAGCCGCAATACCAGAACTATATGGTCTGTAACGTATATCGCCAATGTTCTCAACGCCTGCATTAAGGCTAATACATTTATTTAATCTATACATAATTTTTAGATTAAGAGTTAGCCATTTTGGCGAATAAGGGTTGCCTTTATTATCTATAGCATATAAATGTGCTTTTTCCTGCTCCGATGGTGCCAAATCCTGATAGGCTATTTCACCTTGGTAAACACCATATAAATCAACAATTAATTTTTTCATACTGTAAGTTAAATGTGCATTACCAAATAAAGGAACAGCATGTCTTAAAGGAGCTGTTGAACCGTCGTCCAACTCTTCTTCGCCCTGCTGATAAGTAAAACGTGATGATAAGCCAAAGCCATAAGGCAATTTAACCTCAATGCCAGCCTGAAACCCTTTTACATAAGCTGAAGCAGCATTTTGTAAAGCCTGTACTTTGCTCATTACCCCATCATACATTATGCTGTCTTCACCATTTAATGTATAAGATCTTCTAACATGTGCATCACTTAAAAATGTATAATAGGCTGATAAATCTATTTTAACCATATCAACAAAGATTTTTGAAACACCAGCTTCAAAATTCCACACATATTCGGGTTTAAGAGCTTTATTAGGCACAATAACAGAACCTGGTTCAGAATCAAATACTTTTCCAATATCATCAATATTTGGTGATCTGAAACCAGTAGAAAAATTACCATAAATTTGCCAGTTAGCTGCAGGTTTGTAGGCAAGTCCAGCACTACCAGTTAAAGCCCCTTTTGAATTAGAAGTAGTTGTAAAGGGTAAAGGATAAAAAGTGGTATCAAAATCAGCATTAAGCATAACATAATTATACCTTAACCCAGTTTGAACAGTGATTTTTTTACTTATTTTGTCTTGAAAATTAGCATATATAGCAAGTGAAGACCAGTCAGAACCATCAGGGTATCTGGTGCTTAAAGGGCTAATATTGCCAGTTTTAACATTCTCTTTTTCAGCTTCAGAAGTAATTTGGTTGTTAACAGCTTCAAAGCCGTAATAAAGTTTTTTCTTTTCGTCAATAATATTTTCAAAATCAATATTAGCAGACAAAGCGTTCACTTTTTCAGTTCTGTGGTTCAAGCCAGAACTCCCCATACTACGGTTATGTCGGCTTTCCTCAAAATGCTGTTCAGCTAAAGAAATATTCATTTTGTCGTAAAATATACCTGCTCCGTTATGTGAAATGTTTAAAACATTCATAAGCCATTTCTGAGGACCGTAATACCACTCAGCATCTTTTAAATCGCCAGAAGATTTTTTCTCAATAAGCCTGTCATATCTAGGAACATCAGAAGTAGCCGAATAATGAACTCCGTACTGAAAATCCCATTTGTCGTTCATCTTATATCTAACTTTCTGCATAATATTTAACTGATTATAGCCCGAAGCTACTTGCAATTTTGGGTCATCATTAATAAAAATTGAATCTTTACCATCAACAACTTTCTGATATTCAGGTCGTAAATATTCGTCAGGTCCATTACTTCCCATTTTCATATCATCAAATTGACTATAGCTTGCGCTGGTAACAAAAGCCCATTTTTTGAAGCCAATATTCACATCAAAATGTCCTGTTATTTCATTATTAGCAGAAGAATAACGACTTAAAGCATTACCTTTAATAAACGTTTTGCCATCAGTTGATAGACGAGGTGTAATAGTATTGAAATTCATAGCTCCACCAATAGCATCGCTACCATACATAACAGCACCAGGACCGAATAAAACTTCAGTTTTTTCAATTGCAAAAGGATCTAATGAAATAACATTCTGCAGATTACCACTTCTGAAAATAGCGTTATTCATTCTGACCCCATCAACTGAAATAAGTACTCTGTTGGTGGCAAAGCCTCTTATCATCGGACTTCCACCACCAAGCTGACTTTTCTGTATAAATACATGCCCAGAAGTAGCAAGCATATCGGCTGCTGTTTGAGGATTCTGTAATTGTACATCGCGATTGCTTATAGAAATTATTTTTGAAGGTATATCTCTTGAGGTTTCTTTCCACCTTGTGCCCGACACAACGGCTTCGTCAAGTATAATGCTTGTAGGTTCAAGATATACATCAATCTGACTTTTGTCAGAAGATTTTAAGTTATATTGAAAAGTAACATAACCTAACAATCTGAATATCAGAGTATCACCAGCAGAAAAGGAGCTAATGTTTGCAATACCTTTTTCATTGGTAACTACCTGATTTTTGTCCGCTTTTTTTTGAATTATAACTAATTCGAGCGGATTGTGCGTATTTATGTCACGCACAACAACATATTGCGAAAATATCGGGTTAACACATAAGAATAACCCGATTATAATTAATATCTGTTTCATTTTTAAAAAATTTGATGATTAATAATTAATTTATAGCTATAAAAAAATAAAATTTAAAGACTATTCATCAAATTTTGGTGGAGGTGTTAATACTTGAATAAAAACATTTGGGAAAAAATTGACAATATAATTATCAATTTCTTTAAAAATATTAACTTTATAATTAAAATTAATCTTTAATAAAGGTGGAGTAAATAAGCCTTTATAAAAACTTATAAGGCGTTCGCTGTTCGACTCTTTAACAGGGTCGTTGCCCCAGGCTTTTGCAAACAGTTCATCAAGCTTAGCAAAGAGAGCAGTTTCTTCTTTATCCCATATACACCAATAATAAGTAGTGTTACCTAAGGTTACCTGCCTTACAACATCGTACATTTCGCCATAGTACTTGAACTCTTTTGAATTAATTCTCTTAAAAACTGAATTGGAATTTTGTTCAAGACTTAAAGGTATTTTTAAAAGAAACAAATCGTCTTCAGATACACCTTCTTTAATCTTTTGCTTAATCTGTGATTTTACCTGATATTGTCTGTGCTTAAATAAAATATAAGTACCCGTAACAGGCAAAATCAAAATTAATAATAATAATATTGAATGTATCCTTATTTTCATATAAGCTACAAATTTAAATTAAAAATCATTAAATAATCCTTTTATTTTACTTATTTTCGCAAAAATTTAATTTTAATGATAATGGCAGAAAAAATTTTTATTGATAGTTCAATATTAGAAACATTTATAAAAGATGTATTTATTAAAGCAGGTGTACCTTCGGAAGATGCTGCTATTTGTGCCAATGTATTGATTGAAGCTGACAAGCAAGGTATTGATTCGCATGGTATTAACAGATTAAAACCAATTTATATTGATCGTATTAAAGAAGGTGTTATAAATCCTATTACAGAAATTGAAATTATAAAAGAAGCACCCGCAACCGCTGTAATTGACGGGCATAATGGCATGGGGCATGTAATTGCCTACAAATCGATGAATATTGCAATCGAAAAAGCAAAAAAATACGGTATAGGAATGGTCGCAGTTCGTAATTCAACTCATTATGGTATAGCCGGATATTATGGTCTAATGGCTGCCAAACATAATATGATTGGTATTACTGGCACTAATGCCAGACCTTCAATAGCTCCTACCTTTGGAGTTGAAAATATGCTTGGAACTAATCCTTTGACTTTTGTAATGCCTACTGACGAAGAATTCCCTTTCTTTCTTGATTGTGCTACTTCGGTTAGTCAAAGGGGTAAAATAGAATTATACGCCAGAAAGGGAGAAAATATACCTGAAGGTTGGGTTATTGACGACGAAGGTAATTGTTTTACTGATTCTGAAAAGATTTTAAAAGATTTGGTTTCAGGCAAAGCAGCAATGGCACCATTAGGTGGAATTGGAGAAGAAACCTCAGGTTATAAAGGCTACGGTTATGCTACAGTTGTAGAAATTTTATCAGCCGCACTTCAAAGTGGTGCTTTTCTAAAAATGCTTACTGGTATTGAAAATGGGAAAAAAGTTCCTTTTAGGCTTGGACATTTCTTTATAGCTGTTGATATTGCTGCATTTAACGATGTTGATGATTTTAAAAAAATAACCGGCAATATATTGAGAGAACTGAGAAACTCAAAGAAAATGAAAGGACAAAATAGAATATATACTGCTGGTGAAAAAGAATTTTTAATAAAGCAACAACGTCAAAAAACAGGTATTCCAATTAATAAGGAATTATTAAATGAGCTGACATTATTGGCAGAAGAGTTTGAAATTAAAATTTTTTAATAGCACGCACTTTGTGAGAATATGCTTTTGAACTTTCACTGATACCTCCACTGCCCATATTTACTGTCCATGCTTTATCATTACTACTCTCAGTAGAGCTCCAGTAAACGTCGTTAGTAAAAGCTGCACCTCCATTAGCAAGGGCTGTAGCATCTATAGTACTTTTCTTTGAAAACATTTCATTTAATTCTAAACGTGAAGGTAAAAACCAGCCGCCATAACTATTGCCATTCTCCACATAATTAAATGAACTACAAGTAAGAGCGGCATAACTTGTTCCATCTCCTCTACCTTGGTTTGATACAATAAGAGCAGTATTCATTTCACCACTTAAAATTCCATTACCCCAAGCCATAGTGTAAGTGTAAGAACCTGCATTCCATTTTGCTGGATAAGACATATCTGTTTTTACGCATACCAGCCCGTGCTGTCCACTCTCATCAACCCAAAACACAATACCACCAAAAGCATAATCACCAACTTTGTATGTTTTTACATTTTTTGCATGTAAAGCATACGGAACACTAAGTAAACGGCTACTGCCAGTAATTGTATAATTTGTACCACCAATTGGGTCTATTTCTGTTTTTAAATAATAAACACCATTTGCCCAATCAATATTTGAAAAATCGCCACTAACAAGCGTTCCATTACCAACTTGTAAATTAATTAAACCGTTATCATTAGTTGTAGGAGTATGAGTTTCAATATAAAGATTTATGTATGATGGAGGCATTCCAATCATAAATTTTTGTATACTAACGCGAACACCTATTTGTGTATTAACAATTAACTGGTCGTTATTGTCGCGTATTACAGCCTGATAACTGAATAAATCGGGACTTTGTGCTAAGATGGAAGCACTTATAAAAAACATAGATAAAATTGAAATAATTTTATTCATATTATAATATTTAATGGTTTAATATTATTGATTTTTTAAATTTATTAAATTATTTGCTTTTTTTTTTAATATATTAACTGCTTACATATAATAATGTTAATATTTCTTTGATATACCTAAATTGTGATATTTTCAATAATCACTATTTAAATATAAAAAAGTGATTTTAATTATTCATCATTAAATTATTACTACTTATTTAAAATTATATAATATTATGCAAATATATATAATAAATTTCATTTTAATATTAAATGATAAAATATTTTTTTTAATCTTTGCAAATTATGGTGATGGGGTTCGCCTTTAACTGCAATTAAGCTGATAACTCCTACAAATATTTATTTTCATAAAATGATAAGAGTTATTCTTTTTGTAGGTGCCGGTGGTTTTTTGGGTAGTGTTTCCCGGTTTTTTATTTCAAAATATTTTCAAAGTATTTATTTAAGCAACCTTCCATTTGGAACTTTTATGGTAAATATTATTGGATGCTTTGCAGTAGGTATTATTTACGGAATTATCGAAAAATATACAATAGTAAACCAAGATTTAAAATTATTCTTAATAGTAGGCTTTTGCGGTGGTTTCACTACATTTTCCACTTTTGCCAGCGAAAATTTTTTAATGCTGAAAAGTAATGATTTTTTTTATTTTTTATTTTATTCAGGGTTTAGTGTAATTTTGGGAATTTTAGCGTTGTATTTGGGAATTTTATTGATAAATATGTTTAAATAATCAATAAATTAACAATACATTAGAATTCCTGTAACTGCTTATTTAAATATTTCTCATAAGCCTCTTTTAAACTCATATTGTGAGCATTAATATATATTTTGATATTAGATGCTTTTAAGGCGTTTGCAGCATTTTGTCCAGGCCCATTACCAGTAATAATTACATCTGGTTTTATTTCAAAAACCTTTTGTGCTGTAGCTGTTCCCGCACCGTGAGCTACATTTTTAACCTCAGTGTTATCCGTTACGCTTAATTCTTTTTTCTCTTCATCATAGATTACAAAAAAGTCTGTTCTTCCAAAGCGGGGGTCAATAAGTGATTCCCAGTTTTTGCCGGTTGATGTAAATAAAATTTTCATTTTGCTTTATTTTAATTTTAAGTTATAAAAATCAATTTTTTAATTTATCCCATAAATTACTAAATATCTCAAAATATTTGGGACTGTATTCTGCTATAGTTTTACCTTCAATTATTGAATCATTAAAAATTTTATCATAAGGAATATCTAAAATATGTTCAATATGATTTTTTTTAAGATATGTTTTAATTTCATTTGTATTTTCAATGTTGATATCAAATTTATTGATAATACATGCAGTTTTAATATGAAATTTTTCAGCAATTTCGCAAATTCTTTTTAAATCGTGCAAACCTGATAAAGTAGGTTCTGTTACTATTAAAGCGTGAGAAGCACCAGAAAGTGAAGAAATTACTGGACAACCTATACCAGGCGAACCATCTACAATTATATTTTTAACTTCTTCATTAATTGCTATTTGTTTAGCTTCATTTTTTACCTTTGCTACAAGTTTGCCCGAATTTTCGGCTCCAGTAAATAATTTAGCATGAACCATTATACTATTAGTTTTAATAATTGAGTTGTATACCATGCCCGATGCTCTTTTGCTCATTTTTATAGCTTTAACGGGACAAATTAACTCACAATAGCCGCAACCTTCACAATCTAATTCATTTACTATATATTGATCATTTTCAAATTTAATAGCATTAAATCTGCATATATCCTTACAAAGACCACATTTATTGCAAAATTCCTGATTAATCTCAGCAAGTTCACCGCTGAAAAATCTTTCCATTTTTTGAATATCGGGTTGTAATAGAAGATACATATTGGCAGCATCAACATCACAATCGGCTATAATTGCTTCTTTCCTAGCTACAATAGACAATGACGAAGCTACTGTTGTTTTGCCTGTACCTCCTTTACCCGATATTATAACTATTTCTTGCATATTGTTATTTTGTAATTATTGTTTCAATATTTTTCATTATTTCATCTAAGCAATTATCTAATCCTTTTATTTTGTCGTATATTAATATGCCTTTAGAGTATAATTCTGCAATTTTAATATCAAAAGGAATTTTTGTTAAAATATTTACATCTTCTTTTTCACAATATTTTTCAATTTCAGAAAATGAATTTGAGTAGCGATTAATTACAACACCTAAAGGTTTTTTTAGATACCTGACAGTATCAACTGCAATTTTTAAATCGCTTAATCCAAAAGGAGTTGGTTCAGTTACAAGTACAACAAAATCAACAGGCTTAACGGCGGCAAGTAGAGGGCAAGCATTACCCGGCGGACAATCGAAAAATTGGTATTTAATATGTGAATAATCTTTATCAATTAAATTATGCGCTTGATTAATAAGAGGGACTGCTTGTTCTTCACCGACTTCAAGTCGGCTTTCAATAAACGTTAAATTATTTGAATTAAGAATTTTTATCTCACCAATTTTATGTTTTACCATCGGTAGAGAATTGGAAGGACAAAGTTCTGAACAAGCATAGCAGCTATGACATAAATTATCAAAAACTGAAATATAATCACCTAATTTTAATACAGCATGAAATTTACATAAATTAGAACATAAACCACATAAAGTACAATTAGATTTATCCCATTGGGGTATCATTTTATACTGTTCTGAAACATTTACAGTTTTACCTTTTATAAATAAAAAACCATTTGGCTCTTCTACGTCCAAATCTGCAAGTAAAACTTTATGATTTATCGATAAATATGAAGTAAGATTTGTTGACAACAAAGTTTTTCCTGTTCCTCCTTTACCGCTTGCTATTGCTATTTTTAACATATTAATGGTCGCAATAATTAACCGATAATTCTAATGTCCCTGTCAAAAAATCTTCGGCTAATGCTTTAGCAGATTTTATTGGAGCTCCAAAATATACATTTATTTTTTCTTCATTAAAAAGGTTTATAGCTTTTTGACCTATACCACCAGCAATTACGTCAGTTACGCCATGCTGAGCTACCCACTTGGGATATAAACCTGGTTGGTGTTCTGGAGGCGTTACTTCTTTAATAGTTTGTATTAAATTATCTTTTACTTCAATAATTGCAAAATTCTGGCAGTGACCAAAATGTTCACATAAAACTCCATTTTCTAATGGAATAGCAATACATTTATTCATATTATTTAAATTTTAATTAGTAGGTTTGTTTCAATAATTTATTTGTATTTTTTTTTAATTAATAATAAGGAATGCCCGTTTTATAAATATTTAAAATATAAACAATTCGGACATTCCTATATTAAAATTAATTATTTAACCCATTTCTGTTGCCTCTGCCAAGACCTCTACCAGCACCTCTACCAGCACCTCTACCAGCTTTTCTGCCAAATCTAAAACCTAAGCCTAAACCTCTTCCATAATCAGGGTTAAAATTTTGTACATTAACATCAGTATTTTCATCTGATGTTTTATCATTATTTTGTTGCAAATTGTTTGGGTTACAACGTCCCATCTGGCGTCCTGTCATTGGACCTTCTCCTACAGGACCTTTACCATTTAAACCAGGCATAATTACCTCCTTTTTTTTGGTTGTTTTTATAAATTAATTTACAAAGATAATGAACTATTGTTCATAATTCAAATTTTTTTAATATTTTTGAAAAAAAATTTATTAAATGTCTGTAACAAAAAATAATTTTTCAATAAAATCGTACAAATTAGTACTCCCAAAACACCTTAATGACAATAATACATTATTTGGTGGCATTGCAGTTCAATGGATTGATGAAATTGCATATATAACAGCACGACAATATACCTTGCAAAATATGGTTACCGTCTCCATTGAAAAAGTTAAGTTTATTCGTTCAATCAAATGTGGCGATATTGCGGAAATTGTAAGTAAAATAGATGATTGCAGCATAATGAAATTAAAAATTGAAGTTGTTATAAATATTGTAAATAAAAACACAAAGCTAAAAGCTATTACCTCTCTGCTTCACTTTGCAGCTATTGATAAAGATAATAAAGCTGAAATTATATTTTAAAAAGATAATATTTATGCTTAAACTCATTTAAATGTATATATATACAAATGAAACATATATTCGTATTCTATATTAAATATCAATAATTTAACCATAATAAATCGTAAATTATGCACAAATTCTAACCATTAGTTTAAAAAATATTTTAATTGCTATAAATATTTCTAAAAACAATTTTAATTAATATTCATCGTTTTTTGATATTTGCACATTATATTATAAAGAATTACTTTTGCTTTATGAATCTTTGGAACTTTAAATATTTTTATAAATTATTTTTAATTCTTTTTGTATTAATTTCAGTTATTATAAATAGTTGCAGAAAGGATGAAAATTATATTAGAGATTCTTCTGTAAAACTAAATTTTTCGTCAGATTTAATAACCTTCGACACTGTATTTACTACAATTGGCTCTACTACAAAACTTTTAAAAGTTTACAATAAAGAAAACCGTCCTATTTTAATATCTTCAATAAATCTTGCAGGGGGAGCTTCTTCAAATTTTAGAATTAATATAGATGGAATAGCAGAAAATTCATTTAAAGATGTAGAAATTAATGCTAAAGACAGTTTATGGATTTTTGTAAGAGTAACAGTTGACCCAGGTAATCAGAATACCCCCTTTGTTATTGATGATTCTATTGTTTTTAATACAAATGGCAATGTTCAAAGTGTTAAACTTAACGCATGGGGGCAGGATGCGTATTATCACACACCTACTGAATATATTGAAGGCTTACCCCCTTTTTCTTACGCAGCTTGTAATGCTCCATGGTCTAACGATAAACCTCATGTAATATATGGTTATACCGTAATTGATACTGATTCTACGCTTATAATTCCTGCAGGAACCAAGGTTCATCTTTATAAAAATGCTGTAATATGGGTTTATAATGGAGGCAGTATTAATGTAAATGGCAACAAAGATAATCCTGTTTATTTTCAGGGTACAAGATCGGAAGAATATTATAAAAATATTCCAGGCCAATGGAATAAGATATGGTTATCGGCTGGAAGTAAAGACAATATTATTGAATATGCTGTAATTAAAAACGGTAATATTGGAATACAATGCGATACTCTAGGTTCGCTTACTTCGCCTACACTCAAATTGAACAATACAATAATTAAAAATATGAGTTCGGCAGCTCTCTGGGGGCAAGGTTCACATATTTGGGCAGTTAATTCAGTTTTTGCTAACTGCGGTTTATACAATATTGTTCTTTCAATTGGTGGTAATTATAGCTTTAAACATTGTACTGCTGGCAATTATTGGAATTATAGCACAAGAACAACTCCCTGCCTTTTACTTAATAATTATTATGAGGATTATAATGGAAATATGCAAGTGCGTAGCCTCGACAGTGCTTATTTTGGTAATTGTATTATTTATGGCAATATTAATGATGAACTTGGCTTAGACCGTTTTTCTGAATCATCAATTTTTAATTATAAATTTGACCATTGTATAATTAAAACAAATTTAAATATTTCGAATACTAATTATTTTACTTCTGTAATAAATTCAGACCCTTTATTTATTGATAACTCTACAGTAAATTACAATATATTAGCTAATTCGCCTGCTGTAAACGCTGGTAAACATTTGAATATTCTGAATGATATACTTGGTAATAATCGCGATGCAATGCCCGATATTGGTGCTTATGAATATGTACCTTAAATTTTCAGGAATTAAGTTCTTCTTTTAATTCGTTCAAAGCTTCTATCATAACTTTATCTAATTTTTTATGAAAATTGTCGAAAGCTTTAATAATTTTGACCCCTTCTTCAGTAATTTTTGTATCACCGCCTTTGCTGCCACCACGAGTATGATAAAATAATTTAACGCCAAGTCTTTCTTCAATTTTTCTTAGATTATTCCATGTCGTTCGGTACGACAAATTGAGTTTTTCGACAGCAGCCATTAATGAACCTTCTTGTTGTATAGTTTTAAACAAATGCCATTTCCCATCGCCTAAAATTCCTTGTCCTTCAGGAGTTTCAAGCCATATTTTATACTTAGGAATAATATGGTTAAAAACTTGTGAATTGGTCATTGAAGCTTATTTTATATATTTTAAATATAAAAGCGATTTTACTGATCTGTCTGAGAAAAAATCTGAAGCAGGTAATAATCTGAATTTAGCTCCGCTTTTACCAATTTTACGTTCAAGTTCAACAAGTAAAAGTTCTGCCTGATCATTTCTGTTCATTATTTCGCTGAACGAAAATATTACTCTGTATCCATCGTTACCAGATGCCAATATCATTGAACGTTGCAATGAATTAATATTAACAGGGAAATGCTTTAACAATATATTTTTTATCAAAACTCCATTAAAAGGTGTTACAGAATGTATACCTCTTCCTCTTCCATAAAAAACAGTAGGAAATTCGTAAAGTGTTTCATCTTTTGGCAAATCAGACACTGTTATCAAAGCTTCATCATTATCAAAAATTGTAAATTCTTTAACATAAGCTGTGTCACCTTTTTTGCCACCTTTACTTTCATCAAAATATGCTGAACGTATAGATATATTGGTTGGATTGCTTATATTTCTAACAGTCATAAGGTCAGAAGCAACAATTAATTTTGTTTCAACTGGTAAAGGCCATTGTTCTTTTGTTTTAGAAGGGACTATTCTCATTACTTTTGTAGCAATAATGATTTCGTGGCGATGTATTGGATAAAAGACTTCGCCCCAACTCAATACAACAGAATCGCCTTTATTATTGGATATTACAAGGTAAAGATCTATATTTGACGAAAGAGTATTAACAGGTTTTTTCTTTGGCTTAACCAAATTAAGAATATCGTCAATAGCATAACCATCATAACGGTAAGCTCCAACAAAAGAATCATTTGCTGAAGTATTGTATAGCATTTCTTTTACGATGAGTGAACGTAAAGGTAATTTTTTAAAATCAACTTCATATGCTTTATCAACTTCACCGTCGATTTTTATTGATTTATCGCCTTTTAAATCAATTACAGCTTCATTATCGTAAAAATCAAGTGTGCCTTCACAAGTATCAACTTCAATAACCTGACATTCATTATTTTTCCCTTTTTGAACCTGATTACAAGATGTAATAAAAAACAAGCTAACTAATAGTAAAACACCAATTTTTTTCATAAGAATTAAAATTTTAATTAATAATAAATGCAAAAATAACTTAAATATTTATTTATTTGGTATTATACACGTATATATATATAATTTGATAAAGTTTATAAATAATTAATTATATTAAATATTTAATTTATCTATATTGAACAATCATTAATCTTTGTTTTTTAATCTTAAATCGTAAATCGTAATTCTAAAATCCTAAATCCACTTTATGAAATAAAAAAACAAATAATTATATTAAGAATAACCAATAACCGACTTTAGAGATTTCATATTAGGCAATTCTATAAAATCGTAAAATATTTCAGTTGCAGCAGAAAAATTACCATCAATTTTTAAATAATTATAAAACAAAGTTTTCATACCAACATTAGCAGCTCCTACAATATCTTTTTCATAATCGTTACCAATCATTAAACAATTATTGGGAGCTACATTTACAAAATTAGTTAAGGCAGTAAAAAATCTCGGATCTGGTTTGGAATAACCAGCGTCATTGGATGAAAAAAAATAATCAAAAAAATGTTTTATTCCGCCTCTTTCTAACGCCTTAATCATAAGTTCTGTATTTGAATCGCCTGCATTAGTAGCAACACAAAGAGGAATTTTTTTGTACAATAATTTCAATGTTTCTAAAACATTTGGCATTAACTTAATTTGAGACCAATAAAACATTGCACCTTTATATTGAGGAAAATCTACCATTAAAGTATTACCCCAATCAAATATTATTATTTTTATTTGTTCGTTATTATGCATGATTTATTACTTATTATTTTTATTTTTGTAAATTCTTATTAAAATTAATTTAAAATAAAAATTTTATGCTGATAAAAAATAAAATTTCAATTTTACTCATTATTTCATTATTTACTTTTTCTATTGCTACGAGTAGTTGTTGTGCAAGAAAAAAAAATAAAAAAACAGAAACAGAATTGAAGCAAGATGATAAACCTACTTCTGTAATAAGAGATACTTCGTACCATGCTTCAGAAATTTTAGATTATAAAATTTTAAATGCCGAAGTTATAAATAATATTTTAAAAACAGAAGTATCGTATAAAGGAGGCTGTGGCAATCATTCGTGGCAATTGATGTGGACAGGCGTATATATGAAAAGTTTACCTATGAAAATTCCTTTAACAATACATCATCAAGCAACAGATGAAACTTGTAATGATGATAAAACTATAACTTTAAATTTTGATTTAAGTTTAATGATACCGCCAAATAAAAGTGAAAAAATTATCTTACTTTTAAAAGGATTTGACGAAAATATTGAGTGGTTAATAGTTAATAATTAATTTTTGCTAAATTGTAAAATAAATTGTTTTGTTAGGTAAGCTGAAAAAATATTTATGGAAACGCTCTTTTTTACGCGATAAAGATTTGATATTGCGTAAAAAAAATGTTGTAAATTTTGATGATGCAAAGTCAATTAGTATTATTTATAATGCTTCAAATGAACACGAACACCACAAAGTATTATCATTTGCCCGAAGATTACAACAAATGGGTAAATCAGTAAGGGCTATAGCTTATGTTGGATACAACCGATTACCACATTACTGCAACCCAACTCTTACTTGGGATTTTTTTACATTAAAAGAAATCAATTGGTTTAAACGTCCCGATAGCATTCATATCCGCGATTTTTTAAAAGTTGAAACCGACATTTTAATTTATTTAGACCAAGACGGCTTATTACCTCTCGAATATATTGCAGGTTTATCAAGAGCCAGATTTAAAGCCGCAGCTTTTAACGACAAGTTCAAAGATACTTTCGACATAATGATTGATTTAAAAGAAAAGATTGAAATTGAAGAACTTATGTCGCAGATTGTAACTTATCTGAAAATGATTAATAATAAAAATTATGAAACTAACATTTTATAAAAGACACTCAAGAAAATGATAATTAGTATATAAGTTGCATAACCTTTGAAATCAAAATATTTAATAATATGAAATCTAAAAAATTTAAAGGAACAGGAGTAGCAATTGTTACTCCTTTTTTAGCAAATAATGAAGTTGATTACGAAGCACTTTCGAACTTAATAAAACATATTTCTTCTAATAATGCCGATTATATTGTAGTACTTGGGACTACAGGCGAAACTCCTACCTTGTCGGATGCTGAAAAAAATAAAATTACTCAATTTGTAATAGAAGAAAATGCAGGAATATTGCCCATTGTAGTTGGAATGAGTAGCAATAATACAAATCAACTTGTTGAGCAGATAAAAAACACTGATTTTTTTGGTATCGATGCTATTCTTTCCGTTTGTCCTTATTATAATAAGCCAAATCAGGAAGGAGTTTTCAGACATTTTGAAGCTGTTGCCAATGTGTCGCCGGTACCTGTTATAGCCTATAATGTTCCCGGCAGAACTGGTGGTGGAATTTGCGCTGCTACTACTATCCGAATTGCCAATGAATTAAAAAATATTATTGGAATTAAAGAAGCTTCGGGTAATATGAGCCAAATAATGGAAATTATTCAGAATACAACTGATGATTTTCTTGTTATATCGGGTGATGATGCTCTTACATTGCCAATTATTGCAGCAGGTGGCGATGGTGTAATTTCGGTTGTTGCTAATGCTTTCCCAAAATTATTTTCAAAAATGGTAAATATGTGCCTTGAAGGTGATTTCGCTCAAGCTCGCATCATTCATTATAAATTATTAAATATAATTAATGACTTTTTTGCTGACGGAAGCCCAGGCGGTGTTAAAGTAGCTTTGGAATCTCTTGGAATTTGCCAGAATATTGTAAGGTTGCCATTAACTAATGTTAACGAGCAACTAAAAGAAAAAATTAAACGACTTACTATTTTAATTTCTTCTGAAAAATAATTATGAAAATACAAAAATTTTTATTCGGCAATTATTTTATTTTAAGTTCGCTTTTTTTTGCAACTTTTTTTACAAGTTATTCACAACAAGTTTATAATAATCATTTTATTGATTCTATTTTTAAAAACAAAATAGAAGTTTATTTTTCATTTTATTTAGAGAATAAAGCTGAATTAAATAATCTTTCCAAAATTATTTCTATCGATAAAATTGAAAATGATAGCATATTTGCTTATGCTAATAAATTAGAATTCAGTAAGTTTTCTAATCTTAATTATAGTTTTTCATTGCTTCCTCTTCCTTCTTCTCTCATTGATGTTGAAATGATTTCAGAAATTAAAACAGGGAGTAAATTTAGTTGGGATTATTATCCTACATATACTGCTTACGAAAATTTAATGAAACAATTTGCTATTGATTTTCCTGATATTTGCAGTTTGCATTGCATCGACACACTACCAAGCGGCAGATTATTACTTGCTGTTAAAATATCCGACAACGTTGATACTGATGAAGACGAACCAGAATTTTTATATACTGCTTCTATGCACGGCGACGAACTGACATGTTATGTTGTTACTCTTAGATTTATCGATTATTTACTTGCTAATTACGATATAAATAGTGAAATTACAGATATAATAAATAATGTTGAAATTTGGATAAATCCACTTGCTAACCCCGATGGTGCCTATGCCGGAGGTAATAATACTATTACAGGAGCAACTCGTTATAATTCTAACGGAGTTGATTTAAACAGAAACTACCCCGACCCTGAAGATGGTCCGCATCCCGATTATATGGCATGGCAACCCGAAACTGTTGCATTTATGGAATTTGCGGCTGAGAGAGATTTTGTGATGGCAGCTAATTTTCATGGTGGTGCCGAATTATTTAATTATCCATGGGATACGTGGTCCCAATTACACGCTGACGATAATTGGTGGCAGTTTACAGGCAGAGAATATGCCGACACTGCTCAATTTTATAGTCCTACCGGTTATTTTGATGATGAAGATAATGGAATTACAAATGGTTATGCATGGTATACAACTTCAGGCAGTCGGCAGGATTATATGAATTATTTTGAACATTGCAGGGAAGTTACTATTGAAATATCTGCTAATAAAATTGTTGCTACAAATATGCTCAATGCGTACTGGAATTTCAATTACCGTTCTATGTTAAATTATTTAAAACAAGTTACTTATGGTTTACAAGGCAAAGTAATTGATGCTTGTACTGGCAAAGGTGTTGAAGCTAAGGTTTTTATTACTTCGCACGATAAAGATAATTCACATATATTTTCATCAAAACAATCTGGAAAATATTTTCGCCCATTATATGAGGGTACTTATAGTATTACTTACAGTGCCACTGGATATCAAAGTATAACAATTTCAAATATCAGCATAAATAATTATTCAACTTTTAATCAAGATATTTATTTGCAACAAATTCAGCCTTTAGCATATTTTACTGCCGATTCGTCGATAAATTGTACGGGTATTGTAAGTTTTGATAATAAATCAATTGCTCCTTCTGACAGTACAATTTTTACATGGTATTTTGGCGACGGTAATTTTTCAAACGAAAAAAATCCAACTCATAAATATAATTATAATGGAAGTTTTAATGTTAAATTAGTAGTAAATACAAGTTGTGGATTAAAAGACTCTATTGTTAAAAATTCGTACATCAACATTAATATGCCTGCAGCTCCTGATGTTACTGATGGCGAAAGTTGCGGACCTGCTGTGTTAAATCTTTCTGCAACGGGAAATGGTTTATTAAACTGGTATTATTCAGTTAACGATACTGTGCCTTTTTATGTAGGCAATTCTTATGTAACTAATTTGCTTGATAGTTCACAAATTTATTATATAGAAGACAATATAATGCCACCTGCAATTTATGTCGGCAAAACTGATAATAATGGCAATGGAACGTATTTTTCTTCTTTCGGACAAGATTATCTTGTTTTTGATTGTTATAAAGAAATTGAACTTGTTTCGGTAAAAGTTTATGCTCAAAACGAAGGTATAAGAAGTATTTACTTATTAGACGCATATGATAATATTATTGATTCAAAAGATATTAACATTTTACAGGGCGAAAGCAGGATAAATCTTAATTTTCAATTGCCTGTTGGTAATAACCTGAAATTAGCTGGGGCTCCAGGTGCTGGTTTGTACAGAAATAGTTCAGGAGTTAATTTCCCTTATACTGTAACAGGAGTATTGTCAATTACAACTGGAAGCGATATATATAATCCAACTAAATATTATTTTTATTTTTATGATTGGGAATTACAAGAGTCTTCTTGTATTAGTCAAAGAGTTCCTATTAATGCTTATATTAACGATACTGCTCCTACAGCCGATTTTACATTTTATGAAACTTCTTTGGATGTACAATTTAATAGTTTATCAACTAATGCAAATAATTATTATTGGAATTTTGGTGATGGCAACATTAGCACTTTACAAAATCCTATGCACAATTATGCAACTTCAGGATTTTTTACTATTAAACATAAAGTAACTAATGCCTGTGGCGTAGATTCTGTTTCTAAACAAATTCAGATTACGTCAATATATGAAAATTCTGTTAACACTCAAATAAATATTTATCCAAATCCTGCTAATGATTATTTATATGTTGATATAATTAATATTAATAATAGTAAAAATATATGCAATTATTCAATATATGACATTACTGGAAGAAAAATTAATCAAGACAATATTATTTTAAATACTAATCGAACAAAAACTATAATTGATATTTCAAATTTAAGTATTGGACTTTATATTTTAAAAATTCATTCAGAGGAATTTACAATTAACAGTAAATTTTTAATTGACAGATAATTATAGTTTTAATAATAATTTTAATTTATTGTGAAGAAAATCATTTCAGTTATTGGAGCAAGACCTCAATTTATAAAATGTGCTGCATTATCACCGGTACTTAGAAAATATTTCAACGAAGTTATTGTTCATACTGGTCAGCATTACGATGAAAATATGTCGGGAGCTTTTTTCGCAGAACTTCAGATACCAAAGCCAGATTATAATCTTGAAGTTGGCTCTGGTTCGCCTGGTAAGCAAATAGGAACTATAATGATTCGCTTTGAAGAAGTTGTTGAAAAAGAAAAACCCGATTTAGTAATAGTTTTTGGCGATACTAATTCTACTGCTGCTGCTTCTGTTGTTGCTGTTAAACACGGATTTAAATTAGCCCATGTAGAAGCAGGACTCAGAGAATTTGACAAATATATTCCCGAAGAAAGCAATAAACTTATTACCGATATTCTCAGCGATTTTTATTTTTGTCCAACTAATACTGCAGTTGATATTCTGAAAACTATGGGTATTACAGAAGGAGTTTACAATGTTGGTGATGTTATGATTGATATTATTGAAAAATTCAGGACAAAAATTGAAAATAATATTGAAATATTAGAAAAGCTGGAAATTAACAAAGGAGATTATGTATTTGTAACCTGCCACAGAGCTGCTAATACTGATAACACTGATAATCTTAAAGCTATACTTAATGCTCTAAGCCAAATTGATAGAAAAATTATTTTTCCAATTCACCCAAGAACTCAAAAGATTATTAAAGAAAATAATTTTGAAAAAATTATCGACAAACCTAATATAATTAAAATTGAACCAATAGGATATTTCGATTCTCAAACTCTTATAAAATATGCTGATTATGTAATTACCGATTCAGGGGGAGTAACTAAAGAAGCATATTATCATAAAGTGCCGGGTATTTTAGTTGACACACAAACCGAATGGGTAGAAACCATAAAAGAAGGATGGAACAAACAAGCTGGGCCAAATACTGAAAAAATCTTGAATTTTGTAAAAACAATTAACCGCACAATACATCACAGTAATTGTTTAGGAGATGGACGTGCGTCAGAAAAAATTGCTAAAATATTACTAAAAGAACTATGAATAAAGCAGAAAAAACCAAAGTATTAATACTCTCATTTTACTTCCCTCCGTGCAATATAACAGCATCACAAAGAGTTTATAGCTGGGCTAAATATCTTGGTAATTATGGTTTTGAACCTGTTGTAATTACTCG
>CAZDEU010000008.1:0-42339 GCA_964504265.1 uncultured Bacteroidales bacterium
TTAAATTAGTATTAAGTTTAATTATCTTGTTAAAAAATACAAGGTTCAAATTTTAAATGCTTATAAGGCACTAAGATGCAAAGAAAAATAATGCTATTTATATTTAAATTTACAGAACCTTAGCGCCTTCGTGCTTTTGCCGTAAAAAAAAATTACCGCTAAGTTATACTTAGTTTTAATAGTAGGGGAGTTGGTTTAGGGAAGATATATTATATAAATATCATATAATATTTAAATAATAATATAAATTTTTTTAGTTCATTTTGTAATAAGGTGAAGACTCAACATGTCAAAGAGCTTAATTTAAAACAAAGATAATAATTTTTTTTAATAAAACAAATATTTCAAAAAAAAATATTAAAATTTTTATTAACAATTTTAAAATAATAATAAAGCTCAAGTATTTTAATAAAAATATCAAAAAAACATAGTATTACAAATGTGAAACTTGATACATTTGTGAATATATACAAAAGTATATTTATAATTCACAAAAGTATATTATGTTGATAAATAACTAATAATCAATATAATATACAATATGTATACATTCTTAAATTGTATACAAAAGTGAAATAATACTGTTCACAAAAATCAACAAGTGTTTTTCTCAAAATTATTAATGCAATAATATAATAAATTTAATAAATATTTAATAACCAAATAATTAATTTGATTATTTAAATGTTTACTTTAATATATACATTAATATTTAATAATTACAATTTATTTGTGTTAATAAAATTATATATAACTAATAATTAAAATAATACAAAGTTTATTTAAAATATTAATTTAATGTTTACATTGTTATACAGTATTTACAAATAAAAATTATTAACAATTACAAATACAAATGTAACATTTTTTATATTTGTAAAGTAAAAGTAAAAATATTGTATAAAAATGTAAACAATGACAGAAAGGTTTCAATTAATATTAAAAGCAAAAAATATAACAGCTTCCAAATTTGCAGACGAAATTGGAGCGCAGCGTTCCAGCGTTTCACATATTTTAACAGGGCGAAATAATCCCAGCCTTGATATTATTCTGAAGGTTCTGAAAAAATATCCCGATATTAATGTCGAATGGCTTATTTCGGGCAAAGGTCCTATGTCGGTTCAATATCCTCAATCTGATTTTTTTGATGATGATAAGCCTGTAGAATCAAATATTCCTGAACAAAAACCTAATCAATATGATTTATTTAATTCTGAAACGCCTAAACATAAGCAGAATAATTCTGAAACTACCGTAAATATTGCGTCGAGACATTTTATGGATGATTCAAAAAATGATAAAAACAATTTTGAAAAAAATAATAAAGCAGATAATAATATTATGCAGAGTAAAGCAGAAAATAAAATTTTACAATTAGAAGATGAAGAACAATGTTCTTATCAGAAACCTAATAATATTAATCCTAAACAGGCTGAAACAATTTCAAGCTTGATGCAAAGCGGTAAAAAAATTGACAAAATTGTAATTTTTTATACCGATAAAACTTTTAGCTGGTATAACCCCGCTGAGTAAAACAAAGAGCTCACGATTTACGATGTACGATTGATGATTTACGATTTTATTGGTATTGGTATAACCCCCTATAAACTGGACTAATTTACTAAAATGTTAAACAATTAATTGATTTCATGGTTAAAAATTATTTTGAGGTGCTATTTCTAATATTAAAAAAATTACCATTTAAAACATTAATTTCAGTTCAATTTATTAGGATGCTGAGCCAAAACTATTTTTATAGACTAATCAGGTGTATTTTATATTTTACATTAAACTTCATAAACCTTATATCTGTTTTTTCTTAAACGCAAAGGTTTACGCTAAGACGCAAAGGTTTTTTTAAAATATTATTATTTCTTTGCATACTTTTCGGACTCTTCTCGCTCTTTGCATTTTCACAAAAAACTAAATAAAAGTTGAACAATTAAAATCTGCGAAAATCTGTTGCATTTGCGTCATCAATGTTCTATTAATCACAATTAATTTTATATTTATCTAAAATTATTAATCATTCATCTTGCTTTTTAAATCGTCAATCGTCAATCGTCAATCGTCAATCGTACATCGTCAATCGTCAATTTACTTTATAAACTGCCATAGCACCTCAAAATAATTTTTAGCCAAAAGGGCATCTTTTTTTATTCTGTTTTATGTATTATTATTTAATTTTGTTTTTTTGAAATAATATCTTTTATAATGAATAAAATTATTAGTCTGATACGTTGTAATATATATATTAATACTATATGGCTTCTGCTTCTCGTTGTTTTTTCTTTTACAATAAGTCGAATTTTATTCTTTTTCTTTAATTATCAATATTTTAATAATTTAGATTTTTTTGAATTTCTTAAAATTTTATTTGCTGGTTTAAGATACGACTTATCTGCTATTTGTTTGTTAAACATTCCTTTTGTGTTTTTAAGAACTTTTCCTTTTAATATTAGATATAATAAATATTATGAAAAAATTGTAATTATTCTCTTTTTCATAATTAATGGAATTGCATTATTAGCTAATTGTATCGATATTGCTTATTTTGGTTTTACTTTAAAAAGAACCACAGCCGATATATTTTATACTCAAGGGCTTGGTAATGATATTATTAATCTTTTGCCAAGTTTTATAGCCGATTTCTGGTATATACCTTTAATTTTTATTATAATAATTATACTTTTAATATATTTACATATGCAAACTAAAAATATATTTATCAAAAGTCGCTTTAATCTTTCTGCTTTTATAAAACAATTTTTAATCTTTTTATTCTCACTTGCCTTAATTTTTATTCTTGGTAGGGGAGGCTTGCAACTTCGCCCATTAAATATTATTTCGGCCGGAAAATATACTGAAGCCCGTAATATACCTTTAGTTATTAATACTCCTTTTGCTATTTTAAGTACTCTCGGTAAAAATGCTATTAAACCTTATGTTTTTTTTAAGGATGATAAGGATTTTAACAAATTTGTTAATACAATCAAAAAAGCTGATGCTAATTCTAAATTTGATGAAAAAAATATTGTAATTATTATTCTTGAAAGTTTTTCGAGCGAGCATATTGGTGCTTTAAATAAATCTTTACCTGATTATAATGGCTATACTCCTTTTCTTGATTCGTTAGTCGATAAAAGTGCTGTGTTTATCAATGCTTTTGCTAATGGTAAAAAATCGAACGAGGGAATTGCTGCTATTCTTGCAGGTATCCCTTCGCTAATGGATATTCCTTATACTTCGTCAATTTATGCAGGTAATAATATTGCAGGTATCGCAACTTTGCTTAAACAAAAATCTTATAATTCGTCTTTCTTCCATGGTGGTAATAATGGTACAATGGGTTTTGATGCCTTTACTAAAACTGCTGGTTTTGATAAATATTACGGCAGAAATGAATACCCAGCCGATGATTATGACGGCAAATGGGGTATTTGGGACGAAGAATACCTTCAGTATTATGCCGATACGTTAAATAATATGCAACAACCTTTTATTTCTTCTGTTTTTACTTTATCTTCTCATCATCCTTTTAAAGTTCCTGAAAAACATAAAAATAAATTCCCTGAAGGACCTTTGCAAATTCACAGAACTATTGGTTATACCGACTATGCTTTAAAACTTTTTTTTAATGAAATTTCTTCTAAACCTTGGTTCCAAAATACTATTTTTCTTATAACTGCCGACCATACTTCCGAAGCTTTTATACCTTATTATAATACACGACTTGGAATTTACAAGGTTCCTATTATAATTTATGGTAAAGATGTTAAACCAAAAGTATATACTCAAATAATTCAGCATATTGATATTATGCCTACTTTGCTCGATTTAATTAATTATGATACTGACTTTTATTCGCTCGGCTCAAGTGCTTTTGATTCAACTGCTCCTCATTTTGCTGTTAATTATATTAATAATACTTTCCAAATTATTCAAAATGATTATGCTTTAGAATTTAATGGCGAAAAATCATTAAATTTGTTTAATTTTACTAACGATAGCTTATTAACTAATAATCTTATTGATTGTAAAATAAATGTTAGAACTGAGATGGAAAATAATCTGAAATCTTTTTTGCAGGTGTTTTCAAGAGATATAAGAAATAATAATATGATTATTAAAAATAATTAATTTCAGATTTAACATAATGAATAAGAAAAAAGTACATTTTATTATTAACCCTATCTCAGGTCATGGCCGACAAAATGTGCTTGAAAATATTATTCCTGAATTTCTTGATCTACAGAAATATGATTATCTTATTTCTCATACTTCAGGACCTGGACATGCGATAGAACTTAGTAAAACATCTGCTAATTCAGGTAAATGTGATATAGTGGTTGCTGTTGGTGGCGATGGTTCAATTAATGAAGTAGCTAGAGGTCTTGTTGATACTAATGTGCCTCTTGGTATTATTCCTACTGGCTCTGGCAATGGCCTTGCCAATTATCTCGGAATACCTTTTAATTTTAAAAGAGCTGTTAGCATTATCAATTCTTGTTGTGTTCAGGCTATTGATACTGCAACTATTAATGATAAATTATTTATAAGTATTGCTGGCGTTGGTTTTGATGCTTTAGTTGCTAAAAAATTTGAAAAAGTTAAAAGAAGAGGCTTTTGGTCTTATTTAAATATTGTTGTCAGAGAATATCCTCGTTATAAACCTGCTGAATATATTATTGATATTAATGGTAAAACTATTAAAACTGAGGCTTTGCTGATAAGTTTTGCAAATTCTGACCAGTTTGGTTTTAATGCCACTATTTCGCCTTCGGCAAGTATTAATGACGGCCTTATTGATGTTTGTATTTTTAAGAAAGTCCCAGTTATTGAAGCTCCTATATTAGCAAATTTCCTTTTCTTCAGAGCTATTGATGAAACAAGATATATTGAAATTATTAAAGCTAAGGAATTTAAAATTATTCAATTGCAAAATCATCATGTTCAAATTGATGGCGACCCAGTTAGATTTGATAAAGAACTTTATGTAAAAGTAAAACCCTTGTCGCTTAAAGTAATTACTCCTTAATCAGCAAGGGTTTTATGATAAAAAATCAAATATTTTAACTTCCTAAAGTAGCAACCATTACAGCTTTTATGGTATGTAGTCTGTTTTCTGCTTCATCAAATACAACTGAGGCTGGCGATTCAAAAACATCTTCAGTTACTTCCATACCATCAAGACCATATTTCTGGTAAATCATTTCTCCTATTGTTGTGTCGCGGTTATGAAAAGCTGGCAGGCAGTGCAGAAATTTTGTGTTCTTATTCCCTGTCATCTTCATTGTTTCGCAATTAACCTGATATGGCTTTAATAAGTTTATCCTTTCTGCCCATTTTTCTTCTGCTTCGCCCATCGATACCCATACATCAGTATATAGAAAATCAGCTCCTTTTACTGCTTCTGCAACATTATCAGTAATTGTTATTCTTGCACCTGTCGATTCAGCGATTTTTTTACAGGTTTTAACTAATTCTTCATCAGGTTGGCAGACCTTTGGTGCAGCAGCTCTGAAATCCATTCCCAATTTAGCTGCTATAACCATCAGCGAATTGCCTACATTATTTTTAGCATCACCCAAAAAACAATAAGAAATCTGATTTAAAGGTTTATCGCAATGTTCAAGCATTGTCATTACATCAGCCAATGCCTGTGTTGGATGAAACTCATCTGTTAGTCCATTCCATACGGGAACATTTGAGTACTGTGCAAGTTCTTCAACTATTACCTGCCCAAAACCTCTGTACTCAATGCCATCGTAAATCCTTCCTAAAACTCTTGCGGTATCTTTCATTGTTTCTTTTTTGCCCATTTGCGAACCTGAAGGTCCAATGTAGGTTACATGAGCGCCTTGGTCTAATGCTGCAACCTCAAACGAACATCTCGTTCTTGTAGAATCCTTAGCAAATAGCAGAGCAATGTTTTTGCCTTTTAACCTTTGCTGTTCGGTACCTGAATATTTTGCTTTTTTCAAATTTTTTGAAAGCTCAAGCAAATATTTTATTTCTTCTGTTGTAAAATCTAAAAGTTTTAAAAAACTTCTGTTTCTTAAATTAAAAGCCATAGTTTTATTTTTTTTTGATTAATAATTTTAAAAAATTCAATTAATTATTGGTTAAAACTTCAATAATAATATAAACTGCTATTATTGCTGCCGAAATTAGAATTATTAAAAGCCAATTACGCCTTAAGTTTTTCCGACGTGTTTCGGATGCTTTATTAGTGAATTTAATTTGTTTTTTACCTTGATTGTTATGAGTGTAATTAATGTTGTCAGGCGCTTCTTTCCCTGGCATTACTGGCATTGGTGAAATTATATCTCGTACAATGTTTCCACAGTTGTGGCAATATTTAGCACCCTGAATTAAAGGAGTGCCGCAATTACTACAATTACTCATACTTAAATTCTTTTTAACAGTTTATTATATGATTTAATAGAACATTATTGATAATTAATCTTTAATTATTTTAGTTCCACAATTTTCTTTGTGCAATTCGGTTGCAGTTGTAATTATTGTTTCTTTTCCACCATTTTCTACAAAGTATACAGCAGCTCTTACTTTTGGAGCCATACTGCCTTCTGCAAAATGACCTTCGCTCAAATATTTCTTTGCTTCTGATACTGTTATTATATCTAATTCTTTTTGCTCTGGTGTATGAAAATTAATACATACCTTAGGTACGTCTGTTAAAATAAAAAATTCATCTGCACCAATTTGGGAGGCTAATAATGCTGACGCAAGATCCTTGTCAATAACAGCATCTATGCCTTGCAATTTATTAGGTTCTACATAAAAAACAGGAATACCACCACCGCCAACTGCAACTACTATTTGACCATCACGTGCCAGTTTTTCAATTGACTTGCGATTATTAATTCCTATTGGTTTTGGCGAAGCTACAACCCTTCTCCAACCACGTTTGCGAGGGTCTTCTCTAAATACCCAGTTATTTGCTTCTATAAGATTATCAGCTTCTTCCTTAGTATAGAAAGGACCTACTGGCTTAGTAGGGTTTGTAAAAGCAGTGTCTTTTTTATCAACTATTACCTGAGTTATTATTGTTATAATATCTCTGTATTTATTGTCATTCTCAAGTACATTACGCAATTGTTGTTCTATCAAATAACCTATTGAACCTTGTGTTTCTGCAACACAAAAATCCATTGGCATTTTGGGAATACCATAAACACTTTCGCCACCTTCGTGCTGAAGTAATACATTGCCAACCTGTGGACCATTACCATGAGTAAGTACAAGGTTGTAATCCTTGCGAATTAGTTCAAGTATGTGAGTACAGGTGTCATAAACATTGGTTTCTTGTTCGTCAATAGTCCCTTTTTGATCACCTCTTATTAATGCGTTTCCGCCAAAAGCTACAACAGCTAATTTCTCCATTTTTCTTTTTTTAGTTAATTAATTATTTTTACTTTTTTGCAAAGCTAATAAGAAAAAACAAATTGCAAAATAGCTTTTATATAAAGTTTTAACATTAAATATCAATTAATACATTAATCCAAAGTGCCATAGTGGAACTACATTCCCAAATCCATGCTCAATTTCATCTTTTATAATATAGCTATTTGCATCATCATTAATTTGTTTTTCTGTTTTCCCTTTTCCGCCTACTTCAAAAACTTTATCATCAAATGTAAAATCTCCTTTAATGGCAGAATAAACCTGTGTTATCATTCTCAACTGGTTCAATAAAAATGTTTCTCTTATATTACCAATATTTGTATGTATTCCTAATATACTATAAGACAGGTTAGGATTATTCAAATAAACTTTGTTTATTTTTCCTAAAGCTCTTATCCCTTTTGTTGAAGTACGTAACTGCATTATTAACCCAGCTCTTTCAAAATATGAAAAATATTCTGGAACTAAATTTCGTGAAACTCCAATAATATCAGCAATTTTTGACATATTTGGTTTAAAAGGAACACTCTCTGCAATTATTTGTAAAAGTTGTTTTAATTTTTCAATAGTACTTATTTTTAATTCTAAATACTTGGGAATGTCAGTTTCAAGTATGGCATTTATGGTGCTGTTTAACCTTACATAATAATTTTTATCCTTATAAAACGGATAATATCCTTCTATAAGATATTTTTTGAAAAAAGCTAAAGGCGATTCAATTTCGTAATCAACATTATGCGAAAGTATATCGTTCAAACTAACTGTTTTATAATTGATACCTTTTTCAAAAATTAAATATTCTCTGAACGACATACCGTTCAATGTATAAGGAAGCACGCGTCTGCTCAAATCGCCAAAGCCTTTGTGAATATCAAGTATTGAGCTTCCGCTAAAAACTATCTTTAAATCAGGAAAACTGTCATATATATTCTTAATTTCCTGCGACCAACCTTTATATTTGTGTACTTCATCAAAGTATAGAAATCTCCCGCCATATTTGTAAAAATCTCCTGCCATATCGAAAATGCTGCTATTTGCAAAATATATATTATCGACCGAAACATATAAACTTTTTTTAATCTGTTTATCAAATTTAATTTTTTGAAGCATTAGAGTTGTTTTACCTGTGCCCCTTGCTCCTGTAATTGCAATTAATTTTGAGTCCCAGTTTATTTTTTCAAACAAATACCTTTTAAATGACATTGCTGTTTTATCAAGCAAATTTTTGTATATTATGTTAAGCTGTTCCATATTAGTTATTTATTTTAAATAATAAAATTTCTTAACTCATTGTATACAATTTTTATTAATCTATATATTCATATATATTAAATTTAATTGTATACTAAATAAAGGTTTTATATTATTAATAAATTATTATTTTAGCATATAATATCTTAACTATTGAAAAAATTAGTATTTTGCATCGTTTTATTTATTTGAACAATTACAAATGCAAGTAAAAAAAAAATATTTTTATTTTATCTTTTTATTATGCCTAATAGCTTATAATACGCATAGTCAAGAGATTAATACAAGCAACCTGATAGAGTATCAGAAAATACAAGGACTGCCTGAAAAGCTCAAGAACTACATCAAATTAGGCGATATATACAGAATTGAAAAACAGAATTACGATTCGGCTTACTATTATTATAATCTGGCAATAAACATTTCGCAAGACTCTTTAAGTGCGTCTTATATAGCTGATTGTATAAATGCTTTGGGTGTAAATACAATGAACATAAATTTATATTCAAAAGCTATATCTTTTTTCATAAAATCATTGAAAATTTGCGAAAAAATTAAAGATAAAAAAGGAATAGCATATTGTTACAGCAACATTGGAATAGCTTTAGCCGAAAATCATAATTACAATAAAGCATTAAGTTTTTTCGATAAATCAATTGAAATATTCGAAGAAATTATGGATGTTGAAGGTGTTGTGGGGAGTTTTATTAATTACGGGCAAATAAATTTAATTCAGAAAAATTACGAACAAGCTGAAAAATACTTTTTGTTGGCTCTGAAAACTCTTAAAAAGTATAATTCGGAATATTCATTAGCTTTACTTTACGACAATTTAGGTTGTACTTATATGGAACAAGGTGCGATAACTTCTGATATTAACATAAAGAAAACAAAATTTGAAAGTGCAAAAAATTATTTAGAAAAAGCATTATATTATCATAGGGCTAAAAATGATTTATACGGTGAAGCTGTTACTTTATACGACATTTCAACTATATATAATAATCAAAAACAATACGACAAAGCTATAAAATATGCCGATAGTTCATTGGTTATGGCAGTTCAGTCTGATTTCTTATCAATTGAAACACGTGGTTACCAAAATCTGTCCGATATATATAAAAAGTTACATAATTACGAAAAAGCTCTTGAATATCATACCTTATTTAAACTATACAACGACAGCCTTTTTAATCTCGAAAAAAGTAAAAAAATTAATGAGATTTACATTAAATATGAAACTGAAAAAAAACAAAATGAAATCAATAAACAAAATGCTCATATTCAATTACTTGAAAAAGAAAAAGAAGTTGTAAAATTCAAAATGATTGGATTATGGGCTTTTATAATAATGACGATTATAACAACATTAATAATTTTTATTTCTCTGAAAAAACGTATAAAAAGCAATAAACAAATATATGAACACAAAATGAGATATATTGAATCGCAAAAGCAACTGGCTGATACAGAACTTAAAAATCAGAAATTGCAAAGCGAGCAGTTAAAGAACGAATTAAAATATAAGAATCAGGAAATTACTAACTTGGCTTTACATTTATCGGAACGAAATACGTTTTTAACAACAATAAGAAAAGAACTAGCAAAACTGAGTAGCGAAGATGCAAAATCTGTTATCAAATATATTGAACAAAGTTTAAAAGTTTTAGAAAGCGAAAGAAAAGAATTTGAAGAATATATCGAAAATATTAACAAAGCATTTTATATTAAGCTCAGACAACTTAATCCAGCTATTACTAGAAATGAAGAAAGACTTGCTGCTTTATTAAAATTAAATTTAAGTTCTAAAGAAATTGCTACTATCTTCAACATAACCGCCAAAAGTATTGATATGTCAAGGTACAGACTCAGAAAAAAATTAAATATAAGTAAAGACGAAAATTTGGTCGATTTTCTGAATGAGATATAATTCTTTTATATGTATCAACTGTTGTTTTATTTATACCAAATCATTAATTATATAGTTTAATTTTTTTATATACATTAGCATTTGCTTTCAATGAAGAAGTCCCTTTTACGAATAATCAGGCGGAAAGAGATATCCGACCAGCAAAACTAAAACTCAAAATATCAAACTGCTTCCGCTCTGATGAAAGTGCAAAAATTTACGCTAGAATAGAAAGTTTTGTCTCCACTGCACGCAAAAACAACAAAAACATTTTTGCTGAATTGAAAAAAAGTTTTGAAGGACAAAATTTTTTAACATTGAAGGGCACATAAATAATTACGAAAATTTTTAATATGGCTCTGATTAATTATATAAACAAGGGGATGCATACCCTTGTTTAATATACGAATCTATTACTGTTTTTTATTTTGTTGCTTTTCGGAGTGTACTAAAAATTATATAAATATTCTAAAATCTCATATTTTATCTGATTATTCAAAGAAAAATATTAACTTTGTAAATAATTAAAAAAATAAAATTGCATAAAGCAAGTAATTGACTTACAAAATATTATGGAAGAAGTAACGGAAAAAATTGTAAAGGTAAACATTGAAGAGCAGATGAAATCGGCATATATTGATTATGCTATGTCGGTTATTGTGTCAAGAGCTTTACCTGATGTAAGAGATGGACTAAAACCTGTACACCGCAGAGTACTTTTTGGAATGCACGAACTTGGAGTTTACTCAAACCGTCCTTATAAAAAATCAGCCAGAATTGTTGGGGAAGTACTTGGTAAATATCATCCACACGGCGATACTTCTGTTTATGATGCTATGGTAAGAATGGCTCAGGAATGGTCGCTTAGATACCCTTTAGTACAAGGTCAAGGAAACTTTGGCTCTGTTGACGGTGACAGCCCTGCTGCAATGCGTTATACAGAAGCTCGTTTAAACAAAATTGCTGAAGAAATGTTGGCTGATATTGACAAAAATACAGTCGATTTTCAGTTAAATTTTGATGACACTCTTGAAGAACCTGTTGTTATGCCTGCTAAAATACCTAACCTGCTTATAAATGGCGCTTCAGGTATTGCTGTTGGTATGGCAACTAATATGGCTCCTCATAACCTTACTGAAGTTATTGATGGCATTATTGCGTATATAGATAATAATGAAATTACTATAGAAGAATTAATGAAATTTATAAAAGCACCTGATTTCCCTACTGGTGGTATTATATATGGTTATCAAGGAGTTAGAGAAGCATATTTAACAGGCAGAGGACGTATTATAATAAGAGGAGAAACAACTATTGAAAATGATGACAAAGGCAGAGAATCTATTATAGCAACTTCTATACCTTATCAAATTAATAAAGCTGATCTCATCAAACGTACTGCCGACCTTGTTAACGAAAAGAAAATTGAAGGTATTTCCGATATCAGAGACGAATCGGACCGTAATGGTATGCGAATAGTTTATGAGCTTAAAAGAGATGCAGTTACTAATGTTGTTTTGAATAATCTTTTTCAACATACTTCTCTTCAATCTTCTTTTAGTGTTAATAATATTGCACTTGTAAAAGGAAGACCTCAAACTCTGAATTTAAAAGATATAATTTATTATTTTGTCGAACATAGGCACGATGTAGTCGTAAGAAGAACAAAGTATGAATTAGCCGAAGCTGAAAAAAGAGCTCATATTTTAGAAGGTTTACTGATTGCTCTCGACCACTTAGATCAGGTTATTGCTCTTATCAGAGCTTCTCGTACTCCCGATGAAGCCAAAACAGGTTTGATGGAAAACTTCAACCTTACCGAAATACAGGCTAAGGCTATTCTTGCAATGCGTTTACAAGCTCTAACCGGACTTGAACGTGAAAAACTGAAAAATGAGTACGAAGAATTATTGAAACTTATTGATTATCTGAAAAATATATTGGCTGATGTAAACTTAAGAATGAAGATTATTAAAGATGAACTTCTTGAGATAAAAGAGAAATATGGCGACAAAGCAAAAACCGAAATTGAATATTCGCCTGGCGATTTTAAAATTGAGGATATGATAGCCGACGATAATGTTGTTATTACTATTTCTCATTTAGGCTATATAAAACGTACTTTATTATCAGAATACAGAGTTCAGAACAGAGGTGGAAGAGGAGCCAAAGGAAGTAATATCAGAAATGAAGACTTTCTTGAACATTTATTTGTAGCTTCAAATCATAATTATCTTCTTTTCTTTACTGAAAAAGGCAAATGCTTCTGGCTCAGAGTTTTTGAAATACCTGAAGGAAATAAATCTTCTAAAGGCAGAGCAATTCAAAATCTTATTAATATTTCGCCCGACGACAAAATCAGAGCTTTTATTAATTTGAACGATATTACTGACAAAGAATATATAAATAATAATTATATCATACTTTGTACTAAAAAAGGTGTTATTAAGAAAACCTCATTAGAAGCATACTCCAGACCACGTGCTAACGGTATTAATGCTATAACCATAAGAGAAGATGATCATTTATTATCTGCTAAGCTTACTAATGGTAAAAACGAAGTTTTGATGGCTCTTCGTTCGGGCAGAGCTATTAGATTTAATGAATCTAAAGTTCGTCCAATGGGACGTAATGCAGCAGGTGTAAGAGGAATCACTCTTAGCGGTCCTCAAGATGAAGTTGTGGGGATGATTTGTGTTGAAAATGGCGATTTTGATGTACTTGTAGTTTCTGAAAATGGTTACGGTAAACGTTCTAAATTAGAAGATTACAGAGTTACTAACAGAGGTGGTAAGGGAGTTAAAACTATTAATATTACTCCCAAAACTGGTCAATTAATTTCAATTGATAATGTTACTGATGATAATGATTTAATGATTATTAACCGCTCTGGACTTATTATCCGTATGGCAGTTAAAGATTTGAGAGTTATGGGGCGTGCTACTCAAGGTGTTAGACTTATCAACCTTAGAGATGATGACGCAATTGCTGCTGTAACTAAGGTTGCTGTTGAAGAAGATGAAGAACCAATTTTTACTGATGAAAACATTTCTTTATCTGATGAAAATATTGCTGAAAACCAAATAGGAGAGGAGAGTACCCTCGAAAACAACATTAATAAAGACATTAATGTTGACGAAGATAACATAAACGATGACATTAATGTTGAATAATTATATATGTTTTTATTGATGAGGTTTTTCTTATATTGTTAAATAAACAGTATTTGCTTGTATATAATGAAATCAAATATTTTTCGTTGTTTATTTATAGGCACAAATATTGTTAATATTATTAAAATCTTGAATTATGAAACAAGCATATTTAATAAACTATATCAGGAGATAAATAGCAATATGCGAGTTATATTTGATACTTTTGAAAATCAATAAATTAATTATATGAACAGAATTTCTTTTTTAATTTTAATTGCAGTAATGACAATTTCATCTGCATTTGCTCAATCAGTTAAAGTTCAAAGTACAGTTAATTACCTAAAAAACAGGTTGCTCGACAAAGCTAAAGAAGCTATTGACGATGCGTCAGTTCACGAAAAAACTATAAATGACCCTAAAACATGGTATTATAAAGGTACTGTTTATTTGGAACTTCACCTCATCAATTCAATGACTGATGGTCTTGCATTAGGACAAACACCGGCTGAAATAAAAAACAGATTTCGTGAACCTTTATTTACAAAAAATGTAAATGTTGATGGTAATAAAGCTGTTAGATGGGAATATGCAGATCAAATGTATATTTATTTTAAAGATGATAAAGTAATAAAATGGGATGAACCCGCTGGTGGTAAGTTTAAAAACTTGGCTGAAAACCCACTTGCTACTGCTTACGATTGTTTTCAAAAATCTATTTCGCTTGATGAAGCAAAAGATTATTACGAACTTAATATGATTCAATTATTTGTTTGTGGTGAACAATTCTACAACCAAGGGGCTGTATTTTTTAATGACCGCAAATTTGCAAATGCTTTATCAGCTTTTGAAAAAACTATTAAGATTAATGAAATTTTTCAACGTCAAGATAGTATTGCTTCGTATTATGCAGCACAAAGTGCTTTACTGTCGAATGATACTGTTAATGCTATCAAATATTTCAAAGCTCTTGTTAGCTTAAAATATAAGGAACCTAAAGTTTATACTAACTTATCTGAGATTTATCTGAAACAAAAAGATACTGTTAAGGCAATAAAAACTTTAGAAACAGCTAAAAATATTTTACCAAACGAATATTCTATTGTAGTTGCTGAAGCTAATATTTATATCAGTAAAGGTGAAATGGATAAAGCACAGGAATTATTGGAAATTGCTATTCAAAAAAATCCAAATAATCACGTTATACATTATATTATTGGCACTAATTATTCAAATAAATTAGATGAACTTAAATATGAGGATGACACTGCATTTTATGTTAAAATTTATGAGACTGCTGAAAAATATTTTAAATCGTGTTTAAATATTAAACCCGATATGGCAGAAGCTAATTTTAACCTTGGTGTGTTATATTTTAATGAGGGGGTAAGAATTCTTACTATTGCAAATAATATTTATGATCCTTCAAAAATTGAAGCAACTGAAAAGTTATTCAAAGATAAATGGAATCAAGCAGCGCCTTATTTAGAAAAAGCTCTTGAAATGCAACCTGATGACATCGCTACTTTGCAAACTCTTAAAAATCTTTATGCTCGTACTAATCAATTAGAGAAGTCAAAAGAAATGGATAATAAAATAAAATTGTTACAAAAATAATTTTTGTACAATAATTTATAATTTTTACAGTTAATATAGTATACATTAAATTTTTTCATATTAATTGTTTTAGTTAATACTTAGGTAAAAGAGGAAACTGAAGTTTCCTCTTTTATTTTTATAATAAATTACTTAAAAAAAATTTTATGCACAATATCTTAATTTTTTATCGTTATTAATATGAATTTGTTTTTCATGAATTAAAATTTAAGTAAGAGAGGAAACATAGTTTTCCTTTCTTATTTTAATATTATCTATTTAACATAATATTTATTATAAGACAAATATTTACTTTTAATTCTAACTTATATAACTGATTTTTAACTTGTTACATTTTAAAGGTTTCACTACTTTTGTCAATTATTATGAAAAAATCACGCCTCAATATTATCACACCCCCTGATAAATCTTCGGTTTATACCGAAAGAAAAAAAAATGGCGTTTTCTTATATTCCGGTAAATCTTTTAAATTCAAGTCTTTAGTAGTTGCAAAAAAGTTTATGGCTAAAGCATCAAAATTTACAACCAAACGGGCTTATGATGCAAATGAACAAATATTACTTACACCATTCTATTATTTTTAAAGCTAATTTAATACCTTCAGATGAGGTAATAACTCTTAAATCGCCGTCATAGCCGCCAAATAAATGTAAATAATTATATGCAGATCTAAAATCTTTGGCAATTGTATGATTACGCTTAGAAATATATTCTTGATATAATTCAATTTTCATTCTATGATTTTGATTGGTAATTTTACAATTTTCTTTAATCATTTTACCGTCTAATGCTACCAATACACCATTCCAAGCATTATTACAAGCTGTTTTTACATATTTAGAGTCGGAATAATAATCTCCTTTTTTACCGGCTTTTTCTCTTAATGTAGTTTTAGCATTATCAATATATCTTAATGCTTCTTTATAATAATCCTTTATAGGATAAATTGTAGCTCTCTTTTTTACTGTTTTGGTTGCCATACATTAATTTTTAAATACTTATTACAAAAATAATAAAATTTATTACAAAATTTATCAATTTTTTTATATTTATTTGATATACTGTATATTATAAATTTTATTTAATATGTTGCTTCAACTAAATTACATAATATACTATAATTCAGATACATAAAAATATTTACTTGAAAAATAAAAATTATTTTTTTAAAAGTTTTTACGATTCTTCTTATACATATTATATACATTTGCCCTGTAGCCTTAGAGAATTGCAGAAAACTATATGTATAAGATCTAATTTTTAGAAGTTGTCGTAATGTTGGCATATACTGATTTTTAGATACTTATATTTTCAATAAAACATACATAATTTTTTAGCGGATTTGACATTTTGTAGTAAATTTTGTATTTTTGTAAAAAAAAGGTTATGGATATTATATTGATAAAACCAAAAAATAAAAGTTCTATTCCTTTTCTTAAAGAACTTCTCAAAAAATTGAGTGATGTTACAAGCATTGAAGTTATAAGTGAAAAAGACAATAGAGTTATTGAAATGCTCAAAGATGGGCTTAAAGAAACCAAAGATATTATTGATGGTAAAAAAAAACCAACAACTTTGAAACAATTGCTTGATGAAGATTAATAAAATTGTAACAACAGATGTTTTTAATCGCGAATTTAAGAGATTAAATAAAAAATATAGTTCTTTTAAAAAGGATATTGAAAAAGTTGAAAAAGATATTTTAAAGAATCCTAATTTAGGTGTTGATTTAGGATGTAATATTAGAAAAGTACGTTTTGCAATAAGTTCTAAGAATAAAGGCAAAAGAGCTGGAGGTAGAATAATAACTTATGATATTTTGACTTCAGTTTCTGAAAAAGAAATTTTATTTGTTGCTGTTTATGATAAAAATGATATTGATAATATTTCAATTAATAAAATACGTTCAATAATTAATTATTACGGTTTTTAATTCTTATAATAACTTCTTCCAATTCTCTTGCAGTAGTTTCTTTTTCCAACTCAAAACCTTGTTTTTCTATTACCGACCATACCATGTATAATTATCTTCAATTTTATTATAACTTATTTTTAAGTTCGTTAGTAATATTTTCGGTTGAAAAATGTACGGCAAAATTATGTACATCTCTTAAAAAGAACTTGCAATTAATCGTTAATAATTTTGAACACGACGAATATACATAATTTTTTAGCGGATTTGACATTTTGTAGTAAATTTTGTATTTTTGTAGAAACTTAACAAATAATATAATGCAAACAGTTTTATTACATAGTGAGTCTAAAAGCGATATGTTGTTATTAGTTGAATTAGCAAAAAAAATCGGTATTAAAGTAAGGTTAATTACTGATGAAGAAATTGAAGATATTGGCTTATCTAATGCTATTAAAGAAGGCAGAACCGGTAAATATGTTAACACAGAAGAATTTGTTAAAAAACTTAGAAAATGAAAGTTTTGATTGATAAATCTTTTGAAAAAGATATTGTTAAAATTAATGATAAAAAGTTGCTTAATTCTATAGCAGACTGTATTGAAAATATTAAAAGTATTAAAAAACTTGACCAGATTACTGATTGCAAAAAACTTACAGGTTATAAAAATTCTTATATAATAAAAATTGGCAGTTATCGTGTAGGTTTTATTTTTGAAAATCAAACTGTAGAATTTATACGTTTTTTGCATCGTAGTAGAATTTATAAATATTTTCCTTAAAAAACTTCTTCCAATTCTCTTGCTGTAATTTCTTTTTCCAGTTCAAAACCTTGTTTTTCTATTACCGACCATACCCAAATTTAAGCATTCACTTTATATCATTGGTAAATTGTAAATCGTAAATGTACCTCATACACTTTACAAACTAACAAATTATCATTACCTTTGCAGGCAATAAAATTTTAAAAAAATGTTTGAGAATTTATCCGAAAAATTTGACCGAGCGTTTAAGTTGCTGAAAGGACACGGCTATATTACTGAAGTTAACGTTGCTGATACTCTGAAAGAAGTTAGAAAAGCCTTGCTTGATGCTGATGTTGGCTATAAAATTGCTAAATCTTTTACTGATGAAGTTAAAGCTAAAGCCTTAGGTCAAAAAATTCTAACCTCAGTTTCGCCAGGACAGTTAATGATTAAAATTGTTCATAACGAGCTAGTTACGCTTATGGGAGGCGACAAAACTGACCTAAACTTAAAAGGTAATCCTGCAATTATTCTGATGTCGGGTTTGCAAGGTTCAGGTAAAACTACTTTATCGGCTAAGCTAGCTAATTTTCTTAAAACAAAAAAAAATAAAAATGTTTTATTAGTCGCATGCGACGTTTACAGACCTGCTGCTATTGAACAGATTAAAGTGCTTGGGGAACAGATTAACGTAAAAGTTTATAGCGATGAAGACAATAAAAATCCTGTTGATATTGCCAAAAAAGCTGTCCAACACGCAAAAGACTTCGGTTTTAATGTTGTTATTATTGATACAGCAGGTCGACTCGCTATTGACGAAGAAATGATGAACGAAATTTCTTCGATTAAATACAGTGTTAATCCACACGAAACACTATTTGTTGTCGACTCAATGACTGGACAGGATGCAGTTAATACAGCAAAAGCATTTAACGACAAATTAAATTTTGAGGGAGTTGTACTTACAAAACTTGACGGCGATACAAGAGGGGGCGCTGCTCTTTCTATAAGAGCTATTGTTGATAAGCCTATTAAATTTGTTGGCTTAGGCGAAAAAATGGACGCTATCGACATATTTTATCCTCAAAGAATGGCTGACAGGATATTAGGTATGGGCGATATAGTATCATTAGTTGAAAAAGCTCAAGAACAATTTGATGTTGAAGAAGCCAGAAAACTACAAAAGAAAATTGCAAAGAATCAGTTTAATTTTGATGATTTCTTAAATCAAATAAAGCAATTGAAGAAAATGGGCAACATCAAAGATTTGATGGGCATGATACCTGGTATGGGCAAAATGCTTAAAGATGTTGACATTAGCGATGATGCATTTAAAGGTGTTGAAGCCATTATTTACTCAATGACACCTGCCGAAAGAGCTAACCCTGATTTATTAAATGGTGGAAGAAGAAAAAGAATTGCACTTGGTAGCGGCACTGATATTCAGGAAGTTAACAAGTTAATTAAACAATTTGAAGAAACCCGTAAGCTAATGAAAAGTATGACGGGCGGCGGTGCCAGAAATATGATGCAAATGGCAAGAAAAATGAAACGTAAATAATATTATTATGAAAATAATTGATGGTAAAGCTATTGCACTTGGTATAAGAGAGGAAATTGCCAGTGAAGTTAGGTTAATGCTTGATAAAGGTCAAGCTGCTCCTCACCTTGCTATTGTTTTAGTTGGTGATAATCCTGCTAGTAAAACTTATATTAAATATAAAGAAAAAGCTTGTAAGGAAGTGGGATTTATTTCTACTATTTATAATTTGCCTGATTCAATTTCTGAAGATGAATTATTGAAAATTATTAATTTTATTAATAATGACGACGAAGTTGATGGTTTTATAGTTCAAGTGCCATTACCTAAGCATATAAATGAAAAAAAAATTGCGATGGCTATTGCTCACACTAAAGATGTTGATGGCTTTCATCCTATTAATACTGGTAGAATGACAGCCGGCACGCCTTGTTATTTACCTGCTACTCCTTTGGGTATTATTAAACTTATTGAAAAAGCTAATATTGAAACTGAAGGTAAACATTGTGTAGTTGTTGGTCGCTCTGATATTGTTGGAACACCTATTTCAATATTATTGTCGCGAAATTCTAACCCTGGTAATTGTACTGTTACATTATGCCACAGTAAAACTGCTGATTTAAAAAAACATACATTAAATGCCGATATTCTGATATGTGCTATTGGTAAACCCAATTTTATTAAAGCTGATATGGTTAAAGAAGGTGCAGTTGTAATTGATGTAGGTATTAACAGAGTTAATAATTTAAATGCTTCTTCTAAAAGTAAATTAGTTGGAGATGTTGATTTTGATGAGGTTTCAAAAAAATGTAGTTATATAACACCTGTGCCAGGCGGAGTAGGACCAATGACTATTGCAGGTTTACTTCTAAATACTTTACAAGCAGCACGAAAAGAGATTTATTCTTGAACAATTTACTTTCAAATATACCTGAAGAACAATTAGAACCTTTTAATAAAGGGCTCTTATTGCCTGTAATGGAAGAGTTTTATTCACTTCAGGGCGAAGGTAAACATACAGGCGAGCCAGCCTGGTTTATTAGAATTGGTGGGTGCGATGTAGGCTGTGCGTGGTGCGACGTTAAAGAATCGTGGAATCCATTATTACATCCTTTAGTGCCATTGAATAGCATTATTGATAAAGTAATTGACTCATCAGCAAAAGCAGTTGTTGTTACCGGTGGTGAGCCTCTTAACTTCAATCTTAACCCTCTTTGTGAAGCTCTGCATAAAAATAATTTTTCTTTATTCCTTGAGACTTCAGGCTCAAAACCTTTAAGCGGTAATTGGGATTGGATATGTCTTTCGCCTAAAAAAAATGCTCATCCGTTACAACAAATTTACGATTTAGCTAATGAACTTAAAGTTATTATTTTTGAAAATGAAGATTTTGAATGGGCAGAATATAATGCTACAAAAGTTAATACCTCTTGTCATTTACTTTTACAACCCGAATGGAGTGTTAGAAACAAAATGCTACCTTTAATAATTGATTATATTTTGAAAAATACAAAGTGGCATCTTTCACTTCAAACTCATAAATACATCGGTATTCCTTAAAAAAATATAAAATTGAACAGATAAAACGAGCATGTTATGAAAAACTCTCAATAAAATGATAATTAGCATGCAAGTTCAGTATAATAATATTGAAAACAAATAAATATTTTTATGAAAAATATCAAAAAATATATTCTTCTTTTTTTTATAAATGTTTTATTAATGAACTCGTGCGTGGTTTCACAGTCAGGTATAAAACTTAGTACAAAAAACAAAAAAGCTAAGACAAATTATATAAAAGCTACTACATATTATGATAGGCTTGATTACATAAATACTAAAAACGAATTAAGCAAAGCTATTTCAACTGACCCTAATTTTGTTGAGGCTTATATGCTCCTTGGCGATGTTAATACAGATTTGAAGAATTTTGAAGAAGCTATTGAAGCTTATTCCAACGCATTGACAATAAACCCTTATTTTTTTGTTGGCACTTATTTTAATCTTGCAAACGTTCAGTTAAAAACTGGACTTTATGAGGATGCTAAATCTAATTATGAGCTTTATCTCAAATATGGAGATATATTGCCTGCAAGGAAATCGGAAGTTGAAAGAAAAATTGCAATTTGCGAATTTGCAATTGAAGCTATTGCTAATACGGTTCCTTTTAACCCTATTAATATGGGCGATAGTATTAACACACCTAATGATGAGTATTTGCCCGCATTAACAGCCGACGAGCAAACACTTATTATTACTATGCGCCGTCCCAAAGATGAATTTACTATTAATCAGAAAAATACTCTTGAAGAAGATTTTTATTTTAGTAAAAAAATTAATGGGCAATGGTCAAAAATAAAATTTTTAGGACCTCCTATCAATACTCATGGAAATGAAGGAGCACAATGCATTTCGCCTGATGGAAAATTTTTGATTTTTACAGGATGTTACAGAAACGATGGCTTAGGCAGTTGCGACCTTTATATTTCAGAACGTGAAGGTAATAAATGGGGATTTCCTGTTAATATGGGACCAAATATTAATACAGCAAGTTGGGAATCGCAGCCTAGTATTGCTCCCGATGGAAAAACACTTTTTTACACTTCTACCCGAACGGGCGGCAAAGGTAATAGCGACATTTGGGTTTCGGTTAAAAATGATGATGGCGAATGGGGTAAGGCTTTTAATCTTGGAGAGCCTATTAATACTTCAGGACAAGAAATGTCGCCTTTTATACATCCCGATGGTCGAACTTTATATTTTTCTTCAGATTATCATATTGGTATGGGGGGGATGGATCTTTTCGTTTCTCGATTAAATGAAGATGGTAAATGGGAATTTCCCGAAAATCTTGGTTATCCTATTAACACTTACGAAGATGAAGTAAGCTTACTTGTTAATGCTAATGGCGATTTAGCTTATTTTAGTTCCAACAAACTTGAAGGTTTTGGTAATTTTGATATTTTTACTTTTGAGATGCCTCAACATATTCGTCCCAATAAAGTTAATTATTTTAAAGGTATTGTTTATGACAGCGAAACTCAGGAAAAACTTAAAGCAAAATTTCAACTCATTGATTTAGAATCAAATAATGTTGTTGTTGAATCATTTTCTGATAAAATTTCGGGCGAATTTTTAGTTTGCATACCTACCAATAAAAATTATGCACTTAATGTATCTAAAGAATCATATCTTTTTTATTCTGAAAACTTTACTATTACTGGTCTACATCAACATACCGAGCCTTTCTTAAAAGATATCCCATTAAAACCTATAAAGAAAAACCAAAGTATAGTGTTAAAAAACATATTTTTTGATACAGATAAATACGACTTAAAGGCTGAATCAAGCGTTGAATTAAATAAATTATTAGATTTAATGAAAGAGAACCCTGCTATAAAAGTTGAAATTAGCGGGCATACCGATAATGTTGGTACTGATGAACATAATCTGAAATTATCTGAAAACAGAGCAAAAGCAGTTTATGACTATCTTTCTTCTAAAGGAATAGCACAAAACAGAATGGTTTATAAAGGTTATGGTAAAAGCAAACCTATTGATACCAATAATACTGAAGAAGGCAGAGCAAATAATAGGCGAACTGAATTTATGATTGTTGATTTTTAATTTTTGATAATTTTGAGATTTCGATTGTAAGGTTAATGACATTAAATATTGTAATAATAAGATTTTTGTAAAATTTTATTAATGAACAACATTTTTTTTATATTTACAAGAAAAAACTCAAAATGGATGAATTTATGAAAATTGCCATAGAACAGGCAAAAAAAAGTTTAAACGAAGGCGGAATACCAATAGGTTCTGTTCTTGTTAAATCAGGTAAAGTTGTTTCAAAAGGTCATAATAAAAGAGTTCAGGAAGATAATCCTATTTTGCATGGCGAGATGGATTGCCTGAACAACGCCGGCAGAATTGGCTCTTTTAAAAATACTGTAATCTATTCAACTCTTATGCCTTGTTATATGTGTGCAGGGACAATAGTTCAGTTTAAGATACCAAAGGTTATAGTTGGCGAATCAAGAAATTTTGAAGGTGCTAAAGAATTTATGCAAGAGCATGGCATAGAGATTATTGATTTAGATTTGCCAGAATGTATAGATATGATGAAAGATTTTATAGACAAAAATCCAAATATTTGGAACGAAGATATAGGCGAATTGTAACTAATTACTTTTCGTTCTTAGCTAAAAATTCATTTGAATTATTTAGCAAATATTGTTCTGACTTATTTTTCCTTGCTTCAATAATACTAGCATTAAGTTCAAAACCTACTAAAAGTATTGTTGCATTAAAGTTAATCCACAATAATATTATAATTAAGGTACCAATAGAGCCATACAAAGTATTATATTTTGAAAAATTCAAAATGTAATAATTGAAACCAAGTGAAGCGGCAATAGACAAAATTGTAGCTAATGTAGCTCCAGCCGAAATAAAACGATATCTTTTCTTTTTGGCAGGTCCAAGATAATATAAGAATGATATGCAAAAGAAAAACATTGCAACAACTATAACCCATTTCCCTAACATAATCAGATAATATGCAAAACTGTCCATAATAATATGAACAGATTCAAGATAATTGAAAAGTGCGGTGCTGCCAATAATAAGAGATGTAGCAATTATTAGAACAAAACATATTATGAAAACTAAAACAACAGCTATAAGTCTTTGTTTCACAGCACCGCGTGTTTCCCTGCTGTGATATGTTTCGTTGAAGGCTTCAATTATACCATTAACACCGTTAGTTGCAAAATACAAAGCCATCAAAAAACCTATTGATAATAACCCACCGCGTTGACGAGTAATAATATCGAACACGGTTTCGTGTACAACATCGTAAGTAGTAGGAGGAAGAACATTGCTCATCAAATTCAATAAACTTTCCTGAAATCCAGGCACAGGAACATAAGGAATTATAGTAAAAAAGAATAATATAGCAGGGAAAAGTGCAAGATAAAATTTAAACGACAACGAGGCTGCTCTTGATGTTATTGAACCTTTTAAAATACCTTTAAAGAAAAATTTTGCAACATCATATAGTGGTAAGCCATCAAAACCAGGCAAGACAAGACGTTTCGATATATTAAGCAAAATCGACAATGGAGGCTTAGTAAATAAAGATAAAACTAAAATTTTAAAACCTTCTGGTTTAAAAATAGACTTAATTTTATCTTTATTAATTTTCATACAATTAAATTTATTAATTTTCAAAGGCATTGCATAGAAGTCGTCTGCTAATTATTTTCTCTTTGCGTGTTCTTTATAACATGCTCGTTTAATTGTTTTAGTGAAAATACTCATCAAATGACCCATTTCAAAATTAAAAATAACATTAATACTAAATAGCACTTTACATTTTTTTTATTCTGCTTTAAATTTGAAAAAAAAATGCAATATAAGAAAATATGGCAATTAATTGCCGAATATTTAGATTTAAATAAATCGGAAAGAAGAGGAATAATAATTCTTATGTCAATAATAATTATTGTAATTGTTATAAGAGTTTACTTTCCTTACCCCAAAATTGACAAATCGTTGTCAGATACACTCGAAATATCTGAAAAACATTTCGACACATTGAAAAAAATTCTTTCACAAAAACAAGAATATAAAAAGGTTTACAATAATTACAATAATTATAAACCTTATAATAAAACAGATTATTCAAAAGAAAGCCAACAAAAACAATTAACACCTTTTGAATTTAACCCTAATGGTTTAAACAAAGAGCAATGGATAAAAATGGGTTTTAGCGAAAAACAAGCCGAACTTATCAAAAAATTTGAAGCGAAGGGAGGAAAATTTTATGCTAAAGAAGATGTAGCCAAACTTTGGTGTATAAGCAATAAAGATTATAAAATTTTGGAACCTTATATTTTATTACCATCCCAAAATGATAGTAATTTTAAACATAATAAATATCAACAAAAAACAAATTTTAAAGAGGAAAAACAAATCCAAATTGTAGAAATCAATACAGCATCGGACAAGGAATTAATGGATATACCTGGTATTGGTAAATATTATGCTACACAAATTATAAAACAAAGGCGAAAACTTGGAGGCTTTTGCAATAAAGAACAATTGTTAGAAATTAATAAAATGGATACAATAAAATTTTTAAAAATTGAGTCTTATATTACTGTAAATAAAGATGTTATAAGAAAAATAAATGTAAATGACGCAAGCCTTGAAGAATTAAGAACTCACCCTTATTTTACTTATAACACTTCTTTGGCATTGATTAATTATCGCGAAAGACATGGCAAATTTCAAAAAACAGAAGATATTAAAAAATGCGATTTATTTACAGACGAACTTTACAAAAAAATATTACCTTATATTAATATTGAATAATATATATAAATATTTCATATATTTTCAAAACATATATTCAATAAATAGAGTTTATCAAGTGATATGCCTAAATACAATGAGTTAATAAACTCCATTATTATTCTTATTTTCGAGCATAGGCACAAAGCTGAAAGCACCGAATCTTTCTGTTTGAAAATCTTGGACTGCAATTCTTTTTAATCTTATCATTTCCTGAACACTCCCCTGCCCTACTGGTATAACAAGCATACCGCCAATTTTTAGTTGCATTTTAAGTGCTTCAGGTATTTCGGGTGCTGCGGCTGTAACAAGTATTTTATCGAAAGGAGCATAAGTAGGCAGTCCTTTATAACCATCACCATAAAACAATCGGGGATAATAATTTAAATCATTTAATAAGGTTTTTGTCTTAAGATATAAAGGTTTCATACGTTCAATTGTAAAAACTTTAGCCCCCATTAAATAAAGTATTGTAGCCTGATAACCTGAGCCAGTACCAATTTCCAATATTTTATCACCTTTATTAACTTCTAACAACTGTGTCTGAAATGCAACTGTATAAGGTTGCGAAATGGTTTGTCCCCATCCTATAGAAAAAGGCTTATCCTGATAGGCGTATTCTAAAAAAGAAGAATCTAAAAATAAATGACGTGGCACTTCACTAATAGCTTTTAATACTAATTCGTTTGTAATGCCTTTTTGTTTAATGCTTTCAACAAGTTTACGCCTTAAACCCTGATGACGATAACTATCCTCTCGCTTCATTTTACTTAAATTGTTAATAAAATTTTATTAATGTTATTTATTTTGCGAAAATAAGCATTTAACAGAGTTTAAAAAAGTTTACTTTTGTAAAAAAATAAAATATTTTAGTTTGCTTTAAAAATATAATTCAATATGCTTAAAATTGGAGTTTTTGGTGCAGGGCATCTCGGGAAAATTCATATTAAATGTATAAGAGAAATATCAGATTGGGAATTAGTAGGTTTTTATGACCCCGATAAAGAAATTAAGCATCAGGTAAGTGATGAGTTTGATATAAAAGCTTTTGATAATGCCGAAGAGCTTATTGAAAATGTCGACGTTGTTGACATAGTTACCCCAACAATATCTCATTTTGAATGTGCTTCGGCAGCTTTAAAAAAATCTAAACATGTTTTTATTGAAAAACCAATTGTAACTACCTTAGACGAAGCTAAAGAATTAATCGACATAGCATCAGAAGCAGGAGTTAAAGTTCAGGTGGGGCATGTCGAACGATTTAATCCTGCTTTTTTGGCTGCTTCGCCTTATATCTCTAATCCTATGTTTATTGAAACACACAGGCTGGCTCAGTTTAACCCTCGTGGTACCGATGTGCCTGTTATTTTAGATTTAATGATTCATGATATTGATATTGTTATGAGTGTAGTTAAATCGGGGATTAAGAAAATAAGTGCCAGCGGTGTTGCTGTTGTTAGCGATACACCTGATATTGCAAATGCCAGAATTGAATTCGACAACGGCTGTGCTGCTAATCTTACTGCAAGCAGATTATCGCTTAAAAATATGCGAAAATCACGTTTCTTTCAGAAAAATGCTTATATAGCAGTTGACTTCCTTAAAAAAGAAACTGAAATAATTAGGCTTAAAGATGCTGAAACTAATAATGATGACCCTTTTGCTATGATTTTAGATTTAGGAAATGGGAAAGCTCCTAAGCAAATATTTTTTGAAAAACCTGAAATAATACAGCTTAATGCTATAAAAACAGAATTGCAAAGTTTCTATAATTCTATTATTAAAAATATTGAACCTTCGGTTACTATTGTTGATGGCTACAATGCTCTTGATGTAGCATACAGAATTATGGACAAACTTATTACAAGCCCTACCTTGCTCGCTTAAGCTTTAACTATTTAGTAAAAATTAAAGCAATAATGTTTAAATATAAACGTTTCGCATATATTTATATAAAATTGCTTTTTTTGATTTTTAACTTTATAATGTTTTTATTTAAGAAAAATAAAATATCGTTTTTTTGTCTTTTATTTGTAACATTGTTGCTTTCGTCTTGCGAATTTATTAATCCAGATGAAGAAATACCATCTTTTATTAAAATTGATGCAATAAACTTAACAACAGACTACAGCACCGAAGGTTCTGCATCACATAAAATAACAGATGTCTGGATATATGTTGAAGATGACATTATTGGGGCTTTTGAGCTGCCTGCTATTATCCCAATTTTAAAAAATGGAAAACATAAAATTACAATAAAACCTGGTATCCAATTAAACGGCACTGCTTCAACTCGTGCAATTTATCCCTTTTATAATTCAATTGAAAAAGAAATTGATTTAATTGAAGAAAATATTACTGATTTAGGAGTATTGTCTACAACTTATTCTTCTTCTACTCAATTTGTATGGAAAGAAGATTTTGACCAAGGTGGCATTTCAATTGAAAATACATCTAAAAGTGATACAACAATAATTAAAATATCTAATCCTTCTCAATGTTTTGAAGGTCTTTCAGGGCTAATTTCTCTTAATTCTGTTAAACGCATTTATGAAGGTGCTTCAAATTTAGCTTATGTTTTACCTAATAACGAATCTGCTGTATTTCTCGAATTAAACTATAAAACAAATAATGCTTTTACAGTTGGATTATTCATTAATGAATCATCAAATACAGTTCAACACCCTGTGGTTGTGATAAATAAAAGTGATGAATGGAAAAAGATTTACATTAACTTTACTACAGTAGTAAGCCGTGAAATTAATGCTAATGATTTTAAAGTATTTATTGGAGTATCAAAAGAAGATGATGTTGATAGCCCTGAAATATTGATTGATAATATAAAACTTTTGCATTTTTGAAATTGATGATATGAACAAAAGAATACAGGTTTTTAAATATCTTGTTTTAGATGTAGTAGCTGCCATGCTATCGTGGGGAATGCTTTATTTATATCGCAAACAAGCTATTGAACTGTTAATAATCAACGATTTCAAAAGCATATTATCAGACCCAAAACTATATTTAGGACTTATTTTTGTTCCTTTTTTCTGGATTTTTCTTTATGTAATAACAGGTACTTACAGCAAAATATACCGCAAATCAAGATTACGTGAATTAGGACAAACTTTAATGCAAAGTTTGATAGGTTGTTTATTTATATTCTTTTTCCTTATATTAGACGATGTTGTTATTTCGTATAAGAATTATTATAGTTCGTTTGTATTTCTTTTTACTGTACATTTTTTTATAACATTTGCTTTTAGGTTTATTTTAAGCACAATAACAGCCAGTAAAATTCAAAAAAAATTAATTGGTTTTAACACCTTAATTGTCGGTAGTAATGGCAATGCAACATCAATTTATAGAGAAATTGAGAATCAGGAAATATCGGCAGGTAACAGGTTTGTTGGTTTTGTGTATGTTAAAGAATACCCTGAATATAATTTGGAACAATATATTCCAAATTTAGGATCATATCATAACCTTAAAGATATTATTGAACAATACAAGGTTGAAGAAGTAATAATTGCTATTGAACCATCAGAACATAAAACAATTGAAAATATTATAACAAAGCTGGAAGACAATAACATTGTTATTAAGATAATACCTGGTATGCACGACATACTTTTAGGTTCAGTAAAAATGACAGGTATTTTTCATGCTCCTTTAATACAGATTTATCCCGATTTATTGCCTCCTTGGCAAAAATTTATGAAAAGATTTTTTGATATCATTGTATCTCTTATTTGTCTTATTATTCTAATTCCTGTATATATTGCTGTAGCTATTGGAGTTAAAATGTCATCAAAGGGACCAATATTCTATTCACATCAACGAATAGGACTTCATGGCAAAGCATTTTATATTCACAAATTTCGCTCAATGTATGTTGATGCCGAAAAAAATGGACCTCAGTTAAGTTCAAAAAATGATTCGAGAATTACTCCTTTTGGAAAGTTTTTAAGAAAAGTACGACTTGACGAAATACCTCAGTTTTATAATGTTTTAATTGGCGAAATGTCGCTTGTAGGACCACGACCCGAACGACAACATTATATTGAACAAATTGTTGAAAAAGCACCTCATTATAAACTTTTGCACAAGGTAAAGCCAGGTATTACATCGTGGGGGCAAGTTAAATACGGTTATGCTGAAAATGTTGATCAAATGATAGAACGCCTTAAATACGACGTTTTATACATCGAAAATATGTCGCTAGCTATGGACTTTAAAATTCTTATTTATACAGCTCTTATTATTATTCAAGGAAGAGGCAAATAATAAAAGAAAATTATATATATCTGAAGTTTTAAATAATTGAGAATAACTCACAAAGTGTGAAATCTTCATAATCATTTTAATTTAAACATTTATCTAAATTAAATATTAAAAAAATATATACATTATCAATATTGATTGGGAAACGCATGGACAACACATCCTAACAATCAAAAAACCTTCATCATATTGTTGACAGAAAAAACTGAGCAAAGTAAAGCTAATGAACGCTGACCGCTTATATTTAATAAAATAATAATCTCACATTGCATATAATGAGCATCAAATAATTTTAACTTAGTTTAATATTATATTATTTTAATCTAATATATTTACTAATTAGTAGAATAAATAACCATTTTATGTACAAAAGAATATATTAAGTGCATTTGAATATATTGTTGCAATTACAATAAAAAATATACTTTTGTAAAATTAATTAATAAAACAATAAATACATTATCAATTTGTTTATACTTTCAGTTTAACATTCACATTAATAAAATAAAAAAATGTTAAAACGTATTTTCGACTTTTTGTTCAGCCTAACTGCATTGTTATTACTTTTTCCTGTCTTATTAATTTTAATTTTTGTAATATATTTTTACGATTTTGGCGATGTTTTTTATAAAGCTCCTCGTGTAGGTAAAAATGGTAAATTATTTAAAATGTATAAGTTCAGAACTATGGTTGTTGATGCTGATAAAATTGGTCCTTCTTCTACTACTAAAAGTGATTCGAGAATTACTCCAGTCGGAAAATTTCTCAGAAAAACTAAATTAGATGAAATACCTCAGTTTATTAATGTTTTCATAGGTCAGATGAGTGTTGTTGGTCCCCGCCCCGATGTTAAATATTTTACTGATTTGTTTACTAATGAAGAAAAAATAATTTTAAGCGTTAAACCGGGCATTACTGACTACGCATCGGTGTGGAACTCCGACGAAGCAAAACTTCTTGAAGGATCAGACGACCCCGACAAAACATATATGGAAGTAATATGGCCCGAAAAAAAACGTTTGCAAATGAAATATGTCAAAGAACATTCTTTTATTACTGACATAAAAATAATTATTCTAACTTTGTCAGCCGTATTTAAAAATTGATTTTTAAAATTAACTTATTAATATTAAATGACTTATTCCAAAGAGTTTTTACTTGGGCTTTATAAAACTATGCAAAGAATACGCATAAGTGAAGAAAGCCTGGTCGAACCCATTAATAAAGGTGAAATTAAGACACCCTGCCATTTATATTCAGGCGAAGAAGCCGTTGCAACAGGTTTATGTGCAGTACTTGAAAAAGAAGATTATATTTTTGGTAATCATCGCTCGCATGGTCATTATCTTGCTAAAGGCGGAAGTATGAAAGCAATGATAGCCGAAATTTACGGTAAAGAAACAGGCTGTTCATCAGGTCGTGGTGGTTCTATGCACCTTATTTCTCCCGAAAACGGTGTTCTTGGTATTGTTCCTATTGTTTCAGGAACTGTTTCTCTCGCTCTCGGTGCATCCCTTGCCATTAAAATAAGAAAACAAAAAAATGTTTGTGTTAGTTTTTTTGGTGATGGTGCTACAGGCGAAGGAGTTTTATATGAATCTCTCAATTTTGCTGCTCTCAAAAAACTACCCATAATTTTTGCTTGTGAAAATAATTTATATTCTACTCACCTCCCTATTAATGAAATAAGAACTAATCCTGAAATATTTAATATTGCTGACCCTTTTAAAATTAAAAAATACAGGATAGACGGTAATAACGTCCTTGATGTTTATGAAGCTGCATTAGAAGCTGTTGAATATTGCAAACAAGGTAATGGTCCTGTTTTTATGGAATTTCTTACTTATCGTTTTCGCGGTCATGTAGGACCAGACGATAATATTCAGGGTAGCCATACCGACATCAGACCCAAGCACGAAGTGGAATCATGGTTAAGAAAAGACCCAATCGCTTTATTTGAGAATTTTCTTATAAATAACAAAATGGCTTGCGAAGATGATTTTAATAAAATTAATCATGATGTAACTAAAGAAGTAGACGAAGCACATCTTTTTTCAGTCGAAAGTAATAAACCCAAAAAGGAGGATCTTTGTAATTATGTGTTTAGTGAATAGAAAAATAAATTTTGGACATGCTATAAATGAAGCACTCATCCTGAGCATGCAAAAAGATGCCTCTGTAATGCTTATAGGGCAAGGCGTTAAAAGTCCATGGTATGTTGGTAATACTTGTAATGGTCTTGTTGATGAGTTTGGCGAAGACAGAGTTATTGATACTCCTGTTTCTGAAAATGCAATGACAGGTGCTGCAGTTGGCGCTGCTATTGCAGGAATGAAAGCTGTTGTAGTTCATCCTCGTGTTGATTTTGCTCTTTATGCTTTTGACCCTATCATTAATCAAGCTGCTAACTGGCATTATATGAACGGAGGCAAATCTAATGTTCCTGTAGTATTTTGGCTTATTGTAAATAGAGGCGGTGAACAAGCTGCTCAACATTCTCAAGCGTTACATTCTTTGTTTGCTCATATACCCGGATTAAAAGTTGTTGCTCCATCTACTCCTTACGATGCTAAAGGTTTATTAATATCTTCCATTTTTGATAATAATCCTGTTGTATTTATTGATGACAGATGGCTATATAAACTTCAGCAAGAAGTTCCTGAACACATGTATGATATCCCAATCGGAAAAGGAATTATCAGAAAGCAAGGCAAAGACATTACTTTGGTTTCTTATTCTTATATGATGGTAGAAGCCGAAAAAGCAGCCGATGCTCTTGTTAGAGAGAATATCAATGTTGAACTTATTGATTTAAGGACAATAAAGCCTTATGATGAAGAATTAATAATTAATTCAGTAAAAAAAACTGGCAAACTTGTAATTGCCGACGGAGCTTGGAAAACAGGCAGCTTTGCCGGCGAAATTGCTGCTAATATCTCAGAAAAGGCTTTTAAATATCTAAAAGCACCTATTAAAAGAGTTTGCTTACCCGATTGCCCCGCTCCTGCCTCTTCTGATATTGAAGATGCTTACTACACCGATTTTAATAAAATTATTGAAACCATAAAAGAAATCTTATAAATTTAACTAATGGAAAAAAGAAAAATCAGATTTGTTGACCCTGCCAGACTATATGGCATGATTAAAGAAGAACTTGATGCCGCTTATTTTGAAGTAATGTCGAAAGGTGATTTAATTGACAGGCAACAGCTAAAGAGTTTTGAAGAAAATCTTGCCAAGTTTGTCGGCACAAAATACGCAGTGGGCGTTAATAGTGGTTACGACGCTTTGCATCTTTCGTTACGTGCCGCAGGTATTGGAATAGGCGACGAAGTTATTGTCCCTGCTCATACTTTTGTTGCAAGTTGCTCTGCTATTGTTAATGTTGGTGCTACTCCAGTTCTTGTTGATGTTACCAAAGATTTTAATATTGATGTCGATAAGATTGAAGATGTTATTACTGAACGTACCAAAGGTATTATGCCTGTTCATTTAAGCGGTTGGATGGCTGATATGCCAAGAGTTATGGAAATTGCCGAAAAATATAATCTAGCTGTTGTTGAAGATGCTTGCCAAAGTCTTGGCTCTACTATTAATGGTAAAGGTGCTGGTGCTTGGGGTCTTACAGGTTGTTTTAGTTTTTATCCTTTTAAAATACTTGGCGGTTATGGCGATGGCGGTGCTATTACTACCAACAATAAAGAAGTTGCTGATTTTGCCCGCAGAATGAGATTTAACGGCGAAGAAAGAGAAACAGGTGAATATCACGGTCATGGTTTTACTTGTTTGCTCGACAATTTGCAGGCTGCATTCTTAGATATTAAATTAAGTTATATGCCCCAATGGATTGTCAGACGTAAATATATTGCTAATAAATATAAAGAAGCTCTTTCTGATTTACCTGACCTTCTGCTTCCTCATTACGACAAACCCGGCTTCGACCATGTTTATCAAAATTATACTTTAAGAGCAAAACAAGGCAATGAATTTTCTGATTTTTTGAAAGAAAATGGTGTTGAAGTACTTACTCAATTCCGCAAACCTTATTATAAGCATAAAGCACTTAATCTTACCGACAGGGGCTTTCCCGAAACAGAAGCTCTGAGCCGCGAAGTTTGCTCCTTACCTATGAATGTCGAAATAAGCGAAGAAGAACTTGATTATGTTATTTATGTAGTTAGGAAATTTTATAATAAATAAATTACATTTTGACGAATTTATTTTCAATTTAATATGTTTTTTAACTTAAAAATACAATAAAATCCAAAAGCTAAAAACGTTAAATATTATAATTGATTTGGTAAACCATTGCGGTTAAAAAATATTTTTATGAGCATTATAAAAAAAATATATAAGAAAATTATTCCTGCTGGTTCTTCTTTTCAGTTTTTACTCTGGAAATACCGCCACCTAATTGATAAAAGTTTTTCTAAAGGTGAACTTAATGATGCCGATTTGAACCACCCTCACCGATTAAAATTAGTTTCAATTATTAAAGAATCTCAAGATTTTGATAATGTTTTGGAAATAGGTTGCGGTAAAGGAACTAATATCTTTCTTTTTGCAAAGCATTTTCCTGATGTAGTGTATAAAGGTATCGACATAAATAAAAACAACGTTAAATATGCCAATTCTTATGCTGCTAAAAATTCTTTTCCAAATATTACTTTTGAATGGGGTAATATCAAACATCTTTCAGGTATTGCTGATAAGAGTTTCGATATTCTTGTCTGCGACGCTGTTTTAATTTATGTTGATGCTAACTTAATTAAAACTGTAGCATCTGAATTTAAAAGAATTGCAAAGAATAAAATTATACTTGTTGAATTTAATGACGACCAAACTAATAGTAATGGATACGAACACAATAAATGTTGGGTTAGGAATTATGAAAAATTGTTTGAAAATTGTGATGTAAAAATGTCTGAAATTGAAAAGGGCACATGGACTGAACAATGGGAGCATTATGGTCGTTTTGTTGAAATATCTTTAAATTAATTACTATGAAGAATTTATCTCATATTACCGAAACTTTTACTGAGTCAGTTATCCGTGAGATGACGAGAATAAGTGACTCTATGAACGGGCTTAACTTATCGCAAGGTTTTCCCGACTTTAACAGCCCTGACGCTATTAAAGAAGCAGCTATTAAAGCTATTAACGACAATCAGAATCAGTATCCTGTAACTTTCGGAGAGCCTGAACTAAGGCAAGCCATAAGTATTAAAGCCGAAAGATTCAATAAAATTAAATGTAATCCCGAAACTGATATTACAGTTACCTGTGGTGCTACCGAAGCTATGATTGCTACTCTGAAAGCTATTATAAATCCCGGCGATGAGATAATAATTTTTCAACCTTTTTACGAAAATTACGGTCCCGATACTATTTTGTCGGGCGCTACTCCACGATATGTTAATTTATTAGCTCCAACATGGGAAATAGATTATGATGAACTTGCCGCTGCTTTTAATAATAAAACTAAAGCTATCATCATAAATACTCCCAACAACCCTACAGGAAAAGTTTTTTCAGAAAAGGATTTGAAATTTATTGCCGATTTATGCATTAAATGGGATACTTTCGCTATTACCGACGAAATATATGAACATATTATATATGATGACAATAAACATATATCGCTCGCATCTATTGATGGCATGTCAGAAAGAACAATTACAATAAATTCTATTTCAAAAACATATTCAGTAACAGGATGGCGAGTTGGCTGGGCTATTGCATCGCCTGCAATAACTTCGAGAATAAGAAAAGTACATGATTTTTTTACAGTTGGTGCCCCTACCCCACTTCAACATGCTGCTGCTTTTGCTCTAGGATTTGAACAAAGTTATTATGATGATTTAGCTGTTAAATATAATATTTCGCGACAACATATTTTAGAAACACTTACCAAAGCAGGATTTACTCCATACATCCCCAAAGGTGCATATTACGTTATAGCCGAAACAAATGAACTTTTCGACAAATTAAAAGCAACCGACGACTTCGACTTTAGCCGCAAATTAATCCAAAAAACAAGAGTAGCTACAGTACCCGGCTTTTCATTCTACTCCCAAAAAGGTCTAATAACCAAAACCGTCCGTTTTGCTTTTTGCAAAAAGATGGAAACCTTGGTGGAGATGAGGGAGTTGCTGGGGTTACAAATAGGGTAATAACGAAGAATTAAGAAATATAAAAAATGTGTTTTGTCTAAAGGTTATGCTTAAAACGAGGTACTTACGTAAATTGGTGTGTAAGGCTCTCCCAGCTAAACTTTATTGATGGGGCAGTTTACTCAATTAGGGTTTAATTGATTTAGTTTCCTTTAGTTGTTCTTTAATATGTCCTAATGCCCCAACAAACCAATTTACAAGAACCTTCGAATCGTTAATTCTATGTATTTGCGTCCCATTATGTGACCATTGACCATTCATTGCAAAGTGCATTCTCTTCAAATCTATCTTTTTTAAACTTGTATCTTCTAAAAAATCATCTTTTTCGCTTATGTCAAAATCAATAATATCATCTTCTCCAGATATTAGGTTTTCTTTAGGGTAAATGTGCCAATGTGGTTGAGGATGAATTTTATTATCATCAAAATTATCCCACTCAGCTCTGAATAATTGTTTTTTTTCATTTGCCTGATAACCTCCTTGAAAAACAGAAATTGAAACTTTCACATTGTAGTATTGATTTTTAATCTTAAGGTAATTGCTATCTTGTAATTCAAAATATTTCTTTTTATTATAGTCTCTTGGGAATTTCGATTCTAATGGTATGGGCTCAAAATTTATTTCAATATAAATCCAAAAATTATTGAACCATTTTAGAGTATTTATATTTTCAAATACTCCATTGTGATTATTAAATGCTGGACTTAACTCGTTACCTGAAATAACAAATGCTCGATTAATTTCTTTATTTAATGAAGAAAAAACTAATTTTTTATCGAATAAACCAGAACACGCATTTTTAATATCTTCAACTATCTTTTTCATGCAAAAAAAATTAAAGAATTGGATAAATAAACTCTTTAATTAAATTGTCTCTATCGAAATTATTATAAAATTCACCAATAGAAATATCCATTCCATACTGAACCATTTTCTTATAAACCGGAGATTCTCTACTTAATATTGATGATTCTTCATAATCAGTAATTTTGTCAGAAATTTTAGGTATTGGAATATCTTTAGTGAATTTTTTCCCTAAATCAAACCAGTTACCACCCGCCAATTGTTTTGAATAAATAGAAAGCAATCTATCAAAAAATGAACTTGTAAAAATTGCTAAATAGAAATAGTAATCATCAAAATCAATAAATTCTTTTTTTGCTTGCCAACTATATCCTCTTTCAACTAAATATTCGCCTTTTGAGTCAATAGCAAATGAATTTGACATTCCAAATTCAGTTGACACAATAGCCTTTTTTAAAGGTATTAATCTAGGAGCAGGATCACTTAATACCCACCAATAAGGTATTTTCTTTTTTCTTGAAGATAGGACATCTTTGTTTTCGTATAGATAATTATGATAGAAATAATTAACTTCTGATATTAATTGTTCTTCGCTTGTTATTAACAACTTACCATCTATACAAGAATAAGGAAACCATACATAATTATGTACTTCAATTTGACTTTCCTTTATACTACTATTATCAATGCATTTTTTAAAATATTGTTTTTCTCCATCTGGAAGTTTATTAAAAACTAATTTATCAATTTTAAACACCTGATTATTTCCAGTTCTAACTCCTTGCTTAACATTGAAAATATCCTCTACTCTAACCAATCTATCAGTATTAACAAGAATATTTAATTTATTTAATAACATGTTCTGATTAGCAGATATCGGCTTCCATGAATCAAGTAATTCGTAAGTTGGAAAGTAAATGGAATAATTATCTTTTTCAACTGATGGCGAATTGGAATAACGCATTCTTCTGAAATCACTAAGTGCCTCACTAGCGATTCCTTTCTCATTATTCGTCCAAATAACTAGAGGAGAATTGTTTGTTTTTGGTTTACTTACAATTAAAATACTTACATCAACCAAGGCATCTTCAAAAACATAGTTTCCAAGTTTTCCAACGAGTTTAATGGAAGATATTTCCTGAATCTCATTTCGCAGTTTTTTATATGCATCAAGCATCAATATAGAAGAAGGTAATACTGTTCCAACTATCCCATCTGCTTTTAAAGAATGTACTGCTTTGTAAAAAAAAGCACTTGCTTGATTTGGTTTGCCATCAAAAACTCTACCTAGTGAAACTTGGGTATTTTCTCTTGATGCTTTATCCAACTGTTCCCAAGAAACGAATGGGGGGTTCATTAAAATTATATCAAAATCATTTTCCCAATTTTCTTTTAACGAATCTGGAACCAACTTTAATGTAAAATTCATTCTATCAACCCAGTTTCTTTTCTCATAAGTTAAAAGAAATCTTGATGTTTTAATTGCCGTTTCCGAGTTATCCCAACCACAAATTGCAACTTTGCCTTGGTAATTTCTTGATGAAAGCTGTTTTAATACTTCTACAAGAAATTCCGAAGAACCACATGATGGATCAAAAATCTTTAATGCTGCTTTATTTTTTAAATCAATTTCATCCAATACACTTTCAACGATGCACCTTGCTAAGTAAGAAGGTGTGTGATGAACACTTGAATATAAAATCTTTCTAGTTTGATAAATATCCGATAGAGTACCTGAAGAGAATAATGACAATTGCCTATCAAAGAATAAAACTTCTTTTTGAGCTTCTTGAAAAACAGTTCCTAATGAATGACGAAAAACTAAATCTATATCAGGAGTATTACCAGATATACCTTTTTTAAACTCCTCAATATATTTTATTAGCTCGGTATGTGGTCTAACATCCTCATCAATACCCCAAATCGGATTATTTACAGGTAGTCCATCTTTAGCAGATAATAACAAAAACAACTGATTTAATGAATCAAGAGGATTTGTTTTTTCATTGTAAAGATTTCTCAATCTCCTGAATATGCCTAGTACAAATGGTATTATATCGTCTTCGCTTCTTTGCGATGTACCAATTAAATGGTTGTGGAATTTAACAAGATTATTAATTACTTGATTTGAAGAATATTTTTTCACCTCCTTAATTTTCCAGTTGTAAACTAACACATTTTCTTTATTTGCAACAACAAAATTTTTAATATTGCTTGACCAAGCAGAAGAAAAATAAAAGTCTTTTGTGTCATTACTTGGAGCAATATCTAAACATAAATTTCCTTTAATACCATTAAGTAGGATGTACTTATCCTTATGTCTATTCCCCGAAAATTGTTTAAGTGTCAATAACCCTAATGAGTTTTTCCAAAATAATATATTGTCAATATTATGCATCATTCTATATCAATTTTTTTCAAAATTAAGCATTTTTTCATTTCTTCAAGATTGTTTTTTTTCATTCAATGAAAACTAACAATATTACAACATTTTTTCATTTTATGATATAAAAAATAGTTTTTATCATTAAATTTTAAAAAAATCATATAATTTAATTGCGGGCAAGTTGAATATTAATGAAATAATTACAAAGCAAAACAGATGTAGTTGCTAGGTTGAATACATTAAAATTTGCTAACATAAGCATTGGGTTTTTATAAGATAATATTTAATAATTTTCAAAGGTATCGTATGGAAGTTATATATGTAACATTTAACAGGGGCTAAATAAAATGTTTTTCAACTGGTCTGATTGAAATAGTAATTCCATTTCGCACATCGCTTTCGTAGGGTTTTGATTGTCAAATTTTCCAAGAGCAATTGAATTTTGTAAAGCTGTTTTTAAGTTTGGCTTTAACTTTAAATAAATGTCTTCATTTTGCTTAGTGAAGAATTTTTGTGTTTTCTCGTAATTCTTCAAGTATTTTTTTAGTTGTAATTCTGCACTTGAACAAGTATTAAAATATTTTGAGGTTGTTTCAAAATGAAGTAAAAACCAAAATTCAAGGCAAGGATTATTTACAATTACCACAACATTAGAATAATTATCAATAAGGCTTGCTCTATATTCATCAAATGTCTTGATTGGTGATTTTTTCCCTTTTGGCAACTCATTTTCTTCTTTGATAACTGTATCAAAATCAATTATCCAAAAGACTTTTGTAAACTCCCGATTTAACAAATCGCAAACCAAATTATATTGTTCTTCTATACTTTTTTTGTTTGGAATTTCCGGTTTTATACTAACACGAATATCTCGTTCATTTCGCTTTAGCATTTGTAAATACCAAACTTCTGTTTTCCCATCTACAACAATAGCAATAGAAGGATTTATTTTGTTTGAAATTTTTTTTGACTTCCTCATATATTTAAATCAATGAAAGTGTCGCCCAAATTAGGTGTTCCACTTAATTTACCACTTTTATAAGCATTTAGAATATTAGTAGTATTACGAACAACTGAACTATCAAAGTCAGCCAATGAAAAAAGTTCAGTTGAGCAACTTTCTTGTTTATCGGTAAACCATATTGCATCGTTTCTGAAGATGTCTTTATTATCTAAAATTTCTCTGTTGTGAGTAGTTGCAATAATTTGAGAATTTTTAGAATTTAAGAGAAAAGAAAGTAAAAAATGCAAATACAAGTCAGGATGAAGTGAAGCCTCTAACTCGTCTATTAAAATTGCTACTGGATTTTTAATTAACATAGCTAATAAACCAGCAAAACCAAAATAACGTCTTGTTCCTTGAGATTCAAATTCTAACGGTAATTTGTATTTTATGTTTTTTACAGTATGTTCGAATTCAATATTTACGGCAGTAACTTTACCTTTTTCTTCTAATTTCTTTATCTCATCATTAGGTGCTTTAACCTGATTTTTCAAAAACTCAATAAAACCGTCAGGTATTTTCTTTTCTTCTTCTTCAATAACAATATCAGAAATATTGAAATCAGCTTTTTTTAAGATTGAAACAATATCAGATTTTGAAAATTCAGATTCATTAATTCTAGATGTTACAAACTCTTCAAAATCTGTATTGGGATAAACCATATGATTTAAGTAATTTCTGAACCAATTAATAATTTCTTGTAATTCTTTAAAATCAATATTAGTTTTCAGAAAACCACCAAGAACAGTATTATTCCATAAGGTATTTGCTGCAAGGGTTTTTTCAAATGTTTTATCTTTTGATATTTTACTGCCAAAAGTTATCTCAACAAATTGCTTTGATAAATTGGTTTTTCGTTTATAAATATTAGCTTTATTAGGATTGTAAAAATTCAATTCTTCTGAAACAATAGCTTTTTTACAAAATTCTACTTCATAAAAATATTTTATTTTATTTTGAACAAATTCTAAAGATATAATTGAATTTTGTTTAGGTGTAATTGCATCAAACAAAAATGGATTGAAATCTAATTCGTCTGTTTTTTTTTGCTTTGGTTCAAGTACAATATTTCTTAAAAAATCAAGAGCTTGAAGTATTGTAGTTTTACCGGAAGCATTTGCACCATAAATTAAAGCAAGTTTTAAAATTCTTTGTTTGCCAAAATTTATTATGTAAGTATCAGCAAGGTGTTTTGATTTGTCTGCCTCAAATGAAAGAGTTTGCTTGTCTTTTATTGAGCCAAAATTTTGAACACAAAAATTAATTATCATTTTATCTGTTATTTTGTAATTTGATTACAAATATACAAATAAAAATTACATAATAAATATATTTTTCCCAAAATTTGTAAATCATTTACATTTTTGAGTGTTATTTTTGAATTTCATATTTTATTGTTAAATATTAATGGTGTTTATTATATTATTAGCTGAACGCCTTTTTATTGTTAGCACTCCGTATTACCATTTTGTAAACCATTTCCTCTATCAGTTCTCCGCAACATTATCATTTTACTTTATTCTTTTCTGTCAGTTGGTGTATCAGCGTTTTTGTTTTTTTAAAGTGCCGGCAATTAAAAATAAAATTATTCGGTACTTTTGCTTTGAAAGCCTTTAACAAAGATTTGATTATAGCAGTGGCTCGTAGGTTTTAGAAATTTGCTTGCATTGAATTGTATCATAATAACGGCAAGGAAAATGAAGATAGAAACAGAAAAATAGAAAATTTTTAATAAAGGCTACGAATAAGAAATAACACTTACTGAAACGGCAATT
>CAZDEU010000009.1:0-39729 GCA_964504265.1 uncultured Bacteroidales bacterium
AAATCAATACAAAGTAAATTGGAATGTTTTATCAATCCTTCTTTTTTCCGCACATCAAACGTTCCGGAAAAAGTACAAAAATCAAAATTATTTATCTTATATTCTTTTGCTTCATCTCCAGATAAACCTCTCAATTGAATTGTTCTAATTTCGTATTCATCTCCTACAATTAAATTATAGGCATCTTTTAAATTTATAGCCTTTATTGGTCTTAACGTTCGGATAGGAGCTTTGAAAAAACTAAATTTATTTTCATTCATTGTTTTGTTTTTTTTTAATTAAACTATTTTAATTGTAATATCTATAAATTGTATAACCACCAGATAACCATATATTTGATTTTGAAAAGTTTGGAAAAATAGTGTTTTGCTTGAAGTCGCTAACCCAACCAAAGCCTTCAACAAACACCTGAATATGGCCGTGAATTGTACTTTTATTTTCATACCAAACAATTACATCGCCATTTATTGGTTTATATCCATCTCCGATAACTCCTTCAAAAACATTGAAGTTGTTATCAGTAAGTACCCTGCCGTAATCTTTTGCAGAAGCGGGTCTATTTCTGACAATAGCACCTGCATACTCCAATGCTTGTCTTACATATTTTGCACAATACCCTGTGCTTTGTGGCTGTGCTTTCTTTTTTGCAAATTCTGTAAATTTTTTAATGTCCATAATTTTTGTTTTTAATTTGTTAATAATAATTTTAATAATTTTCAATAAACATCCGAACTTTCATATAAGCTCTCATTACAGCTTTGTATTTGCTTTTATCTTCAGTTCTTGTCTTGTTTTTTGCAAGAAATCCAGCTTCTTCTATTTTTTCGTCAAGATAATTCATCAATAATTTTTTAAATGTTTCCATGATTTTTGTTTTTAATTTTATTAATTATTTTATTTATTTTGCTCATGATATTAATGTCACGAGCAGGTGATACCTTCTATTAAGTTTTTAATTGTTTACGGAAACATTGATGTTTGACGTGGCGGCAAATTTTCGATTCTTTCTTTTCCGAGTTCGTAATATTCTTTGTCAATTTCACAGCTAATACCTTGCATTCCCATATTATAGACCGCTTCCATCGTGCTAAATGAACCGCCGAAAAAGTCAGCAACAACAATATATTTTAGGTCTTTATCTTTAGGAATTACAAGGGCTAAAAGTCGCTCTAAAAGTCGCACTGGCTTTTGTGTCGGGTGAATTGCTGAATAGTGGTCACGTACTTGTTTTATTATTGATTTCTCATTCAAACCAAAAGCAATCGATTGCATGGCGTTAGTACATCTATCACCTGTTTGTCTTTTATCTGCATTTACTCCAAACTTTGTAAATGTTTCACAATCAGTACGGTCTGTTCTTATGATTGATTTTTCATTAAAACCACCTTTAATGCCACTAATTACAGAAACACATCGATTTGGTTTGAATACCCCTTGATGTGTTACACCACCTTTTCCATAATCGTCTCTTTCCATTTTATTATTTTCTAAAAATGCCAAAACAGCATCTAAAGATTTTGTGTTTTTAAACGTTGTTTTAAGTCGCTTAATATCTGTTATAATAGCATCTAAATCATGCCCTTTCATTTCCAAGTAAGGCACTTTCACTTTATTAATAATTCCTTTTCCTTTTGTGAAAATAGATACAGTTTCGTGAATTCTTGACAAATTCATTAATGGGCTTGTACAGTAAGATTTATTCCACACAATTTCTTCTTTAAACGTAAATCCAAAATCATCTAAAATCGTATTCCATCGATAAAATGAAGTTCCACGCCCGAACATTACGATGAAGCCGTTTTTTGTCAACACCCTTTTGCATTCTGAAAAGAATAGTTGTTCGTCAAACGGACGCTCCAACTTTTGATTTGTCAGATATAAATATGGAGGGTCAATACATATTACATCAATACTTTCATCTTTCATCTTAGCCATCAATTCTGAGTTGTCACAATTGAACAACTGTATAAGTGAAGTGTTATTATTTGTTTTTTGTTCTATATTCATTTTTTACTTTGTTAAATTTATAAAATCTTTGTTTCCTTGCCTTTCAATAGTTTGCTATAAAGCAAATGTACGGTTATCTCATAGTTAGTGGCAAGTGCTACGACTGTGTTCCAATTCAAGTTTATAGTCCTGAATAACGTGTTTTAAATCGTTATACATTTTCAAAAACGTAAATGGATTAACTTCGGGCGTTCTTTCCAATAATTCGTTATGCAATTCATTAATTTCTTTTAGTTGAGTTGTAATCGCTTCAATCTCGTTTTGTTCCAATTTTCTATTTGACATTTTAATTTAATTTACCGCACCAGCCACTAACAGAGGTTTGGTGCTATTATTTTGCCTATTAAATTTATCTAAGGCTTAAAATGTCTGCAAGGCAAAATAACAGACGCAAAGCCGCCAAACATTAGTGGAAACCTTACGGAAGCACTTCGACAGGTTCAACACACCAATCTTCGTGTTCGCCAAATTCAAATTCAAATTCATTATCATTTGCATACATCTCATTAAATTCATCTAATGCTTTTTGTTTGTGTTCTTGCATTGCTTTTTCTGCACCTTCTTTGGAATAATGCAAACTAATAGTTGCCCAACTACTTTCGTGAATACAACTATTGTATAAGAAAGCATAAAGGCAGCCACTAACACCACCTATACCCAATTGGGCAGATTCTTGGTTATTCAAATTTTTGTGTTCCATATTTACTTTATTTTAAGTTGATAAATTTGTGTTTTAATTTATCTTTCGGTTCGGCAACTTCGCCAAGCCCGAAGACGTTGTGCGGAAGTCTATAAAGACACCGCAATAGACTTTGGGTCTGTTTCTGTAAAAGCAACTATCTCTGCATCTTTTACATTAGTGTATATCCATTTTTCGCTATCCCAGTAAGCAAAAGCATAGACGTAATCACTACCAACTTTAACAATTACCAAGTAATTGACATGGTCAAAGTTTGGTTCTTCTGTTTTTGCATTTTTCCAATTCATGGGGCACGTAATTCTAAATCCTATATTCTTTTCCATGTTTATTTTTTTATGTTAATTCACAAAAATCTTTTTCTTTATAGTCTCCAATTTTTTCTATAATCCATTCTTGTTTTTCTTTATGCCAAACTCTTCCGAAAATTTCATTTGTTTCAGCTTCAATATAAAGATATTTTGAATAATTGTAAATAAATCTATTTATAATTTCTGTTTTTAATATAACGTCTGTTGTATTATCAAAAATAAAATAAGTTGGATTTTCTCTATATTTTGCCAATTTTCGTGCTAAAACAAAGAATGAAGATAAAATATGATGGAATTTATTATTCAAAAATTTTAATTCTTCTCCTGCTGAAATTTGAAAATATTCTTCATTACCTACAATCTTATACTTCGGAGCAATCCACTCATTTTCAAAAAAATAACTCTTTTCACTTAAATTAATTACGTTTAATTTTTTCATTTTTATCTGTTTTTTTTAACATTCGTAAATGCGACGTTAGTGGCAAGGCTATCAGACACACCAACCACAACAACCAAAAGACAATCCATCTTCAAGTTTTGAAACTACTTCTTGATATTCTTCTTCGGTTATTTTGTATTTTAATAAAATTTCGGTTGTTGATGGGTTTCCAGTAAATTGCATATTACCACAAGTGTAATCGTCTGCGTTTTTTGAATCTCTATCATATTTTTCGCCAAAATCTTCATAGTCTGCATCTACACCATTTATAGTGAAAATACTTGTGGCACATAAATAACCGTAAATTTTAAGTTCTAATTCCATGTTTTTTGTTTTTTTGTTTTGTTGTTAAAATTATTTTTTAAATTTTATTGTAAAGTCAACCTTATTTGGAATTAGCAGGTTTAGCAATTCCTCAACTGTCATTTCCCTAATTTCACACTGCCTCAAAAATATTCCACCGGCTTCAACCTGAGCCAGTTGTATGTCTTCAATGACTTCATCTACTGTTTTATTTTTTTCAATTTTTTTCATTGTACTGTTAGTTTTAAATATTCGCTTGGCTTCATGCCTGAAGCTCTTACTCGATTAATTATTAAATTTAAGTCTCGCGTATTTTGGTCGTCTCCTTTAATTTCATAGACCTTTCTTCCGTTAATCATTCTATACTCACCTCTATCATCTTTCATTAATTCGCCAATTTTCTTATCAATTGGCAGCGTCTTGTCTAAATCTGGATTTCTCATTTTTTTTTTTTTTAAATAAATAATAATTGAAATGTTTCTTTGTCCATTTTATAAAATCTCTCGATTTCTTCAGGGTCAATTTTGCGAACCCGCACCGCTCTTTTGATTCTTTGAAATAAAGAATTTGCATCTCTCGAAAAGTCAATAATTATCTTTCCTGACGCATCTCTTTTAATTTCTTGTGGGTCTTGGGCTGGAGTTTGTTTTGTCTTCATTGTTTTTGTTTTTGTTTTAATTGTCTGTTTTTTTTTTCTGCAAAAATAATAGCTTTTTTCAATAAATCAAGTGTTTTTTTGAAAAATAATTAAAAAAAAATCTAATTCATTGATACATAAACAAATAATTTTTACTTTTTATTTTTTCAAATTATTTTACCCCTTATTTTTTAACATATATTTAAGAGAAAAATAATTATGAAAACAGTGTTTTTAAGAGATTTATAACAAAAATGGGAAAAACAACACACTCTTTTATGTTACCCACGTGTTACCAACCATACCTGACAATCAACAAGTTACGTTTTTTTATGTTACTTTTCACTTAAGGTAACACTTTAACAAACGCCTGTAAAATGTTGATTATTAGATTATTATCTAAAAGGTAGCATAAGTAACATAAAAAAACATCAAGTCACGGAAAATAGGGCTTTTTTATAAAATACCGCTTTTTAATTATTTTTACTTGTTTTAATTCATTATTAATCCGAAGCTGTATTCCTCAATATATTTATATTTATATTCTACAACTGAACCAAAATTATGTTACCTTGCCTTTTTTATAATTAATATAGATATATTATATATTATATATATTCTTTTATTATTTAATATAATATATTATAAATAAAGATATTATATAATATAATATAAAATATACATTTGTTAATTAATTCTTTTTTCTAATTAAAAAAAGGTAACATATCAGACCATGTTACCTTTTTGACCATTTTTAATATTTCCCCTACTAAATCAACGAAAAGTTGTAGCATTTTATATTACACAATTTTTACCATAAATTGCATAACCTTTTTTTTATCCACCTACATATATAAAATCAAAAAAAATATTTTCAAGTAAAAATTAATTATAGAATACATCTCAAAATTATTAAAACACTTAACGCCAAACTACTTTATACACAGTGTTTTAGAAAAAAAATTATATGGGGGGGGTGGTCGTTTACCACTCCTTTTGCGGGTTTTGAAGCATTTTTTAACCGGTAAGCAATGCAAATTTTGTCCTATAGTTTACATTATGTTAAATAGAAATTGTCTCATATGAGACAAATTGGGGTTGACCTTTTTTTAAATTCCGGTATTTTTTTGCGGCTGATTTTCTATTGGCAAAAAAAAATAAACAAAAAAAGAGATGCAACAAAAAAAGCCCCTTTTTACGGAGGCTTTTATTTAGGGTTATTCGGAATAGGTTGAAAATATGGACAGCTGCAAGATTATGCAGAATAGAATTATTTTTAATATCATTTTTTTTTTTTTTATTGTTGTTTTTCGAATGATGGCTTTATAAGTCGTTTTTCTAAATCTAAATCAACCCAAAAACAATCCCAAAAAACGTATGCGTTTCCATTTTTAGCATTGAAAGCTATAATTTTTGACCGCATGGGAATATCCTCGCCGTTTTTGAAAGTAATGACATCGCCGGTTTTTAGGTTGTATTTTTCATTTTTGTATATAAATTTGTCGGCGTTGGCTTGTAACCAATTATTTATTCTCACAATCGTATTTTCGTGAAGTGGTTTTGAAAGAAGATCCACAACCTCTAGGCGGCTTTGGATAATTTCATTTTTTTGTTCTTGTTCTTTCATTTTAATTGTTTTTGTTTCTTCAATTGATATTTGTTTTGTTTTGTTTATTTTAATAGTATTATTCCTCTTTGCCATAATTCAGGACGTATTCTTTTGCTTCTTGCTTTGAAACATATTTTCCTGACCAATCCAAATAAATAGTATCTTCATCATCGCAAAGGTCAATAAGTTCACAAATAATTTCCTTTTGTCTCGGCGTATCTCTTTGAGCCATCGCACTAAAAGATGAACCAATTTTATAATACTCTTTTAGTAGTTCCTTTCCTTTTTCTGAGTGGGTAAAATTCCAACCTTTAAGAGTTCCCCATTTCAATGTTAAATAATTTTTTTCTTCTGTTTTCATTTTATTTTTTTTTTATTTTTGTTTTTGTGTTATTTTTATCTATCGCCCCAGTAGGTGCTTGCTTGAATTTTTGACAATCCGAATCTTTTTAAATATGAATTAATTTTTTTAGTTTGCATTTCTTTGAACTTTTCGCAAAGGTTAAGGCTTTCGATTTCTTCATCTGTAGTTAATTTTCGATTTTCTTTATTAAATACATTATATTTATTCGTGCTTATTGAAACAATTTTAGAGTTTTTAAACCTTTCGGCAAAAAAAAGGTTGTTTTTATTGCTGTTAATTGTATTGATTAGAGAGTTAATATTACTTAGGTTATCCTCAATGAAAAAATCTTCTGTAGTTTTAATTTCATCGCAAATATTCAAAGCCTCCTCCATACTTCTATTGATGCCTTCTGAAATAAAAAATTTAGTATTTAGTTTTTCCTTTTCTAAAATGTAAAAATAACCGTCTTCGGTTTTTAGAAATAAAGAAATTTTATTCATGCAATAATCAATCATTTTTTCATCAATACCATTTTTTCTTGTCCATACTTTTTTATATTCCTGTCTAAGATCCTCTTTAATTGTTGTTGTTTTTCATGTTTTTTTTTGTTTTGTTTTTATTTTGTTAATTTTTTGTTTTTTTTATTTGTTTAACTTCGTCGTACACCTTATATTCAATTGTGAAAGGTGCATATAATAATTTGTGTTCTTGTAATTTGACATCATAATATGATGCGTGTTTGTTTGTGGCTTCTATCATTGGGTACATTTTGCCAAATTGAACACCATTAATTTTTTTAATGTTTTTACGATTTTTTGAAACAAAATCTTTGAGTTCTTTATTTGTGTTAATTACTGTTGCTTTCATGATTTTTTTTTTTTTGTTTTTGTTTTTATTGTTTTTTCTTTAGAATGTAAACATGAACAATAGATTTATAATTTTCAGTAGAAACGTCTTCACATACATAGTATGTTTTTCTTTTCGTCGGCTCTGTTATTATCGTTAAACAATCTTCTAAATATTTATTAAATTGCTCAATTGATAAAAAAACTTTCTTTGTTTCTGTACTTGTCATTTTTGTCATTTTTTAATTGTTTTTATTGTTTTTATTTAAACCATTTCTTCCCAGCAAGTATTATTATCATTCTGCAAATACTATAAAATAATCAAGTGTATTTTCAATTTTATTTTCTGTCATAAAATCCCAAAATCTTTTATCGGCTTCTTTTTTTGTTTTTAAATGCCATCTTTCAATAATTTCTTCAACTATCATTGTTTTTGTTTCACCAAAAATGGCGTGTTGTAATTTTTGCGAAGGTGAAAGTTTTTCGCTGGTAACAATACCATCTTTTAAATAAAGTGTTGTTGTTGTTACTTTTACTAATTGTGCTATTTTCATGATGTTTTTTTTTTGTTTTTATTGTGTTTGTTTTGATTAAATAAGAGGTTTAATTGTTTCGTTGAAGAAAATCACAGCATCGTCAATTGAACATTTTCCGATACCATCTTCGCTGATAGTCTTAACGAGTCCATCCGTATAACCGCCTCCAATAATTACATCTTTTATAAATTCTCTAAAATCATCATAATTGTTTAAATCAAAGCAATTTGATGTTGCATTAACCGTTTCGTACAGAATAACACCATCCATTTCATAAATAGCGGCACCTGTTTTTTCGTTTTTAAAAATTTGTGTTTTCATGTTTTTTGTTTTTGTTTGTTAATTTTTTTTTAAGCTCTTTGTCAATAATTTGTAACTCTACTTCAAAATAGTTGATGTTATAAGCTACTCTATCAGGCGTGGCATCATATTTATTTTCTTTCCAGGCTTCAATTGCCGCGACAATATACGGTCTTCTGTTTAATAGCTGTTCTTTACTTTTCCCTATTATATCGTGCCGGCTTGGGTGATTGGTTTCTACATTGAAGATTGTTTCTTCAAGTCTTTGACAAACACGCTTTAAGTCATCAACTGAATTTTCAACGAATGGAATTGATGCAAAATGCGTCTTATTTGACCAAATTACGACCTTATGCCCGCCGCTATTTTTGATGGATACAGAATAACCAAGTTTTTTTATTTCTTCAATTAACGAGTCAAATAACACGATAACATCGCCTTGTTTAATGTTTTCAATTTTTGTTTTCATGATGTTTTTTTTTATTTGTTTTTTATTTATTTGGTGTTACACTTCATAAAATCCTGTATTTATTAGCACTTTTAGTGCTCCTGCTTTCTTTAATTTGCTTCGATTTGCTTTTGCATATTCAGCAACTTTCTCAGAATTTTCATTAGTATAAACAACTTCGTATTTATTGGCGTAAATTGCCACGACTTGTTTTTGTGTTTTTATTTTTTTCATTTTTATATTATTTAATTTTAATCTTCAACCTTTATTAAATGTTCTCCTGTTTTTTCAATATGACTTAATCTGTTATTTTTTATATAATCTAAAATCATTTTTTTTGTTCTATTATTAACAACTAAATCATAGTTTATTATTTCTGAATTAGTAAAAAAACTATTACCACTTCTTTTCTTAAATTCAATATTATTATTATTCAAAAAATTTTCAAACTCTTTTATTTGTAACCCAAATTTTGAGGTAAAATAAAGTGCTATTTGTGTTTTCATGTTTTTTGTTTTTGATTGTTTTTATTGTGTTTGTTTATGAAGTAAAGATACATATTTTTTTAATATAAAAGTATGTTTTTTATAAAAAAAAGTAATTATTTTTGATTTTATTGTATTGACAATCAAGCACTTGTAAAATAAAAATACAAATTACACTTTCCGGCTTTAAAAGTGTAATAAATTTAGGAGTTATTTTATAGGTTTGTCCATTTCCAAAATTTAACCGGTTTAGTGTGTGTCGGTGTGTTGGTGTGTTGGTGCATTAATACACCGGAGAACCGGCACACCGGCGAACCGACGAACCGACGTCGAACGCCCCCCCTTTATATATACCCCCCCCTGCTGTTAGTGCAGAACGCATTTTGGGGGGGGCACTAAATCCTGTTTTTTTTGAAGGTAGGTCTTTTAAAAAAAAATAAAAACAAAAAAATGTTACAATGTTTAAAAAAAAAATTATATTTGCAAAAAAAAAACTATGAAACAAATACAAGAAGAGCTTTTTTTAGTTGAGGAATCATTTTTAAAACAAATAGAAAAGGTTGTCAATGATTATTTTTGTTTAGAGTTGAGGTCAAAGTGTCAAGAGAGCCACTATATAACAGCTCGTTTATCTTTTGTTGTTTTAGTTTATAATTATGGATTTACGTTTCAGCGGATAGGTAAATTTTTGAAATATGCCAATCATTGTCAGCCACGTTATTTCTACAATCAGTATAATGAAATAAAAGGAATTTACCCAAAATATGAAGAGGATATAAAAGTTTTAATGAAGATTATATCAGAAATACAATAGAATTATGGCTTGTAATAGAAGAAGAAAAATAACATTGAGCCAAACGAGGCAACTTGCTACAAATTATGCAATAAAAAATCAAATTGATGTAATTGTTTATTCTTGTAGCGAATATAATTTTTGTCCGGAAGAGTTATTTAATTACGAAAAATATATACCAATAATGAAAATTTGTAAAGATGGAACAATCAAAAAAAAATAAAACATCAAACACAAAACGTGTTTTAGGCAGAAAAAAACTCATTGAGGTTTCGTTTCAGTATGCGGAGAAATATAAGGAATCAATGCACGCATTGTCCCCAGAATTGAATCTGTACAAAAATCCAAAAATTGATAAAAAAGAGTTATTAAGCAACGAATTTCCGCTTTTATCTATCGTAATAACAGCTTTTTGCAAAAAAAATAGATTAGATAGAGTTTTTGTAAAGAATATTGTTAATAATTGTCCACAAACAGAACAAGAATGGAGTAAAAGAAATGAAATAATGAAAGGAATTAGAGAAATTTTAAAAGAAGAGCGGCAAAGAATATCAAGGAATCCAAATAATTACAATGGTAAGAATGATTATAGATTGATGCCAATAACCGCAAGAGCATTAGGATTAATAGCACGAAGAAAATGTCGTGAGTGGTTAAAAGAAAATCCGTATGATGTATATGATTTTGACCTTTTGCATAAATTCCGCAAAAGAGAACAAAACATTTTTAATAATATTGGAGGAAAATGTTCCCCCAATAGAATGAAATTAAAGAAATTACAAACGGCCGAATTGTTAGATATGCTTGAATTTACAATAAAAATATCAATCTAATTAGGCAACCCAAACTCCATTTGATAACCAAACGCCATTGGCATTCCAAACACCGCCTTGTAAAATCCAAACACCGTCCGCAATTAAAGAATCTATTGCAGGCTGATAGAATAAATTTGCATTGTATTCATTTTTATATGGAGATAAATTTGATAAAATAACGCCTTTTCTATCGTCAAATTCTGTGCTTTCAACTAATTCATATTCAGTGTTTTCTGTGATTTGCAAAATTTCATCATCTAATGCAAAATAATCCATTGAACGCATAAGAGACATTAATTCTTGTGTGTATTCGTTGAGCCCTTGAATATATCCAATATTTAATGTTTTTAGCGAAATTGGATAAGTATCTACAATCTCGTGCCTTCCCCAACCATTATCGAAAATTATATTATTAACACCAAATGTTTTATTCTTATATGTTGCAATATCTAATCGTTTTGAAAAAACAAAAGAGTTATTGTTGGTATAAAGTCTGTCAAGGTTATATCCTAACCATTTGCCTGTTTTTTTCCACGATAACAGTCTTGTATATTGCAAGTTATCCGTACAAATAATCTTTTCTGAAAAAACATCAATACGCCCTTCTATATTATCAAAAAACATTATTTGAATAAAAAAAGTTCCTTGTCCATACGCCATAGGTATCTCAACGGGGTATAAAATTCCTTGACTTGCATTTACAACAATGGTTTGCAAAATCCCCGTGTCCCCCACTAAAAACACAAATGTATTTGCGTATTGTCCGGAATTTACATAAAAGGAAAAAGAAATTTTTTCATTTTCCCCAATTATGAAATTATCCCTACACGGATTATAGTTGGTAAAATCTTTTTCGTAATTTTCTTCATTAGGAGTATAACGAAATTCTATTGGATTGAATTTTGGGAAAATAATCATGGCTTTATTCTATTAAATCGTTAATATTTGTTATTGTTGACGTTTCTATTGCCTCAATTTCTATTTCTTGTACTTGTTCGCCGAAAAAAGTTTTGACAACGTTAGGATAGCCTATAATCTTTTTTCCGTTGTATGTGAAAGTTGCTATCGCTTTTCTTCTTGCTTGTAAAAATTGAGAATAAATTGGAGTTTCAACTTTAAACTTTAACGGCAATAGGTGTCCATTAAGCGTATAATCACGAACTCCTACTTTTACATTTGTTGTTGAATTTGGGAATCCACCTACAATTGTATTTGAATTGTTGAAATATACATTAGACCCACTATAATTATATATTTTCATGTAAGGAAATAGAAGTCGTTGTAAATTAGGAATTACATTAATAAAATTTGTATCACATTTTATCATTTTATATTGTATGTTATTTGGTGGAGTTGTTATATATCTTCGCCAACGTTCAAATTGAGCCAATGGAGATAAAAATACATTAGTAAAATTTCTTGTTGTAAAATTTGTAAAATTCGGAAATGGATTGGATATTGTTTCTCCGGTTCTATTGGGAGTTATTTTTGTAGGTTTAACAACATTCAATGAAACAGTAGTTCCTATTGTAATTGTTTCAATTAAACATTTTTTCCCCCCTGTTATTGTCTTTGCCATTAACATCCAATCAATAAATTGTGGGTCTGTACAAATTGGACATAAAATATTTAATTCAGTTCCATCAAGTTCCGTTTCAAGTTCCCAAGTACATTCTGTGTTTGTGCTTTCATTTTTTGATGTAAATTGCAACTCATTACGAACACTTCCTGCATAAATCTTTTTTATAAATTTTTGAGGCATTATTTCTATAACTCTATTTACATCAATCATTTCTTGCCGTCCTCCCAAAGCTAAATTTACAAAATAATCTCTTGTTGTAAGTGTCAATTTATTGTTTTCATCAATATAAATTGATAAACAAAATTGTGTATTTAGCCAATCTAAAATATTTTTTAGGCTACAATTTTCTATTTTTTCCAAAAAACCCTCCTCATTTAATTGTCTTTTTTTGAAATCAATAAAATTTTCAGACGAATAAAGAATATTATTTAAACCATAATTTATAAGATTTTGATATTCAACTAATACACCGACCTTTTGAGCTATAAAATTTAGATAATCCAACAATCTAACACCACTTAATTTATGTTGTGCGTGGATTGAAGAATTGGCAACAGCATCAATTGTTGCTTCACATTTAAATGAATATCCCCTTGCAAGTTCAGCATTTGTTAAAAGGTGTAAACTATATTGAGACGTGTCTCCACCTCCATAATCTGTATAAAACTTTTCTCCAAATTTTATGAAAAATTGACCATAATAACTATAATCTACTCCGGGTAACCAATTAATTTCAAAACTATATGGATAATCTTTTAACTCATAAAAATCATAAATCCCATCTTGTTGCCTCTGTATTGTTGCTATATGTTCAATTCTTTGGTCAAAAAAATTCCAATAATTTATCTTCATTTTTAATTGAAGATTGTCTGGAGAATAACCAAATTGAGCACCTTTCCATGTTAATTTTCTTTCACGTTTTAAATAAAGGTTTATTTTTAATGATATTTTTACTCTTTTGGGATATTTCGCTAATATCGTAAAGCCTCCTGTAGAGTAAGCCTGTGCACCTCTAAATACAATGAATCCATATTCATCTCCTTCATATCGAGATACCCAAACTTTTTCATCTCCACCGAGTTCTCCCCAATATTCTCCTCTTGCATAAATTTTATCATCTGAATTTCCTGTAACTCTTAACCATTGTTCTGGATAACCTGCAACTCTTCCACCACCTTGATAAATCAAAACTGAGTCTGGTTTGTTTGGGTCTAATCTCCATGAATCGTCAAGTAAAGCCGTTCCATATAGAGTTGCTTCTTCAATAACGTCATTCCCTGCATAATTTGTTGTATCAATTTCAATAACTGAATTTTTAATTTCTTCCAATGAATAAGAAATTTCATTTTCAATTTTTTCTTTAACATCAACGTTTTCAATTAATGGTATTTCCAAATAGAGTGGAGTTATTTTTTGTCTGTTTAAATCTAAAAAACTTTCCAAAAACACTATATTTGTATGATTATCAACAATTTTTATATTTATTTTACCAGAAGCAATGTAAGAATGGTCTTGTATCCTATTTCCACCCGAATCAACAACACTATTACCTGTTGAACAATTCAATATTTCTATCATATCATCTTTAATAAACTGTAATGTTGTTTCCGAATGTCTATACGCATAAGAAAAATATTCCTTATCAAATTCCAAATTAAAGACTAATTCTTTTAATCCGCCTATAATATGTTTGCATGTATAATTATAAAAATGCGGGTGTCCATTTTCATTATACCAAACAAGTTTTAAAATAACACTATATTTATCATTCATTATTTAGATAGTTTTAATGTATTTTGAATATATGTATCTCTGTCAATTCCATTTTTTGAAACGTGGTAAATTCCGTTCCTATCGAAATATAGGCTCATAGACGAACGATTTTTTTTAATGGCATTAATTATACCAAAATCATCAAAAGTATCGCCATTTGCTTTATTTTGAACCCATTTTTTAGAAATATAGTCGTTGTAGTCTTTATAAACTCTTGCACCTCTTGGTAAATCTACTAATGTGGCTGATGATGGAGATAAAAACGTCTTTCCACTTGCCTCAATAACTTCTTGTTTCCCCCCATCACCAACAACAGCAAGTCCTCCTTTGTGAAAATTAGTTCCCTCTGCATATTGAGGCGGTGTTGGTTTTTCTGGTAATGGTTGAGTCATAATTGCTCCCAATTGTGCCGTATAAACAGCACTTAATAAAGACATAACAAGAAGAGCTAATGGCATTCCATATTCAAGTGCTTTTACCATTGCAACCGCATAAGCGGATGTTGCCGAAGCTGCATCCATAACTTTCCTTCTTCTTGCTGCTTGTACCTCCAAATGCCATTTAGCAACTTCAATTTCATAAGATTTTTTTGCTGCCTCTTTTTCAATTTCAGATGTTTTTGCAATCCTATCTTCATCGCTCATTGCCGTATTTTCAATTGCTTCTAACTTTGCAGTTTTCCACGTTTCAATACGTTCCAATTCTTTATCTAATTCGGCTTGTCTTGCCGCATCATAATTGTCCAAAATTGAATTAATTTGTGAAACAAGTTCTCTTGTTAGGTTGATAGATTCGTTAATCGCTTCTGCACGTTTATTATTTTCTTCTTTTTGTTTATCTAATCTTATTTTGCTTGTTTCATTGTCATTTTGTATTAAAGCATTACTCAAATCCTTTTCAGCATTTTTAATACTTTCAATTGATGCTTCAACTATTGACAACCTATTCTCGGCATCTTTTCTTGAAATTTCATCAATTTCTGGATTATTAATAATTGAAATTAGCTCTTCTTGTTCTTTTTCATACTCTTGTATTCTTAATTCAGCATTTCTTGTTGCATCTAAAATTCTCTCTTTTTCTATTTGCAATTCTTCAAGTCGCTGTTTTCGTTGAATATCTGTAATATCTTGTGAATAAGTACCCAAAATTCGACTTAAAACGCCATATTCCTCTTCATATTTAGCAATTTTTTCATTATTTGCATCTTCTCTTAATAATTTTTCACGTTCAATTTCCCATTCAATTATTTTTATGCGTATTTCACTTTCCATTTTCTGAACATCATTGACGGTTTTTTGATGTTCAAGTCTCAATTTTTCGATATTTTGCAAACTTTGTTCAACTTCTTTTTGCTCATTTTGTAGGTTTTTTATAGTAAATTCAAGAGAGCGGGCTTCTTCTTCACTTGTTGTTTCGTTATATTTTTCTTGTAATTCTTCTAATTTACTTATATTATCTGCTTTTTTCTGTAACATTTTATCTTCATCGCCGGAATAGGTCTCCAATGCTTTTTCTTGCAAAAATTGAAGTTTTTTAAGACGTTCAAGATTCATTTTTTCTTCCATATCTGCAACTGATTCGGAGTATTCACCCTGAACATGCAATAAAGATGTGAACATTTTTTCATTTTCACCTGTAAATTTAGTGCTACTCAAAGACATTTGTTCAAAATTTTCTACAATTTGCCCCGATAATTGTTGAAAAAGATTGTAGTCTAAAAACTCTGACGGTTTTAAACCCATGTTTTTCAAATCTTCATAGGTATTTAATATTTGATTTAATTCATTCGCATAAATTTGATACAATTTTGAAAAATTTTCTTGTACAAGTTTTAAATTTTTAGTCCACGTTTTTGTTGTTTTTTCTTTTGTAGCTTCATCATAAGTCTTTAGATATTCTGCCCACGAACCAAGCATTTGTTTATAAATATCTTCATTGTCTTTTAATACATTTTGCATTGTTTTTTCTTGTAAAAATGCTGGCAATTCTTCTGGTTTCATATTGTACAATTTGTCCATTATATCATAAAAATTTTCGCCTTCTTCTACTGCATTTTCTGCATATTTTGCTATTTGTTCCCAGATATATGTTTCATCTCCTTTTCCTTTCTTTTTCATTAAATCCAATGCTTTTTTAACAGAAGTTGCGTAATCATATCCTTTCTTACTGTAATTTTCCATTGATACTAATATGGAACGAATTTCAAGTCCAAAATCTTTAAAACTTCTATTATTAGCACCAATTAAATTTCCCATCGCTTCCCAATATGTAACTTCCTCAAAATCAATAAATCCTGCTTTTAATTTTTTTAGTGAATCTTTTAAAAGTTCCGTTTGTACCGCAAACATTGCTGTTGCCATTGCCTGTTTTTGGAGTGTCATAATATATTCAGGAGAATTATTTATAAGCCATTCTTGTGCTTCTGATATATCGTTAAAATGTATTCCTTCTTTTTCTAATTCTTTATTTAACGCTTTTAAAACATTTTCTTTGCCCTTTGCTGTAATTGTGCTGCTTTCCATTGCAAGTCTATAATTATTAATTTTAACTGCCGCTTCTGCATATCCATCTGTCGAATCTTCCATTGCTTTTCCTAATGCCTCAACTTGAATTTTTAACTCTTTTGAAATTTTACCGGCTTCACTTGCCTCATAGATATATTTACCTATTTCATATACAATTACGGCTATAGCAGCTGCCACTGCAATATATGGAGATGCTGCAATGACAGCGTTTAGTGTTTTTTGAACGGCTATTGCTGCCGTTTTAACTGCAATATTTTTGCTCTGTGCTGCGGTATTTAACATAACGGAAAGTGTCGCTCCGTCTTGTAATTGCATGGCAACAGTATTTAATCCGTTTATCATTGATTGTAACGAGGCAAACGTTCTCATTGTTTCTTCATAACTTTTTTGAGAAACACCCGCCAAGTTCATTGCAGCGGTATAAATTTGCATACCAGATGCAGCCATATTTACAGACGTAATAACTTTATCAAAAGGCAACGTATCAGAGGATAGAGTACTCATTTTTTTATTAACATCTCCTTGTAGGTCTGTCATTAAGGTTAATTCCTTATTAAGTTCTTTATATTTCTGTTTTTGTTCATCGGTTAATTCAACTCCTTTTGCCATTTGCATTTCCATTGACAAAATTTCTTCCCTCAAATCACGCATTTGAGTTCTAAAACTTAAAGTATTTTCAGTCCCGACCTTAATTCCTTTTGATGCACCTTCAATGTTTAAAATTTCTTTTGCGACTTTTTGTAATTCATCTTCCAATGCTTTAAACTCGTCTTTATTCATTTCCATATCTCCTTGCAACGCATCTAATCCGCCTCCAGCTGAAAGTTGTTGTTGGATTGCAAAGTATTTTGTTTTTAGTTCATCTAAAGCCTGTGCGTTTGTTTTTATACCATCGGTATTATCTTCCAAAGCGGATTGATAATTACCAATATTTAATGCTTGCTGTGTTGCGGCATCGGAATTTGCTTTAACCAAAAAAGAGTTTGCCGAAATAATTGTATTGTATTTATCCAATTCATCACTATTTTTAACAATATCTGTTGATTTTGTAATTTCCCTCAATGCTTTATTTTGTGCTTCTAATTCCCTCATTGAGTTCCCTACAACTTGATATTTAGCAGCAGTTTCCTCTATCGTGCGATTTCTTTCTTTTTCTGCGGATGCTTCTGCTTTCAGTAAATTTGTTTGTTCTTTTATTTTTGAATTAATTTTTTCTTTTTCAATTAATAGTAGCCTTGTATTTTTAATTTGTCCATCAATAACGGTGGCGACTCCTTTTATCGCTTCTAATTCAACTTGTTTTTGTTGTATATTCTTTTCAGTAATTCTTGCTAAATCCTCTGCTGTTGCTTTATTTTTCTTAGCAACTTCATTCTTTTTTTCATTTAATGCAATTAATGTTCTTTCAGCATCTGCCGACATTTTTTCAAGTTCTATTTTTTTAGTCGCAAGTTGCGTATATTCCTTTTCAAAGTTAATAACAGATTTAAGATTATTTGCAAACTTATCTAAATCATCTGTTTTTACTTTTGAAAGATTTTCCAAAGCGGTGCTTAATCCGTTCAACTTATTTGTAGTTTCCTCAACTCCTTTTGTTGCGGATGTAAAAATCTCTGTAATTTTACTTGATAATCCTTGTAAATTATTTGATTCTGCCATTATTTTCTTTTTTTAATTTTATCTAATTCTTTTTGTTGCATATCTATATCTTTGTTCATTTTCTTAGCCATAACAAGAAAATCAAAAATTGTAGTTTCTCCTTTAATTTCAAATCCATAATATTTACTTACTGATGCAACCCATTCAACAAATCCTATTTCCGTAAATTGCTCTTTATTTTCTTTTGATTGAATATCTTTTAAATATTTTTCTAAATTAACTTCAGCTTGTTTCAATCTCGCTTTCAAAATATTAATATTTCCTACTCGTTTACCTATTTTTTGTTCATCAAATATTTTTTGCTGTAGTATTTTAATAGAATATTTTATAAAATCATCGTATAAACTCATTGAATTATTTAAGTTTGTAAATTTACTAAATTCTTTAATCAATTCAGAATTATTTTCAAATTGTTCAAAAAATTTTATACGAAAATCTTTTATTGTTGTTGTTTTTAATTTTTTAAAACTATTCTCCATACCATAAAGCCTTAAATGTTAATTCTGCGACCTTTTCTTCTAATTTCTGATTAGTTATACCAATCTCTTCCAAAGTAAGCTCAAAAGCCTCATATCCGTATTCATCTGCCAATTCCTGATAATATGATACTCCATCCGCTTCAATACTTATTATTCCACGATTACTTAAATTTTGAGCGTCAATACGAATTATGTTGTAACCCTCAAATAAATCATTTGAAAAATTTAAATCTACATTTCCAAAACCCGCAACATTACTTACCTCATTAAATTTTAACCAATTATATTTTATAAATTCAATTTCTTTTATATGAGACAAATCACGACCAAGTTTTTCCTCTGCTTTTTCTCGTGAAATTGTCGCCCTTTTGCTATACTCCCCAATTTTGTTTTTATTTACGTTTAAGCCCTGTAATTGTCTTTTGTGTAAGATTTCTACTATTTCATTAAAATCAGGCAAAAGTTCATATATTGCACGATTAATTATATTAAATTCTAAACTATTTTGTTCAACCAATAAAATATCATATACGCCACCTAAATCTAATTCATCTTTTTCCACATCAACATTGACTTGTTTTGGAATTTCCATGAATGTATCATGCAACGCATTCATAGTTGCAATTAATACATCTCCAAAAGTCCCTAATGCTTCTCCGATTGTTGTCATAGATTTTATATTAAAAAAGGGAGATGGGATAAACCCCCTCTCCCAATTTCACATTTTAGATTATTAATATTATGTAACATCAATAGCTTCGCTTTTTGCATAAAAATAACAAATATCATTTCCTGCATCAACTCCAGCTGCCGAAGATACTCCGGATAAAATTTCTAAAACATCCGAATCAACAAACGCTCCCGTAACAGTTATTACACCATTTGCATAAACTCCGGTTGCCAGAGTTGTTCTTGTTCCATTTGGTTTAATTTGAACAATAACATAACCTTCTGTTCCGCTAATTGTGTAAGTTGCTGCGGTAATATCTGCACCCGTACAACTATCTTCAACTGTTAACGTAACCGTTCCTGCTGCTGCGGTCAAAATGTTTATTTTTCCATCAATAATTCCTTCCATGTCAAGAGTTACAATATCATCAATAGTTTCAGATACCCAAATTTTAGGATAAACATTATCAAGTTCACCCAAGTTAACATAAATAGAAATAAGTGTTGGATCTGTTCTATTGTCAAACATTTTAGGAGTAACGTAATTTGTAACCAATTGGAATGGAATATATTGCCCACCAACATAATCTCCAAATACAATTCGGTTGTCTTTTGTCAAAAATACAACTCCACCATCCCAACTATTCAAACCCATCATTTTCTTTGCTTTACAGAATTTCTGCGGCAAATCAAATTGATAAATCATGTTACCACCACGAATGTAGTGTTGAAATCCGGCACCATAGCTGCCAACAACTGCTCCCTCTGAATTATCGGTTGGAGTTAAAGTTTGGTCATAGATAATTGGGCAACCCTTTGTTTCCGTTGCTAAATCTCCATAAATCAACACTTTAATTGCTTCAACGGGGTCTGTGCCAAATGTAGTATGAAAACCTGTTGGTAAACGTTTTGGGGTAAAAATGATTGCGGCAGGGTCAAGTGCCGTCAAATCACACCCTCTTGTGCCAATAAGCACATTATTATCTTTGCAATATTTTTCCATTTTACTTAAAATTTAAAGTCGGTTTAACAATTTTTCCTTTAACTTCTGTTGCTCTTTTTTTTGCAATAAGTTTTTCGCCTAAAACCCTATGAACAACCGCATCTTTCCCATTTCTTTTCAAATTGACAATCATAAAATCATCTTCTTTATTCCAAGAAATCGGAGTGCCTTTTTTTTCTTTTTTTTCAATTTGCATCATAATTTTAATATTTTTTAAATTTATACTTTATTAACTTTTTTATTCATTACGGAACAATAGCGGGCTCTTCTAAATCTGTAAGAACAGAAGCAATATCGTTATACACCCAACTTCCAACATTTCTTGTAAGCAAATATGGTAGTGAGAATATTTCAATAACTCCTGCTTCTTGATTATTTTCAAATTTTGCAGTTGAGGTATATCCACCAAAACGAACTGTGAGTGCGGAGTGCATTTCAGAAACGGTGCTTGTATCTCCTACAAGAATATCTCCTTGCGGAATAGAGTTGTCTGCATAAACACGTAAAGATGTACCTAAATTTGCAACCGGTGGCATCAAAAAATGACCATCAGGAGCTTGCTCCCATTTGGCTGCTTCAATATCAGCAATATTCATATATGCAACTGTTGGACTGAAATTTAACGCAGCAATTTGTAAAGCAATTGCGGAAACGGCTGCACCTAATGTAGGCTGAACCATAGTTTGTGTAAGTGCTGATGAAACATAAGGAGCGGCAATTCCACTTAACCATGTAAATGTGCCATCTTTGTAATCTCTAATTACCTGTGCATTGAGCAATTCTAAAATTTTTGCATAAATTTCTTCGTATGATTTTACTTCTTCTTCAAGTTCAAATAATGCTGCATATTTTATTTTTTCAAAATAAGCAATATCCATTCCTGTTGAAATAAGAGGTTTTAAACCAGATGGTTGTACAAGAGTTGCATGTCCTTCTATTGCTGTTTCAAGTTTCTTCTTCACAATTGGGGGAACAACGCTAACTTCAATCCCACCGATAACATCAATAATAAAATTATCAGGATAGCGAATAGCATCCCAACCATCATCAACTGCATAAGATTTTTTCAAATCTGCGGTCATTGTGTTTGCAAGTGTCATTAAACCAGCTAATCTATTCATTTTAACTTTAACCTCGAAAGGTTTATTCGTTCTGATTGCGGTTTGAATTTCATTAAAATTCTTTCTTAATGATTCTCTCAATGATTCAACTTTTTCTGAACCCTTATCTGTTTTTATTGCTTCAATTTCATTCCGCAATGCGTTAATTGTTTCAATGTCTGCGGTTTTCCCTTTAAATTCACTGAACAGGCTCTCGATAGATGATGTTCTTTCAGAAATAGAGTTTTCAAATTCTACTTCAATAGCGTCAATTAATGCTGTTTGTTCAGCATCAATTTGGTACTTTTCTCTTAATTTTTCTATAATCTTTCCCATTTTTTTTAAGTTTTTTTAAAATTAAATTTTTATTTTCTTTTTTTGCAAAGGAGTAAATCTGAATTGAGGATTCGTCATCGCTTCTTTTTCTTCTTCATTCTCTTTGGCTTTATTTTTTTCTGTATTATCCGTATTCGTCATAGCGTTTAATACTTCAATTATTTTTTCTTTTCCAAATTCTCTAATAGTTTTCAAAATATTTGTATTGGAACGGTTTTTTGTTATTAATGCCTCTTCGTTTGCTCCCCATGTTACAAGTGAAAATTCGTGCAAATATACGTCTGTGTGTTTCAAATGTAACTCATCATTATCTTTTCTTTCAATAGTGTATGTATTTTCAGAAAATCCGATAGATATTTGTCGTAAATCTTCGTTTTCTATCAATGCAATAGCATCTTTTGCGTAAGATACATCTTTTGCAATTTCACAATGAAATTTTAATCCAATCTCATCCTCTTCCAATGTGGGAGTGCCTAAAACTTGCTTTCTATCGTGCTGATATAACATTTTTATTGAATTTTTCTTTTCTTTTCCAGCCCTTGCATTAATAGACTTTGCAAATGAACCACGTTCAAAACTCTCATAAAATTCGATATATCCAATATCTTCTATCCAATCAAATACGGGATATTCGTTATTCCATGTTGTAGCATAACCCTCTACAACATAGATGTTTTTATCTTCTGTTAATTTTGCTTCCCTTATTTTTAAAAAGGTAAACTTTTCTGTCTTTTCCATTTTAAATATTTTTTGATATTTCTATAATTTTATCACTATAATCACCCCCCGTCATTTCCTTTATTTTTGCATAAACATCAATTTTTTCAGATAAAGTCTGAATCCTTGTTTTTTCATCTTCTTGTAAAACTTCAATATTAGAAAAATCTGGTATAATATGCTCATTCGGTTTAAGAGAAAATAAACTTTCTAACAACTCGCAAACGTCATACGCTACGCTTTTTATTGTATTTTGCCAAAGAAATCTTTCGGCATCTCTTTGATTATTGAAAGTTGTATCAGTTTCACGACCTAATAATTCTTTTTTTACTCCATAAACAGCTGCAATTGCAATGCTATCAGCTTGTACTTCTCGGAATGGTTCTAATTCGCTAATTGTGGCTAACGTTTTTATAAATTCCAACGGAACACTTGAAATTCCTTTAATATTATTTAATTTAGATATATTGTATTCCTTGAATAATTCAGTGGCAATACTTTGTTGAGTAACAGGGTCAAGAGCCATATCAAAAGCGTTTTCATTTGTTGCTTTTTTTGTAATAATTCCTGCCATCCCGTTGTTATTATAAACATTCCAACGTGCCATATAGACTGCGGATAGTAAATTTATGTTTCTTTCAACAATTTTTAACGGACTTGTGCCAAATTTTGTTTCATTATTAAAGGTTTGCGGTAAATAACAAGAATAAAAAACATCTTTTTTTGATATGAAGTAATCATTATATAAATAACCTTTAATATTATTGTCTTTTGAAACAATAAGACCTCCATTTTTATTGTTGTAATCTGGGCATACGAGGTCTGTATTTAAAACATTTGCATAGGAAATATAATTTCCCGTTTTAAGAAAGTGAACAAATGCGTTTCCACTTGCCATATAATTGAACGCATAATTATAAATAAATTGCGAAAATGTTGTAATATCATTCACTTTTCGCATAAAAACCTTTTCAAAATTATTAAATTCAATAATTTTTCCGTTGTCATCAACTTTTAGATATTGAAGATTACAAACCTTGTCGGCACAAATATCAATAGGGTTGAAAATTTCATAAAAACCCCTTCCCCAAAGGATTGAGAAATTTTCATTGAATTTTTCACAAACATCAAATTCCTTATTCGTAAAATACCAATATGAACTTTGCCTTCTGAATTTGTTAAAAAAGTTTCTTATACTTATAGTTGCCATTATTTTTTAGCTTGTTTTTTATTCGTTTTTTTAATAGATTCTTCAATTTTGTTTTTTGCAATATAATCTGAATACTTTATGTCTATATAAGAGTTTCCACCATTAGTCTTATATTCTTTATAGAGCTTTTCTATTGTTTCACACATTTCGGGAGAGTGGTCAATCAACTGCATTATTTGCAATCTCAATTGTTGTTGCTTAACATATTTTAAATCGCATATAACATCGGTTTGTGTTTTTAATACCTTTTCTATCGTTAAATTTACTTTATTATGTTCTTCACTATGCTTTTTGTCTTGGTTTTCAAATTTTTCAAATTGATTTACAAGGTAGTTGTTCATTTTTTCAAACAGTTCAAATTGAGCATTATTGGTTTCGGTTGCTTGACCTTTTAATTCATTTTCCATTTTAACATTAATTAAATGCAAACTTCTTTTTTCAAATCTTCTGTTGAAAATCCATTGTATTGTAGTAAATCCACCTATTGCGGATATAAGAATTATTATATTTTCTAACATAATTTTATCTTTTAACACGTTTTTTTTATTAAAATATTACCATCTCTTAATTCTATTCCATCCAAACTATCATTGAACAAATTTGCAATTCCCGCATCAATACTTGATTCTCTTAACGCTCCGGAAATTCTATCTCTATCATATTTTGTAAAATCTTTGAAATTATATTGTTGTAATAATAGTATTAAATTATTCATAATAGGGTACAAAACGGGCTTATAGACATTATTTTGCCGCTCATCCAATAAATAATCCCTCTTACTATTAGTAACTATTAGAATTTGAGGTTTTATGAGAATAGAGCCATCAATTCTATGTTGCTCTTTTAAAGATGACAACATTATAATTGCCGGATACTTATTTATTCTTTCAGTTGTAGTTCTATCTGCGGCATTTAGAGATAAGCCAATATTCACAATATTATCATAATAAAAAGTTGCCTTTTCATTCGGAAATCTTGTGTTATACACTTGCCCTAAATTAATCCACCAATCATAAACTATAATCATAAACCTAAAAAATTTCTATAACGTAATTTTGTTTTTATTATATTAATAATTTCATTTTCGTAAATTTTTAAATACTTTATCATGTCATTCCAAACACGCAAACATTTAATATCCATATTAACATTTTTTGCGTTATTTTCTTGTTCCAATGTAATTCCCGAACCTGTTAATCTCTCTTGCTCGTTGGTTGTATATTGTAACCACACCCAAGCAATTAGTGGGGTTTTTATTTTTGCAAATTCAGCTTCCGCAATTGTTTTTATATCAACATCAACACTTTTTAATCGTGTGGATAAATCGGAATAATACGTTAATGGAGTAAAAAATTCTGCAAAAAATAAAGATTCTTCATTATCAATATACCATTTAAGCAAATTTTCATTTAACTGAAATTGCCCGATAGCATATTTTCCAACAAAATCATTAACAGATAATAAAGACATAATTTTATTCTTTTACTTCAATTTGTTTTTCTTCTTCAACCTCTTTTTTTACAACCTTTTTTACTTTTGCATCTTTAATCTCTTGTGGAATTGATTTTACAACTAAATATCCAAGTCCTAACAAATGAAAAAATGCAAACGTGTTTTCTTTAACTCTTTTTTCGTCTTTTCCCTTTTTTAGAGTAACGAATTTTTTAACTACTTTCATTTTTTTTTATATTTAAAAATGTTATTATTATGGTTCTGGTTCTGGCGGCGGTGCTGGTGTTTCTGTAAATTCAATCTTAACAAAATTACTTGTTTCAATAATCGTTGCTTCTTTTGAAATTGTAGCATCAATAACAACCGAACAAGCCACATTTGCTATTGTAGTAATACTAAATTCAACTTTTTTCAATGGTTCAACTGAATCTGGAGCAAAAGTAAGTGTTGTGTCATCGCAATTAACCAATTCTCCTGCTACAACCTTTGCATAACTCCAATCAAGGGTGTCAAAATCAACCCCTTCTAATGGTGTCATTTCCAAATCTAATGTAAAAACTCCAAGTTTATCCAAAACTGTAATCGTTTTTGTTTCTGCATCATAATCCAAAATATCATCTCCGCCAAACATCAAAGCGGTTGGAGCAATAGTTAATTTTGGAATATCGTAAAATCCAATTTCAACGGGTATTCCGTTTCCGATAACTCCGTAATCGCCTTCAATTTCTGCGGTTATAATAAGAGTACACGCTTCGTCTTGTATTGTTCCAATCGAAAATTCACATTCTGTTTCATCAAGAGGATTGGGCGTGAATGTTACGTCCGTATCATCACAATCAACTAATTGTCCAGCAACCTCCTTTTTAAAACTCCAAGTAATAATTTCGTATTCAGTTTCTACGGGTATTGTAGCTTTCATTGTTGCCGTAAAATCTCCAAATTCATTCACAATAACAACTTTGTCATCGACAATATTTAAGACGTTTTTTGGCGTTCCATTCACGTCCAACACCATTGCGGTGGGCGTAATTGTAAATTCTATCGGATGTATTTCGTCATAAGGTCTAAATCCTTTTGCATAGAAAAAATTGTGAGCATAGCTATTTACTCTAACATATAGCATTGATGCTTTTTTCCATAACCTTATAAATTCTCTTCTTTTACTCATTTTTTTATTTTTTTTTTGAAATTAATAATCTATATTTTAACCAATAAATACCCAAGATGAAGATTTTTTTACGTAAACGCCCTCTTTTAAAAAATGTAAATTAAATCTATAAATGTATTCTTTATTTATACTGAAATATTTAAAATAAATAAAAAAATCGTCATCTTTTGTTTTGAAAAATGCACTAAAAACTTGGTGTCGTAAATTATATCCAACTTCTAAAATATTCTTGTTTATTGTATCTAATAACAAAAGTTTATTCAAAGGGTTCGTTCCCTTTCCAACAAAATAAATAAAATCGCCAAAAGCACAACATTTTAAATTCAACATATCCACCTCCAAATATGAATCCCATTGAGTAACATCACCGGTTAAAACATCAACTTCAAAAATCCTATTTGAACTACCACCAATATTCCCACCAATCATATACACCTTTCCATTAACATAACAAAGTTCTGTTCCTTCTATTGTAAAGACCGGAGAAAAAGCAATTAAATTAAAAGAATTTGTTGATACGGTATATTTATAAATAGCATCCGAAGGTGCATTTCTGGATAGATAAATATCTATTCCATCCGTTGTAATTGAAGAATAACTAAATCCATTATCAGCTCCCAAATCTGTAATTTGTTCCAATAGTGTATCAAATTTTAATACTCTATGATAAAATCCATCTTTGTCATTCCCAGAAAATAAATAAATATCAGTTCCAATAACAACTGCTAATTGGTCTCTAATTCCATCGGGCAAAGTTTCAGCTAAAATCGTCTGTCCACCATTTATTGTTGAAATTTTTAAAATTGTATCTTGAAAACTTCCACTTTTATGTCCGCCAAAAGAATAAATATAATCTCCAACTCCACACATAGCATTTCCCTCTAAATCGGCATCAAAATCGGATTTAATTGTTGTAATACTTTCTGTTGCAACTTTATTAAATGCAACTTGCCCAACCTCAGGATTGTCAATATCTTCATAAATATTATCTACAACAATATAAGGCATTGCACTTTCTATGGGAGTCCATTCTTGATTCTTCATTCCATACAGAACATCATCAATAGGTGGCAAATTTCCACCACCTCCACCAGCTGCGGAAATATCACAAATATATAAATAATTTTGCATTAATTTTACTTCAACTAATGCCGGTGCGGAATAAGTTAGAGCACCAATAATATCCAAAGCGGTTGTTGATACAAAACTTAAAGAGCCATCATATAACATAATTTCAATAGTTCCATTTGCATCTCCATCACCCACTGTTGTGGTGTCAAGTGTAATTTCCTGTGCGGTATTAACTTTTTTGAGAAACCTTTTATTATAAAGGCTTTCAATTACAATTGTTTGCTTTAAATCATTCGGCAACTCTTCATAACCATAAATATTTTCAATATTTGTATTTAATGCTGCAACACCATCAACCACATCTGAATATTGCCCGTTTAGTGTAACAATATCATCTTTTACGTTTGCAACATCGCCTTTTAAAGTTGTAATATCCCCCGTATCTTTTCCTTGCTGTGTTTCAATCGTATCAATATCGTCTTTTACAAGAAGAATTTCAGCATTTATATCTACAATATCGCTCTCAACTGCTGCAATATCTGTTACATTTTTATCAACCACATCAAAAGCGGCATCAATTTTGGCTTTTGCAACCGTTCCTGTATCGCCAATTTGAATTTTTGTTAGTGCCATAATGTTTTTTTAATATTAATAATATTATAAAGTACAAAATTAAATAATAAAAAACACAAATTTAATGCTTTTTAAACATATTTTTAAACAAAATAATGTTATTCAGCGTAAATAACCTCACTTTTAAGAAGAAAATTAAAAATTTATACCTAAAAATCGTATATATTTTATACACCTTATAATAGAATACTAAAATTTTTAGAATTTTTTTCTCTGAAATTTTATTCGTTTTTTTCATTTATTGCAATTGTTGATATTTTTTCATTAATAACTTGCATCCTTTTGCTCTGTAATAGCGTTTTAAACAGCATTGCTTGTGAAGATAGACAATCAATTCCGTCATCATGGGGATTAAACGACTTATCTATGTTGCTATATGTTGAAATTTCAGTCAAAAATAGCCGATATTGTTCATCTTTATCCCTTGTTACACGTCTAAATATAAAATTCTTTTTGATAAACTCATAACCCATATTTATACGAATTTCTTTTGTAATATTATTGTTGTAGCCACTAAAATTCATATTCGGTGGTAACATATTTTTTATCATTATAATTGCAGCTAACCCAATTCCATTACTTTCACACCTACAAATATCAATATTTCCCATTTCACTCCACCTACCCAACTCTATTGCATTTGCTTCAATGCCTCTCTTATTGTATAAAACTTTATTCACATAAAATTTCCTATCAATACCAACAACAACCTCAATGGCACAGAAAAAATCCCCTCCTCTGTTTGCGGGGTCAATCATAACACAAGAAAAAACGTATTTTGGTACAACATCAGTAAATTGTAGTTCATCCAACGGCAATAAAAGTCCGAAACGTTCAATCGGCTCTTGCATATATTCTGCCCGCCAACCCATACTATCTATCCCACCTAACCTATCACGCTCTTTTCTTAATTGTTCCAAAGGCATTGCTTCCTCACAAAAACTGCTTTCATAATAAGTTCCCTCATTTAAAATTGCAGCAATTTTTACAAAATAATCACACCCAAATCGCAAGGTTTCCCCCAATGCGTCTCTTTTTGTCCACCTTGTTCCAATGTGTATCTCTGCACAAAATGGCTCTTTACGTGAGTGATGAGATAAATTTAACCAATTCAAAACAAAATCATTTTGAGCATTTGATAACGCTACGTCCATGCTTGGATATAAGTCGTCTGTTATAGCAAGTGCCGCTCCCTCTCCAATAATATTACCGGAAACACCCGCTCCAAAATAACTTGTTGCCCTTGTTGCTCCTTTTATCTTCCAACTTTTCCACCCTCTGCTCTTATAATCCACCTCAACACCTTCAAAAATAATCTTATATTGTGGTAGTTCCATTAATGACCGTGTCGAATTTGATAATTTCTTACACAATTCTGCCGTACAAGTATTTCTCATTATAGGCTTGTCGGGGAAGTGCCCTAACCAAAAAGTACAAAAATGGCTTGTTGTAAGTGTTTTTCCAGATCTTGGTGGCATATTAACAACAGCAACAGACGCTTTTTGTGAACAATAATCATTAAAAACATTTTGATATGCCTCTGCAACTGCATATAAATATGGTCGTTTGCTAAAAAATTCTTCATTCATACACATGCAAAAAGTCCAAAAATCGCTCTTTGCAGCCATTATCAATGAAGTATCTTTTTCTTTCAACCTCTCTTTTAATGTTTTTTTATTTTTCATCGTCAATTAAATCTTGCATTGATATATCTTCCTCTTGTTCCTCCATTGGAATTTCATTAGTAACGTGAATATACGTTGTATCTGAATTTTCAGAAGTTTCAGATTTTACTCCAATCTTCTTAGGCTTAAATTGGTCAACAATTTTTTTCACTTCACTGAATTTTGCATCCGACAAGTTAATATTCTCAACTTGTGCATCCAATATTTGTTGGGTTCTCATTATTTTTGCTTGTTCGCTATATTGTTGAGCAATTATATATAAATATTTCGCCTCTCCTAATCCTTGTTTTTCAATTGCCGTTTCTGTAAAATCAACTTCTCCATCCGCTTTTTTAGAGTTATCAAAACCTTTTCTGCTTTTTGTTATACGCCTTTCTCTTTGAATTTCTTTTGATATTTCCCATTGCTGCCACGCTTGGTCGATTAATTCTTGGCGTTTCATATATTCCTCCATTTGTAAAAAATCTATGTTCGCCTCTTTTCGTTTTCTCCAATCAGAAACCAAAAGCTCATAATCATTATGTAAATCTCTTTCGGAATATTTTTCATACCCTAATTCTAATTTTACGGCTTTTATTATCTCTATTTCACGCATACATCTACGCCTACATTTTGATATAAAAGACAAGCGTTCTTCCCTTTCTAATACTACAATATCAAATTTTTTTTCTTCCATTTTGTTTTTTTTTACAAAAATAATAAAAATAATAATACAAAATCAAAAAGGGTGGAATACCACCCTAATTGAAAACAAAACAAAACACAAGTGAAACACCACCTACAAAAGTAGGAATTTAGACAATTTATATTTTAATAGCAAAGATATAAAAAAATATAATATAAAATACATTTTTTGAAAAAAAATTAATATTTTATTTTTTGCTTTAAAACAATAATAGCCATAGGGTATTTTGAAAAGTCAATATTATGCTTTTTATACATCGTTTCAATCATTTTTATAGATTCGTCTTTATAATATCCGGTATCAGTTAGAAAAACATATTCTGGTATATTATGGAGTAAAATAGGAGTTACAGAAATACATTCAGCTTCTATTTTCTTCCCATTAAATTCAATTTCATACATTTTTCCGACTTGATACTTTTTACTAAATAATCTAATTGTAGTAAAATTTTCTGTAAAAAGTTTATAATTCCAATTATTGCTAAATTTTATTGTTTCCATTTTTTTTATTTTAATATGATAATAAAATGATTAGAATTGCTATAATAATTATTGATAATGCAATTATGCCACAACCTAAAAAAATTGTTGAAATAAGTCTTTTTATTTCCTCTTTGTCTTCTTTTTTCATTTCACTAAAATTGCTGTAACTATTGCTGCTGCACCTACAAATGAAATTCCACCAATTATCCACCCTCGTCTTGTTGATTTTCTTTTATTTTTGTCTAATTGTTGCTGTAAATTTTGTATTTGAACAGCATCATTTTGAATTTGCACGCCCATTTCTTTTGAAAAATCGTAAAGAGAGGCAATTAAACTGTCTTGTTGCTGGAGTAAAGTGTCTTTTTGATTAACAACAAACACGAAAGTGTCAATTATAGTCGTAATTATAGTATTTATGCTATCTTTTTGCGGTTGTTCTATCGGCAAATCAGCTACAATTGCATTTATATTATCTCTTTCAATATAAACATATTTTATTACTTCTTTTGTCGTTGTATCAATCTCTAATAATTTTCTATGCAAATCTAAAACGGTTTCTTTGTATGCAGCTATTTGCGTTTCATAATATGTATCTGTAACTTCAATAGAATAACACTTATTTTCATACCATTTAATAATAAAAAAAGTAATCGTAAAAGATGCAAGGAATAATAAAAATAAAATAATTATAGATATAATTTGTTTTTTCATTACTTAAATCTTAAAATTGTATAACCTCCCTCAATCCATAAAGTGCTCATTGAATTTGGGAATATATCTTGTTGTAAAAAATCACTAACCCAACCCAAAGACGTATATGCTTGAATATAACCACATTTTACAATTCTATTCGGATTCCAAATGAGAATATCACCGACAACCGGTTTATAGTTCTCTAATTTTTTTACATTAATAATATTTGCTCCGGCTTCCAATAAAAAATCAATATACAAATACGCTTCTGTTGGGTAAATTGATAGCTCAAACCCTGCGGATTGTGCGGCAACTCTAAAGTGCCGCATACAATATCCGGTTGATTTTTCTTTTTTAATTGAAAGTAATTTTGCTTCAAATTTTTCTATATTAAACATTTTTTTATTTTTTTAAGTTAATTTATTTTTTTCCTCAAATGACGTACAAGATAACGGTTTAAAATTAAAAAAATCGCCTCTTGTGCACTTGTGTTTATTTACACAATTACCGCATAATGTATCTTCAACTACAATTATTACGTCTTTATCTTTATCTTCTTCTTTTATCTTTTCCATATTAGTATGGTAAATCATTATTATCATCAATAAACTCTTCAGGAGGCGTGGAAGAAATTGCAACATCATTAAATTTTTCTTCTGTAAAATCAACTTCCTCATCAATTTCGACCTGTGTTTGCTCTTTACGCAATAATTCAGCGGACAAAATCGTAATACTTGGGTCAGGGTATGCGTCATTCCCTTCTGTAATTTGTACTTTTAATTTATACATTCCATAATCTATGTCTATATCATTATTCCAAATGTTTGCCCAAAAAGTCAATACTTTTTCATTTTCCTCATCTTTAAGAAATCGTATTTTTCCTAATGGTTTGAAATTATCATAAACATTCCTTGCAAGTTTTTTATCTAATTCAATCCAAGCAGTACGATATTTCGTTTTGTCTTTTGTAAATCTAACTTTTGCTTCAATAATATAAATTTTCGCCTTTTTCATAATTTTAATTTTTAAAATTGTTAATTAAATAAATCTTCTGGGTCAAGAATTTCCGATTTTTTTTCTTTTTTTTCAAGATTAGCACGGTTTCCATCAGTTGCCTCTATAAGAACTTTCTGTTTGGTTACGTCTTCAAATTGAACATCTTTGTATTCTTCAGTGTTGTTTGTTAAAATTTCTTCCTCTGAATAAGTACCAGAAAATATAGGGTATGCGTCTCTCAACGCCTGTGATAACGCAACTTTTCTAATCATTGTTCCACTTTTACTTCTCCACATCTTATTTACACTTCCATCTAACTTTTTCATTTGATACTCTTCAATGGAAACGGAAACATAATACTCTCCACGTTTTTCTGTTAATACTTTCGCCCAACCACCTAACAACTCTTCCGATGATGCTACAATTGTACCCTCTCTTTCGATAATTTCACCTTTTTCTGTTGCTACGACTACACCGGCCTTAAAGCCTCTATAATCTGCTTTCAGTTGAGCGTTTTGCAAGTAATAATCTTTTTTAATAATTGGAGTTAACACATCTGTATCTCCAAATGAAACATTATGCACGTCAATTAGAGGATTTAATCCCATTGCACTACAACGAAGAGCAAAATTCAAAATTTCATCATCTTTTGCTTTTTTTAATTCCGGTAAAATTCGTTTCATTACTTCAATAGACAAATATACATCTCTTCCATTGATGTCTTTATAAGCTACAACTTGGTTTTTTTGGTTTTGATTTTGATTTTCTTTTTCCATAATTTTGATTTTTAAAAGTTGTTTTTTTATTTTTTAAATTTGTGTGAATTTTAATTTATTATCTTCCGTAACTTTTGTATAAATTATATCTAAATCGTATGTATCTATATCATTTACGCTTTCCGTTCTATCTAATAAAACGGTATATGATTTTCCGTAAAATTTTTGCAATCCGTACAAAATTTGCATACCAACATTAACAGTTGTCCCCTCATTTAAATAAACTTGTCCATTAGCATAAATATTGCAAACATCATCATTAATTTCGCCATCCAATGTTTCTGAAAATAATTCAAATGATAAATCATATTTTCCATCAAAAACATTTTTTAGTTTTTTAGATATTTTTTCAGTATATTCAATTATTTCATTTGATGTTTTTTCAAAATCAGCCACCAAAGATATATAATTTTTCTTCAACTCTTTCTTTTTTTTATTATTTTCATCTTTGATTTTTGCATTATTTTCATTAATTGCAACATTTCCGATAATTTCTTTATTTAATCTTTCGTATTCTTCATTTAATTCCCTTAATTCAACTGAAATTTCGGTCGCCTGTGGAAGTTTTTTTAGAATTACAGGTTCTTGTTCAAGTTTCGCTAAATAGCCTTTTAAAACGGCTAATTTTGCGTTATTGCTTTTTATAGTTCTTTCTTGCCTTTCAATATCATTCTGTTTTACCTTTTCAAAATTCTCTTTAGCTTCCTTTATTTTCTCCTCAATGTTTTTATTCTCCTCACTGATTAAAAGATTTTGTGAGTAAACAGTCTCATACATTTCCTTGTAATAATTATATTCGTCTTCTAACTTCTTTTTATGCGAATTATGTTTATCCATTTCAGTACCAAAAAATGCTACAATTTTTGATTTTAATTCCTTTATATCATTCTCTTTTTTGATATAGAAACTTTCTTCTGCATTATTCTTTGCAATTTCGCAAAAAGCATTTGTAATTGGACAATTTGCTTTCTCTTCATTGAATTCACTTTCTTTTACTACGGAAATATCGTGTAATATTTTCTTCACATAATCTTCGTTATTCAATTCTTCTTTATTGTCTTTATAATACTCTTTTACGTCTGAATATTCAACATATTCATTGAAATTTTTCAAAGATTTATGTAATTTATCTTCATATTCATAAATATCATGTAAGGGCTTTAAATTTATTATTAAATTATCAGCGTTTTTTTTCGATAATTCTTCAATCATTTCTTGGGCACGTCTAATATCATCCTCAATATCTTCAATTTGGTGTGATAAGTGCGTTTTGGTCTGATGTTGCTGTGCTAAAAGTAAGGCATTATCATTATTAATCTTTGCAATGAGTTCTGTATTATCGCTTTGAGAAAGCATTAAATACTTTTGGTGGGCATCTTTTATCTTTTCAGGTATTTCTTCAATTTCTCTATCAATAATTGAAGAAATAAGGTTGTTTATTGCATCTTGTTCATTTGCATTTTCGTTAATTTGCTTTTTCAAAGTTTTTTTCTTATCTTGCATTGCTTTTAAGTCAAATTTTCCCAATTCCGCATCATCTTTGACAGCAATTTCGTTTAGTATAATTTTTTTATCCTTATAGTTTAGATTTAAGAATAACAACGGATTTACAAGAAGCAAGTCAATATTGATTAATTTTGTGCCCTTAAATGTTTTGAAATCAAAAAATTTATCCCAATCAGATTGATTTACGTTATTTAAATCAATGAAAAGTTCCGTATTTACACGACTTTTTAATTCTCCTCCTCTTGTAAAAGTTGGAGAAGATTTTCGGCAAAAACTTGTTTCCCCGAAAAAAACCTCAACCTCCGCTTTTTTTTCGGCTAATTCAGCTTCGTTTGAATAAATTCTAACCCCCAATTCATCGCCATTTATGTCTTTTCCAAAAAGACACCACGCAACGGCATTTAAAATAGTAGTTTTTCCTAATTTGTTCTTTCCTTCAATTTTGAGTGGTGTTTCAAATTCAATGTTTTGCAATTCTGCAAATTTTTTAATTTTTACTTTCATTTTTGTTTGTTTGTTTGTTAATATTATTTATTTGTTAGTTATAGGGCATTTTACTTAAACATACTATTGCAGTTATTACATTGCTTTAATGTGTATTCGTAATTATTTGCACCATCAAACACATATCCTTTAATTTCTCTATCTCTACTACCGCAGTAGATACATGGTTTTCTAAATAACCAAAACAAACGTGCTATAACACTAAATATAGCAAATTTGCTTTTCTTTGTTCTTGCTTTTTCTGTATTCATAAGTCTGTATATTTTAATGAGTTATCTACTATTTTGGTTGGTAAACTTGCCATATTATTTCCGTTAAATATTATTTTAAGAATTCTTTTTCTTGTTCAATCATCCATTTCACGAATTTTATTCTGTTTTCAAAGTCGTAATTATAAAAAGAATACCACCAATAACCGCCTTCTGTCGCTCCATCTATTACCTCCGTAACTTTTCTCGCATTCTCGAGCGTAAGAATGGGGATAATATTTTGGGATGGAATTTCCCAAATATCAGAAATATCAAAAAGTTCAAATGTCGAACGTGTTATTTTGTCGCATAATCCGTATTCGGTGTCGCCACTTTCCAATTTTTTCAAAACATCTTCTAAAATCTCTATCCGCTGAAGCGGAGTTAATTTTTTTGCTTTCATTTTGTTTTTGTTTTTAATAAATTACCTCTGTTCCCGCATTCGCAATTAATATATTTGCTTTTGGTATCAAATTTAAAATTGGTTTCTTTTTCCCAGAAATAGACCTACCAATTCTATTACTTCCGTGTATTAACAGAATATTTTGCACCATATTTCTATTACATAAATGAGATATAAACCTTGCACATTCATAGTTAGATAAATGATTTTCAACTCCAAAAACATTACTATCTCCTTTTATCGCTTGTTTAAATTCATATTCATTGTAATTACTCTCAATACAAAATAAATCTATGTTGATGTTTTGCATTGCATAAAATAGACCTTCATAAAACACTTTTGTCATTGAATTATAAATTAAATCTGTTGCAAAAAACAAAACTTTTCTTTCAATTTTATTGGATATTATGAATCCCTTATTATCAACATTATGAAGTACCGGAAATCCAAGAATATTATAGTTCCCTATAATATTTATTTCATAATTAGGTTTAATATCATAAAATGCAAACGCTTTTTTATAATCTTCCTTATATGCTGCATGGTCTCGATGTTCGTGTGAATAAATAAATCCTACAATATCAGAAGAATTGCCAAGCACATATTTTAACGGTATCCCAGCCTCAATAATTAAAGATTGACCACTTTTATCAGTGATACAATATGAATTTCCGGTGCTTCCGGTTCTTAATACTTTAATTTTCATTTTTTACACTAAGTTCTAATCGCAATCTTCTAATAACCATTTTGCGTAACTTTTTAAAGTCAATAAAAACGCCATCTGTTTCAAAAATAAACGTTTGCATAAAGGCTACAAACTCTGTTACTCTACAATTTTGAGTTGAAATATGTTCAACTTTTAGCTCCATTACATTTTTAGGAATTTGTAATGAATAAATTGTCGGAAGACAATCAATATTTAATTTTTCAGCCATAACAATTTCACTTTGTGGAATTATTTTATATTTCATTTTTGATTTTCTTATATTCATTTTTGTCATGTTTCCTGTGCAAATATAATTATTTTTCATAATATATGTCTCCTTTTTTATTTTTTTTTTATTTTGATTATCAATAAGTTATAAATTATTTTTTATTTTTCTCTTTTTTATTGGGTGTTTTTTGGAATATTTTAGTAATCTTCAAAAAAATCATCATCAGTATCTTCAAATAAAAATCTATTTTGCTCTATTTTTACAAGGTCATATATCTGCCAACAAAGCCATAGATAAATATCGCTATATTCATTATATCCGTTCAAATATTTAAAAAATATTCTTTTTTTCAACCCCCAACGCTTGCAAAAGACTTCAATTGTTGCTGCTTGCTTTTCTTTACTTAATTTTTCAAATTCAAATTTTAAGTTATTCATCATTCATTATTCAATCTTTTTTTAACCATTAATGTAATTCTTGTATTTTGACCATACTGCTTCACTTGTTGTTGGTATAAAACATTTTCAGTTTTATAAAAAAGAGCAAGAGTTTTGGCTATTTTTTTACCGGATGGAGTAAATCTTAATTGAGAAAATAAATTTCTCAATGTATCAATACTTTCAATACATACCCATTCCTCGCCCTTAAACTCAATAGTTGCATCAGAATGAGGTAAATGATGTCTATTATAATATTGTTGCCAAATCTCATAAATTTGATAATCTTCCTCCGACTTATAAATAGCACCCATTACCATTTTTTGTTGGTCTAAAATTTTAGTTCTCTTAATCGTTTCAAGTGTATCTGGTATTGTTGCAATATTATACCAAACCCAAGAAAAGAAATTTTTATAAAATTCTTTTAATTTCTCTTGATTAATCACAAAAAATTCAATATAATCAGACCTTTTCCAATCTTTTCTATACTCAAAATGAGAAAATAAGAAACGACCTATTATTGCATTTGGGTCATATTGTTTTCCGAAAATAACGTCTCTAAAATTTGCAGTAATAACCGTATTAAATCTTTTTACTAATTGACTTACATTCATTGATTTTCTCTCAATCCTGAAATACGGATTATTAATTGTATCTAACTTATTTACGGCATTTGCAGCATCGATATCATCAGAAATCCAATTATAGAAAAGTTTATTCGCTTGTTTTTCGTCAATTGAACTAAATTTCGTATTTCCATACAGACTGCCTTTATATAAAACTTCTTTAGCATCATCACTCATGTAGTCTAATCCACAACAAATACTTGGGAAAAAACTATCCTTTCCAATACCGCTATCACCTGTTAACAACAAACAAAAATAACTTTTTACATCACCAAAAAAATGAACACGTTGAGTTGCAGCAACAAACACAATTAAACTATCAATATCCTCATCTGTACAAGTATATAATTCATGAAAAAAATTATAGACATATTGAGATGTAAATTCTTCTGGTGGACGATCTCCAAGAACTTTTTCATAAATACCAATTCTAATATCTGAATAATCCATATCTTTTGTCATGTATAAGATTTTCAAAAATTTATCTGCAATATCAATAAGTTGAGGACGTAAAATTTTAAAATCTCTCTTTTGAATATTCATACATGAAGCATGTAAATTTCTTATCCTCTCAACTATCTCATTTTCGATACAATAGTATTCATTACCGTACAAAGAAACAAATCTATGTTCTGTTTTGTCGTAATAATAGCCTCTGAAAATTGTTTGTGGCTTAAAATCTATAATCCATTCCTGCAATTCCTCAAACGTAAAATTGAAGCTATATCTATCATTTAACACGTCTTCAAGCAAGGGCACGTGTTTTAAGCAACATTGACGTTCCAACTCTTCTTTAGATACTATATTATTCAAAAAAACTTCTCTTTTTTGACCATCGTATATCTTTAATTTTTTATCAAAAACAATGCTATATTCTTCATTTAGTAATTGTATTAGCTCATCTGGCGAATACATATTTGTCAATAATTTATAGTATTCATTCTCTATTTTTTCAATTTTTGATAAAATTTCTCGTTCCTCTTTCGGGGTCTTTTTAGGTTTTTCTTTTTCTATTTTCTTTTGCTTTTGCTCTTTAATTGTAAAATCTTTTATCTCTACAATTAAATTTTGAGTTTCCTGCAATCGCTGTCTGGATATTCCAACAAGGTCAATCCCAGCGTTTTTCGCCAATTGGAAAAAAGTCTTTATTGTAACTCCATTTCCTTTTGCGGCAATACATTTTGAATATTGCCTATCAGTAACATTATAATTGTAATCGTTATGAAATTTACTTATGCGATGAAAATAATCTCGCCCAAATTCCCCAAAACTATCTGCGAGGGCAAACCCTAAATTTACCCAATCATTATAATCGGGAGCAATATCAACTTCCAATCTCTCTATTTCATATAAGGTTGCGGGAAAATCATTTGGAATATACTCATAACTTACGGGTGCTGTTTTTTTGGTCTGAACGTTATTTTCTTGTAGCCATTCATTCGGATTAAATTTTTTCTTCTTCATATACTCCTTTTTTTAGAATTTTTCGTTAATATAAGCATCTTTATCATGGCATAAAAAACAAGACCGGCATACGTCTTTTCCGCTTTTGTCTATTTTTACACCATACATTTTATCAATATACACTTCAATTGAGTTAAACCACGTTAAGTGGTCATATTCTTCAATATCTATTGAAATTAACCATTTTAATCCATTCCCTGATGGACTTTTGAAAATTAGTTGTGTTTCAAAATATTCATCTTCTAAAAGTTTTTCTCTCAACCAATTCAAATCATTTATATTGTCAAAATCAATACAAAGTAAATTGGAATGTTTTATCAATCCTTCTTTTTTCCGCACAT
>CAZDEU010000010.1:0-2169 GCA_964504265.1 uncultured Bacteroidales bacterium
TTTTGAGAAAATTTTTAATATAGCTCTGATTAATTATATAAACAAGGGGATGCATTCCCTTGTTTAATATACGAATCTATTACTGTTTTTTGTTTTGCTACTTTTCGGAGTGGACTCATCTATTTAACAGAAATTCGTAAATAAAACTTTCATTGTTAGTTCTCCTGGTGGAACCAACAGTTATATGAAATATTACAATTTGCCTGCTAATACTTATTCAAAAAGTAATTGTTGAATAAGAAGGAACAATATATATTGGTGCTAATGGAGGCAATACAAATTCAGTAACAATTACAGTCAGAGGCAGCGATAATAAATCAACTAATTTTATCCGTAATGTTAGTGCTGTTGATAACTGGACTGTACCTTATGCTGTAAAAACGAGTATTGCTCAGCAATCAGCAACTACAATTGCTATTAAAGGTAGTTTCAGTTTGGGTGGTTCGTGCAATGGTACTATATCAGCAAAATCATTACGAATTTACGGAGTGTATTAAAAAATACATTAATTTTTTCTGTTCAAAATTCTCCAGCCAATAATAAGGAAAGAGGTGAAAGTAAGTCCGAATATTATTCCGCTTAAACCATTATTTTCTTCCCAGGATTTTGTGAACAGGTCAATTATGCCAAATATAACACCTGCTAAGCCTAACATTAAAAAGAAATAAAAGCCTAAAGTGTCAATTTTGCTTTTTTTGTAATAATTGCTTTTAGCTTTATTAATATTAATTGATGAAGGTTGCCGCTCATATTGGCTGTGGTAATGTTTGCTTCTATCTGATGTGCCATACTTTTTATAATACTCATCATTTTCAATTTTGTCGTTTAAATTGCTGTATTTGTATAAAAAATCATAGCCTCTGCGTCTATCTTCATTAATAAGAATATGATAAGCTTCGTTGAGCATTTGAAAAGCTGCTCTGTCGCTGCTATTGCCTGTAATGTCGGGGTGAATAAGTTTGGCTTTTAATCTATATGCTTTACGTATTTCGTCGCTGCTTGCATTTTCTGATACACCTAATATTTTATAATAGTTTTGAAGCATTAATATATCATATCAATTAATATATAAATATATTAAATATAATTTATTCTTCATCCATTATATTAATTTTCTCTCAGCACATTATCATCGTATTCAAGTTCAAAGCGAAGTTTATGTTTTGATTCTTCCATTGCAAGCAACAAAAAAGTTTGTTTAAGTTCTTCTGCATCAAATAAATCAGATAAATCCATATATAGTTTAAAAGCAGCTTTTTCTTTTTTCATAGCAACAATAAGTGCATCGCTATACGACATATCAGGTTTTGGGAATACATCAACAGTATAATCCGAAATTTTTAAATCTGAAACCTTAGCAGTTGATTTATCTTCATTTGTACCATATTGTTTTATATGGTTAAGCTTAGCTTTATGCCCCAATTCTTCTTTAGCAAACTGCAAAAAAACCTTTTTCATTTCTTCAGATTTTGCATTTTCCGATAATGAATTATAAAACTCAAAAGCCTCTTGTTCCGACTGCATTGCAAAGTCAAGAACATCGTCAATATTTTTAAAATCAGTTATGAGCATATTATATTATTTATTTAGTTTACTTTTAAAATAATCTTCAGCAATTTTATAAAGGTTGTCGCAACCGTAATTAAACAAAGCAGAACCATAATCATTTGCAGAATAATTAAATTTGTATTCCTCTTTCTTTTGTTCAGGAAACAAAGAAAATACTTCATCTAATATTTCTGCTGGTTTATCAGTATTTTTATTTGATGCGTTAGTGTTATTAATAATTTTATTAATCTGAGATAATGAATTAATTTCAGGTCCTTTGTTAAAATTATTTTCAGCAACAAAATTTTGAATTATATGCTGTGAATTTGTAAAGCTACCACCTATTTCAACAGGTAAAGAAGCAGGTATAATAAGGCTGGCTTTATTTGCGGTTTCAGTCATAAAATAATCCTGTACAACTACAAAAGCATCATCTGAAAAATATTCATTAATTTGCAATTTATCTTTTGCACAGCCAACAGGATCTTCTCCAAAAATGAAGATATTTTTATAGGCTGAATTTTTATAATTACTAATATTATCAACTTGAGCAGGCAATTTATCAACACCCCAGATATTCTTTATTTTTTCAATATAAGAATTATCGTTAATTTCAACAGC
>CAZDEU010000010.1:2269-37041 GCA_964504265.1 uncultured Bacteroidales bacterium
GAAATAATATTTATTGCTTCATCGAATGTAATTTCTATGAATTTACCATCTTTTTTCAGCAAAGGTTTGGTAATTCTGTTTTTGTCGTTATAAAAATGATAAGCAAATTTAGCTAAGCGACAAATATTAGAATCAGTATTAACAAGCCCTTTAGCACCATTAACTCTCATAACAAAAGCATTACGGTTATTAAGTTCAATTTTGCATCCCAAAGAACAATAATTACAAATAGTATAAGCCTTATCTAATTTAACAGGACCTGGTTTAAAATAAAAGTTTTCGGTTATTGCACCTGTAGGACAAGTTGAAATACATAAACCGCAGGATTCGCAATTTGTGTGCAATAAAGATTCGCCCATTGCCGGAGCAACATACGACTTAAAACCTCTGTTTACAAGTCCAAGAGCCGATGCACCAACTACTTCATTACAAATGCGGATACAACGAGCACAAAGAATACATTTATTATTATCAATTTCAATAAAAGGATGACGAAAATCGACCTGATATTCAACAAACTCACCTGAATAATTTGTTTGAACTGCGTTATACTCAGTTGAATATTTCTTTAAATCGCAAGTAAAAACTTCATTACAACCACATTCTAAGCAACGTTGAGTTTCATTTTTAGCAACATCTTCATTTTCGTAACCTAATTCAACTTCATCGAAATTATTTCGTTTTTCGGCAGGAATAACTGGCATTTCATAACGGAGTTGATGTTCGTATTTATCTGTAAAATCTTCTTTTGTAAGAACTTTAAAATTATCTTTTTTACTAATAAAATCTTTTTTTAATGGAATTACCTCTTTGCCCTGCAAATAAAGATTAATACTATTGGCAGCAATACGAGCCTGAGCTATAGCTTGTATAATAGTAGCTGGACCTGTAAAGCCATCGCCGGCAGCAAAAATATTTTTAGCATTAGTTTGTAAAGTTTCTTTATTAGCATCAATAAATCCCCATTTGGTCAACATTAATTGTCCATTGTCAGAATTTATAATATTAACATCATCAACAAAATCGGCAATAGTTTTTTGACCAATAGCAGCTAAAATAAAATCAAGTTTAATGTCGAACTCAGAGCCTTCAACAGGCACAGGTCTTCTTCTGCCCGACGCATCAGCTTCGCCCAATTCCATTTTAAGACAAGTTAAAGTATCAATATCACCATTTTTGTTGGCATTAACTTTAACCGGAGCCGTTAAAAACATATATTCAACGCCTTCTAACTTCGATTCATGAATTTCGATAGGATTGGCAGGCATTTCATTTTCGGTACGTCTGTAAACAACATAAACCTTTGAAGCTCCGCATCTAACGGCAGTTCTGCAACAATCCATTGCAGTATTTCCACCACCAATAACAGCAACCGTTTTACCTTTAAAATTAAAGCGTTTGCCACTAAGTTCCATCTTTTTCAAGAAATCAATACCCGAAAACACATTAGGGTTATCATCACCTTTGCAACCAATAGAAGTGCCTTGTTGCGAACCAACAGCAAGCAAAACAGCATCGTAATTTGTTTTTAAATCTTTAAAAGAAAGATTATCGCCAAGTTTTTTATTAAAAAAGACATTAGCACCAAGCTCAGTAATATTATCAACTTCTTTTTGTAATATGTCGTTTGGGAGCCTGTATTCAGGAATTCCATATCGCAACCAACCGCCAGCTTTTGGTGCAGCTTCAAAAATATCAGATTGATGACCTTCTTTTTGAAGAAAGAAAGCAGCAGATAAACCAGCAGGACCAGAGCCAATTATAGCAACTTTTTTATTAGAAGAAGTTTTAATTTTAGGTTTCCATTTGTTGTCAGAATCAAGGTCAATATCGGAAGCAAACCTTTTAAGATAATCGATTCCAACGCCATGTCCTTCATTTAACAAGTTTCGTCGACAAGCAAGTTCGCATGGTCGAACACATACACGACCACAAACAGCAGGCAAAGGATTAGTTTCCTTTATTAAAGCAACAGCTTCGGAGTACATTCCTTTTTCAATATAAGAAATATAACCTTGAACATCAACACCTGCAGGACAAGTTAGTTTACAAGGTGCTATACAATCGGCATAATGATTACTCAATAATAATTGCAGAGCAGTTTTGCGAGCTTTATGAATTTTTTCATTATCGGTTTCTATACACATGCCTTCGTTCACTTTAGTAGAACAAGAAGGTTGCAAGCCTTTCATCTTTTCAATCTCTACAACACAAAGATAACAGGAAGTATAAGGCTCTAATCTGTCGTCGTTACAAAGAGTAGGAATTTCAACTCCCATACGTCTTGAAAGCTCTAATACACTTTCACCTTTGTAAGCTTTAACAGGTTTTCCGTTTAAAATAACATTTACAATATCGTTCATTTTTACAGCAAAAATTTTAAAAAGTAACTATGATAAATTAATAGCATCAAATTTACAACGACTATAACATTCGCCGCAACGAATACAGGCATCCTGATGAATAAAATGAGGTTTTTTCTTTTCACCAGTAATAGCTTTAACAGGACATTTAATAGCACAAACCGTACAGCCTGTACATTTCTCGGGGTTGATTTCGTAAGTAAGCAAGCCCTTACAAACTTTGGCAGGACATTTTTTATCTCTAATATGAGCTTCGTACTCATCTCTGAAATATTTAATAGTAGTAAGAACAGGATTGGGAGCTGTTTGTCCTAATCCGCAAAGAGAATTGTTTTTAATCTGAACGGCAAGCTCTTCTAATTTTTCAATATCACCTTCTTCGCCTTTGCCATCGGTTATTCTTTCAAGAATTTCCAACATTCTTTTAGTGCCTATACGGCAGAAAGTACATTTGCCACACGACTCGCTTTGAGTAAATCTGAGAAAGAATTTAGCTACATCGACCATACAAGTAGATTCGTCCATAACAACCATACCACCTGAACCCATAATAGCACCGGTAGCATTAACAGAATCGTAATCAACAATAGTACTATCTATATAAGCAGGGATACAACCGCCCGAAGGTCCGCCAAGCTGAACAGCTTTAAATTTTTTGCCATTAGGAATACCTCCGCCAAGTTTAAAAATAATGTCGTGTATAGTAATTCCCATCGGCACTTCAACAAGCCCTGAATTATTAATTTTTCCGGCAAGTGCAAAGACTTTAGTGCCTTTACTCTTCTCTGTGCCGAATTTTTTATAGGCTTCATCGCCATTTTTTATTATCCATGCTATATTAGCTAAAGTTTCAACATTATTAATATTTGTAGGGCTATTCCACAAACCCGATTCAGCAGGAAAAGGAGGGCGTTTGCGAGGCATACCTCTTTTCCCTTCAACAGAAGCAATAAGTGCTGTTTCTTCACCGCATACAAAAGCACCAGCACCTTCTTTAATAATAATGTTAAAATTAAAACCTTGCTGCCCAAAAGCATTATTACCGATATATCCTTTGCTACGAGCTTGTTCAATAGCAATATTAAGACGTTTTATAGCAAGCGGATATTCAGCACGGCAATAAATAACAGCGTTTGACGCACCAATAGCATAAGCGGCAATCATCATTCCTTCCAAAACAGAATGAGGGTCGCCTTCTAATAATGACCTGTCCATGAAAGCTCCTGGGTCGCCTTCGTCAGCATTACAGATAATATATTTATTATCAGCTTTATAATTAGCGGCAAACTTCCATTTTAAGCCAGTCGAAAATCCCCCGCCACCTCTGCCTCTTAAGCCTGAATCTATTAATGTTTTGATAATATCCTGACTTTGAATTTTTTGTTCAAAAATCATTTTAATAGCTGAGTAACCACCTCTTGCTTCGTAATCTTCAATATTTTCGGGGTCAATTAGTCCACAGTTTCTTAAAGCTATTCTAACCTGATGACTTAAAAAATCACTATCTTTTGTTTGTATAAGATCCGATTTTACAATTAAAGAATTAAGAGGTTCGCCTTTTTTGACGTGGCTCTCAATTAGTTCTATTGCAGTATCAGCATCAATATCACCATAAAGAAACGAACCATTTTCATCAATAATTTCAACGAGAGGTTCGCGGAAGCACATGCCAATACAACTTGTTTTTGAAAGTTCAAAATCTAGTTTATCAGCATTTTTTATAGCTTCAATTTTTTGATATGTTTTGCCAGCACCTGCTGCTATTCCGCAACTACCAAGACCGACAATAACTTTAATTTTTGACATATTACTAAATCTAAATTTACAAAATGTACCAGTATTAGTTTATAAGTAAAGAGTTTGTTTCAGAATATTAGAGTTGAAGATAGAATCTAACATTAAAAAACAAACTCTTATTAATTTTTCTCTTGCAGCTCAATATTTTTAACAATTTTTGAGGCATTAGAGCCAGTAAGCTTGCCAAATGTTTCGCCATCAATCATCATAACGGGAGCTAACGAGCAGCAGCCAAGACAGGCAACAGTTTCGAGAGTAAACAGCCTGTCGTTTGTTGTTTCGCCATCTTTTATTTTTAGCAATTCCTGAAGAGCGTCAGAAATAGAATTAGCATTTTGAACATGGCAAGCAGTGCCGTGGCAAACCTTAATAATATGTTTACCAACTGGTTGTAACCTAAATTGTGCATAAAAGGTTGCTACGCCATACATGTCGCTAAGCTCAATTCCGGTTTCCTCCGATATCTTTATAAAAGCCTTGCGAGGTAAATAACCATAAACTTCCTGAGCTCCTTGAAGTAATGGTATCATATTGCCTTTATAATTTTTATACTTTTTGATTAAATCGTCAATTAATGATAAATCAACTTCATCATCAATTGATTTATCTACAAATTTATAAAATCTTTTAATACGCATAATAAAAACATTTCAATTCAGCCAATAAAAGTATGAAAACTTTTAGAAACAGAGAGGGGAAATTTTAAAAATTAAAAATTAGGAATTACGAATTACAAATTTTCGAATAACATTTTGTATGATTTTTATGCATTTTAATCTTTAATATATGCTCTTTAAAATTTACTTTCTTCCATAATCAGCAGGAATTTCTCCCCAAGCACCTGTATTCCATTTTAATATTTTTGTCTGATAGCTATTTGTCTCAAGCCAATCTACAGCTCGTTGAATAAAATCAAAGACTCTTTGATTCTTTTCATTTTTTTCATTTTTTTGATATTTTGATTTGCACATCTTTTGTTTAACCCAAGAAATTGCAGTTTGGCTATCGCTGTAAATAATTTTAATATCTTCACCTTTCTTCTTGTAAAGTGCAAGAGCATGAACAATAGCTAAAAATTCTCCAATGTTATTAGTAGCCTCTTCCAATTTAAATTCAAAAATTACTTTTTTTGTCTTAGTATCAACTCCACGATATTCTGTTGGACCAGGATTACCTATTGAAGAAGCATCAACACAAATACTATCTAATATTGGTTTATCATCAATTATTTCATTAATATTATTTTCAGGTTCATCAGTTTTTGTTGTTGCAAAAAGGTCATTCTCACTATTTTCATCTCGCTTTAAGTCGATTGGAAGGTTCTTCTTTCCTGACATTGCTTTACCTAATAATGCTGCTTGCTGAAAATCATTATTATATTTCACTTCTCTTGAATGATGAAATTGAATTGAATGAGAGTTGCTTGATAAAACTTTATCTAACTCAATCCATAAATCAGCATGTTTTTTCTTAATAAAACCATTTTCCTTCCATTTTTCTAACCAACCTTTTGTCAATGTGTCAATTACATATCCATTTGACAAATAAACAGTTATGTTGCTAGGTTTTTTAATTTTTTTAAGACCTTCAGTAATTCCAATAATATCCATCCTTGCATTTGTAGTATTAGAAAAACCACCACAAAATTCATCAATTCTTTTTCCATTTACATTTATTACAACACCGTAACCACCATTTCCGACCACTTCATCACTGTCGAGCCGTTCTGAAAAGTGGCATGAACCGTAAACAAAAATTTTTATTACATCTGTCATTACTTTTCAAAATTTATAACAAAATTAATATGTTGCCATTATTGCCTAATTAATAGAAAGTTTAGCATGTTCTGCATAAACTTAACACACCTATCTAAATATCTTAGAAAAGATTCAAAAATACAAATTTATTTTCTAATATTTTGAAAGTGTTATAAAACTTTTATTGTTCATACTAATCATAAAAATAATCAAATAAACTACATATAATTTAATATGAAAATATACACATTTAAACTATAATTATAAAAATAAAACAATTCTTTACAAAATTGATACTTTATAAAATCAGTAAAATTAACTTTATTAATTTATTTTATTAAAATATTTAAAAAATTCGCGAGCATACGTTGTATCTTTGTTATCAGTGTTCTATTAAAGATTTTACCCAAAAATTGCCTCTCAGTGAATCAAATTCTTTTTTAACAACATTTTTGATTCAAATTGATACAAAGCCCGCTTAGTTTTATACCTTCGAATATGGGTATCGCCCTCAGTTTGGTTGCATTTATTATAAATTTAAGCTATTATACTATAATTATAAATTTTGTATTGTTACTTAGTTTTTTTTTTAATTTTGTCAATTATAATATTATTCTATCACTGACAATAAATATATGAATAATCAGGATACAAACAACTTCAACTCAGTAAATTTTATACTGTTTTTAATAAAGTGGCGTAAGCTTTTATTAATAATATTTGCTATTTCGGTTATATTGTCTGTAGTATTTTCTATGCCTTATTTTATTACACCAAAATATAAAGCTAACGTAATTCTTTTCCCAACTTCAACAAATTCCGTTTCTAAAGCCTTGCTTACCGAAGATTTTTCTGCTAAAAAAGATATTCTCGAATTTGGGGACGAAGAACAGGCAGAACAAATGCTACAAATTCTTAATTCAAATGCTATAAGATCGCGTATAATTGAAAAATATAATTTAGCTAAGCATTATGGTATACCCGAAAATGCAAAATACAAAATGACCCGCTTGTATAAGGAGTATGATAATAGTATTACATTTCGTCGTACCGAATTTATGGCTGTTGAAATTAGCGTAATGGACAAAGACCCACAGTTGGCAGCCGACATAGCTAACGATATAGCTGACCAATTTGATACTTTGAAAAATCAAATGCAAAGAGAACGTGCTATTAAAGGGCTTGAAATTGTTGAAAATGAATATAATCGTCTGAAGAAAGAGATAAAATTGATGGAAGATTCCATTCAAAAATTAAGACAGTTGGGAATACTTGATTATGAATCGCAATCGGAAGTGCTGAGCGAGCAATATGCTTTGGCATTATCTAAAAATAACTCTAACTTCACAAAACTTATGCAAGAACAACTTGATATTTTGGCTAATTATGGTACTGCTTATGTTTCGCTTCGCGATGCATTAATAATGCATAATAGTCAGTTAATATCTGTTAAAAGTAAATACGAAGAAGCTAAAGTTGATGCAGAAAAAGTTTTGCCACAAAAATTTGTTGTAAGTAAGGCTTTTAAGGCAGAACGAAAATCTTACCCTGTTAGATGGCTTATAGTTGTTGTTTCCTCTTTCGCCTCTTTACTACTTAGTATCATCTTTATTATTGTTTATGAAAATACAATAAAAAAAAAGGATATGTTTTTCCCAAAACAAAAAAAACATCCAGCAAACAATTAACTAAAAAAAGAATAATAATTAAATTATCAAAAATCAATAGTTCAGATATTAATGCAAAAACAAATTTCAAAATGGATAGTTTCGTTAAAAGTTTTAATATATTAACTACCATAATAAAATGGAAATGGATATTACTATGTGTATTAGCAATTTCCATAATTCTTTCGTCAGTTTTTTCGGGCGAAAAATTTATTAAACCTAAATACAGATCAACAGCTATTTTGTATCCTTCGAACCTAATACCTTACTCGTCTGAAACTCCTACCGAACAAATGCTGCAGATCTTTAAATCTGACGATTTGCGTGATATGATTATAGTTAAATTCAATTTGATTAAACATTACAACATTGATACAACTGAAAAGCATTTTAAAACTAAACTTAGGAAAGAATTTGAAGGTAATGTTACAATAAAAAAGAACGAATTTGAAGCTGTAGTTGTAGATGTTTTAGACAAGAACGCTAATATTGCCTGCGAAATGGTTAATGCTATGATTAAATTTTTTAATCAAAAAGCAAGAGAGCTACAACGCAAAAAAACTTCTGAGGTAGTTGTTATTTGGGAAAATCAATTAAAAAATAAACAAAACCAAATTGACTCTATAGAAAAAAAATTTACTGAGTTAAGGTTACAATATGGTTTATTAGATTATGAAATTCAAACTAAAGAAGCTTCACGACAATACTTTAAAGAGGGTAACATAAAAGACAAAAATATATTGCAAAATCTTAAAGAAAAAGGTGGCGAACTTCAGTTATTATCAGAACAGTTAGAAAGTACAACAAAAGACTTTAGTAAAATAAGAAGTGAATATGATCAGGCTTTAAGTGACTTGAACAAAGAACTCACATATACAAATTTGGTAAGTAGTCCTTCGCCTGCCGATAAAAAAGCATACCCTATAAGGTGGTTCATTGTTTTCATTTCAACTGTTAGCAGTATGTTATTTACATTAATGATTATTGCTTTTGTTGAGAAACTTAAGTACAACAGCAATCTACGTAAACAAGATATTCAACAAAATAATATTTAAAGTGACCGACAAGCAAAAACATAGCTGGGTATATGGTGGCAGCATTTTGTTTATTGCTATCAATTCATTTTTTATAGCCAACGAACATTATTGGTTTTCGCTTACACCTTTATTGCTTGGATTACTTTTACTTTACTTTTTTTCATTAGATAAAGTATTATTATTAATTGTTTTTGCTACTCCTCTTGCAGTTAATGTTGAATTTAGCAATGTTGGTGCAGCAATATCACTTCCAACTGAGCCATTAATGGCAGGTGTGCTAATATTATTTTTAATTAAATTATTATTTGATTTAAAAATTGAAAGAGCATTACTAAGGCATCCTGTAACAATTACAGTAGGTATATATATTGTATGGATTTTATTTACAAGTTTAACAAGTCAACTGCCATTGGTATCGTTTAAGTTTTTTATTGCCAAACTTTGGTTTATTATACCTTTTTACATATTAGGAATTCAATTATTTAAAACACACAAAAACATCAGAACCTTTGCGTGGTTATATATTAGTGCATTGCTCATAGTTGCTATTTATACAATTATTCATCATTCGCAATGGGGCTTCAAAGAAGACCCTGCACATTGGGTTATGAGTCCTTTTTATAAAGACCATACATCTTATGGAGCTTTATTAGCTATGTTTCTTCCAATTAGCATCAGTTTTATTTTTGATAAATATTATAATCGATCTGTTAGGCTTGCTGCAATATTGGCAACTGTAATTATTATAATTGCATTAATTCTTTCATATAGCCGTGCTGCCTGGCTTAGCGTTGCCTTTTCGCTTGTTGTTATGTTTATTATTTTATTAAAAATAAAGTTCAGGTATATTTTATTAACTCTAAGCATTCTTACAGCGTTGTTTTTTTCGCTACAAAACGATATTATTAATAAACTTGAAAAAAACAAACAGGATTCATCAGCCGATTTTGTTGAACATGTACAGTCAATTTACAATATTTCTTCCGATGCTTCTAACCTCGAACGCATCAACCGCTGGCAGGCCGCTGTTAGGATGTTTAATGAAAGACCTATATTAGGATGGGGACCTGGCACTTATCAGTTTATTTATGCTCCTTATCAACATAGTAAAGAAAAAACAATAATTAGTACTAATGCAGGCGACAAAGGTAATGCACACAGCGAATATATTGGTCCACTCGCCGAAGCTGGAGTAATGGGGTTACTTTCTTTTTTGGCAGTTATTATTTCAGTAATTTATACAGCAATAAAAGTGTTTAGAAAATCAATTGTCAGAGAAAACGGAAGGTTAGCTCTCGTTTTTCTTTTAGGACTAATGACCTATTATGCACACGGCTTTTTAAATAACTTCCTCGACACCGACAAAGCAGCAGTACCTTTTTGGGGCTTTACCGCTATTATTGTTGCTTTGGATGTTTATTTTAAAAATTGTGACAAAGAAATTATTAAGGATAACGAATCTTAATTTTTATTTTTTTTGAGAATTATACTTGATACTCTTTGCGTTTAAGAAAATACTTTATATAATATTTAAATGTTAAAAGTTGAATTTAAAAGTTAAAAATATCTTATTTATCTATAAAAATTGTAAATAATAAATTATAAATCTAAAAATCGTAAATAAAATCTTAAATATTTAATTATTGTAATATAGTTTTATCCGTGTCATATTTTTTAAAATTATATTAAATTTGCATATTATTAATTAAAATGTGATATTATGTTAATTTTATTACTACATTTTAAATAATATCTAAAATTAATATTTAACCACTAAATCCTCCTTATATAAACAATGAACAAATTATATCCATTAGTTTTTAAGCCAAATTACAAAGAAAAAATCTGGGGTGGCAATTATTTTAAAAAATTGCCGGGCTTAGTTGATGCACCTGACAAAAATGCTGGTGAAGCCTGGGTTTTATCGGGGTTGGAAGAATCTCCCACTATTGTTGCTAATGGTTTTTTGGAAGGTAATCCTCTTAATGAATTAATTGAAGTTTACCTTGATGATATTGTTGGAGAAAGAGTTTATGAAAAATTTGGATGTCATTTCCCCATTTTGCTCAAAATAATTGATGCTGCCGATAAACTTTCTATACAAGTACACCCCAACGATGAAGTTGCAGCAAAACTGCACGGTGCAAAAAATGGTAAAACTGAAATGTGGTTTATTTTAAATGCTGAAAAAAACGCATGGATAATAAATGGATTTAACAAAGATGTTACAGAACAGGAATATTTGGAACATCTGAATAATGGTAAAATTGAAAATATTTTAAATTATATAAAAGTAGCTAAAGATGATTTCTATTTTCTACCAGCAGGACGCATTCATGCAGTTGGCAAAGGAGTAATTTTTGCTGAAGTTCAGCAAGCATCTGATTTTACATATAGAATTTATGACTGGAACAGAGTTGATAAAGATGGTAACCAAAGAGAACTTCATACAAATAAAGCTTTAATGGCTATGAACTATAAACATACTTGTATTAATGATAATAAATTTGATTTAGTTTTTAACAATAAAATTAAAATAGTAGAGCATAATGCCTTTACAACTAATTTGTTAGTATTAAATCAGGCAATGAAACGCGATTTTTCGAGACAAGATACATTTATTGCTTATTTATGTGTTGAAGGTAATGCTAATATAATTTACAATAACGAAAAATTTAATTTTCAAGCAGGTAACGCAATTCTTATACCTGCTATAATTAATGATTTTATATTAAGTCCTGTGAATTATGCCAAATTGATTGAAGTTTATATTTAAATATATTTTTTAATATATATATATAGGAGGTATATAATTAAAATACAAATGAATAAATAAAAAAAATCTATATTATATTAAGAAATGAAATTTTAAAAAATTATTTTAAGAAAATATTAAAAAACGTTTTCAAAAATAAATTTAATTTATACTTTTGCTTTCGGCAACGAAGCCCTACTTTTTATTATTATTATGAATTTATTACAAACTATCAAAGAAAGAGCTAAACAAAATAAAAAACGCATTGTTTTACCCGAAGGGAACTCAGAAAGGACTTTAAAAGCGGCTGAAATTATTTTAAAAGAAGGCATAGCAAATATTATTCTTTTAGGCGATGCTAACGAAATTAATTCATTATCAAATAAATTTGGTTTATCGTTGATAGGTGCTGTAATTATTGACCCCAAACATCCTCCCTTTCGCGAAACGTATATAAACACTTTTATGGAGCTTCGTAAAAGTAAAGGAGTTACTCGTCAAGAAGCAGAAAAATTACTTAGTCAGGAGATTTATTATGGACCTATGATGATTTATATGGGCGATGCAGACGGTGAAGTTAGCGGAGCCGAGCATACAACAGCCGATACGGTTCGCCCTGCTCTGCAAATAGTGAAAACAGCCAAAGGGATTTCGGTTGTTTCGGGTGCAATGGTAATGGTTACTAAACGACAAGATTTAGGACATAATGGAATTTTTATTTTTGCTGATGTTGCTATAACACCAAATCCTACCGCAGAACAACTCGCCGAAATTGCTATATGTAGCGCCGAAACTGCTAAAAATATAGCTAATATTAACAATCCAAAAGTTGCTTTATTGTCTTTTTCAACAAAGGGTTCTGCAAAGCATGAGCTTGCCGAAAAAGTTGCCAAAGCTACAGCATTAGCAAAAGATAAAAGACCAGATTTGGAATTTGACGGTGAACTGCAAGCCGATGCTGCCCTTATTGAAAAAGTTGGTCAGAAAAAATCGCCAGGTTCTAAAGTAGCAGGCTTAGCAAATGTTTTAGTTTTCCCTGATTTACAGTCGGGTAACATAGGTTATAAATTAGTTGAGCGATTGGGTGATGCTGAAGCTATTGGTCCTATATTACAAGGATTAGGTGCTCCAATAAACGACCTGTCGAGAGGTTGCTCGGTTGAAGATATTGTTAATTTAGTTGCTATTACTTCTATTCAAGTATAATAATTAATAAAATTACTTTAAATAAAATAAATATGAAAATTTTAGTGTTAAATTGCGGTAGTTCTTCGATTAAATATCAATTAATGGATTTAACCAATGAAGCAGATGTTCTTGCAAAAGGATTATTAGACAGAGTTGGATTAGAAAACAGTCTTTTAAATCATAAACCAAAAGGCAAAGAACCATTTAAGCATGTTCAAACTGTTAAAGATCACATTACTGGAATTAATCTTATAATTGAAGCACTTACATCACCTGAACATGGTGTAATTAAATCTACTTCCGAAATTGATGCAGTAGGACACAGAGTGGTTCATGGTGGAGAAAAATTCAGTGGCAGCGTTATAATTACTCAGGAAATTATTGATAAAATGGAAGAATGTATTGATTTAGCACCTTTACACAATCCAGCCAACTTACAAGGTATATACGCCATAACTAAAATTTTACCTAATACATCTCAATGTGGTGTTTTTGATACAGCATTTCATCAAACAATGCCCGAGCATGTCTATTTGTATGGCTTGCCTTACGAAATGTACGAAAAGCATAAAGTTAGACGATATGGTTTTCACGGGACAAGCCACGGTTTTGTAGCTAAAAAAGCCTGCGACATTCTTGGAATGGATTTTAATAAATCAAAAATTATTACTTGTCATCTTGGTAATGGTGCCAGTATTGCAGCTATTAAAGATGGCAAATCTTATGATACTTCTATGGGGCTTACTCCTGTTGAAGGTGTTATTATGGGTACTCGTTGTGGCGATTTAGATTTAGGTGCCTTTCTTTATATAATGGAAAAAGAAAAATTAGATATTAAGGCTGCAAATATTTTAATAAATAAGAGAAGTGGAATGATGGGCATAACAGGTATATCATCAGATATGCGTGATATTGAACTTGAGGCTGAAAAAGGAAATGAACGTGCCAAACTTGCTCTTACTATGTATGCTTATCGTGTTAAAAAATATGTTGGAGCTTATGCCGCTGCTATGGAAGGTGTTGATCTGATGATTTTTACAGGTGGTATAGGCGAAAATGATGCTGTAACACGCGAGTCAGTTTGTAAAGGGCTTTCGTTTATGGGCGTAGAGTTTAATGAAGATGCAAACAGAGGCTTAAGAGGTGCAGATGCTGTTATTTCAAAAGAAAATTCACGCGTTAAGGTTATGACTATTACTACAAACGAAGAATTAGTTATTGCACTTGAAACAGCAGAGCTTTTAAAAAATTAAAATATGGTTTTTATATTAATTCTTATTGTTATTGCATTATTATCATTTGCTGTTATAGGGTTAGGTATTAGGATTTTGCTAAAAAAAAATGCTACTTTCTCAAAATCGTGCAGTGTAAAAGACCCTGTAACAGGCAAAGCACTTGGTTGTACTTGTGATAAAAATGGAGATAAGAATTGTAAAAATTACGACATACATACTGATAACGCAAATATATAAATATATTACATTTATTATTCTTCGGTTAATATTTCTTTTAAACCATCTGTAATAAATGTATGCATTTTGCCTTGTTCATTTGAATAAATTAAATATGCTTCAATTTCAGGATTATGTAACAAAAATTCTTTTGTTTTTTCTAAGCCCATGACCATAAAAGCAGTTGCGTAAGCATCGGCAGTACCACAATTTTTATGAAATACAGAAGCACTTAACAAAGAATGATTTACAGGATATCCTGTGAAAGGGCTTATAGTATGCGAATATTTAATTCCATTTTCAATGTAAAATTTTCTGTAATTACCCGAAGTTGCAACCGACATATTGTTTAATTTTACTTTAGCTTTTAAATCGTGTGATACACCTATATTATCATTGGGTTTGTCGATGCCAGCAGTCCATAATGAACCATCAGGTTTTTTGCCGGCAGCTCTAATTTCACCACCAATTTCTACAATATAATCTTTAATACCTTGTTTTTCCAAAAAAAATGCAGTTTTGTCAACTGAGTATCCTTGTGCTATTGCATTAAAATCAATTTTAATTTGTGGAAGTTTCTTTTCAATTTTATTATTAACGAGCTTAATATTTTTATAATCAACATATTTCAAAAGACTATCAATAAAAGCAGAATCAATTTTTTCGCGGTTCTGAAGTCCAAAGCCCCAGGCATTAACTAATGGAGCTACAGTGATATCGAATGCCCCGCTAGTTTTTTCAGATACTTCAAGAGATAATTTATATATAGCAGTAAAATCATTATTTAACATAACATCAGTATCGCCATTATTAATTTTTGACAAAATTGATTTAGGTTCATACATTGATGCTGTGAAATTAAATTCATCAAGTATTGAATCTATCTGCGATTGTAAATTTCTACCATCATAATCATAATATGTAATATTGTAAAATGTACCTTGTGCTTTACCAGAAAAACTAATTTTTTGAGGCTGTTTTGTACATGATGTTGAAATTAATAATATTCCTATAAATACTAATTTTACTAATTTAAATTTCAGCATATTATACGTTGTTTTATTTAAATATAAATTTTGGTGCAATTTAATAAAATTTTAATTAAACATTATTTTTATTAATTTAGCATTAATATTTAATGGTTGATTTGTCAATGGCGTTAAGAATTATATTATTAAAGTTTTTTTCAAAAATTTTGTTAGCTGTTACAGTTTTCTTAACTGTATATACGGTTCATTCTCAATTTGTTACTGACAATAATTACAATATTAATTTCCATAATAAAACAAATAATTCAAAAAATATAGGTAGTAATTTTGATTTAAAATATGTGAGGTTTAATATAAATATTAATCCAGATACTATATATGTTGAAGGAGTTGTAACATCGTATTTTGAATATTTGCAATCTGCTGATACTGTTGATTTTGAGCTTTCAAATTTTTTGGTAGTTGACTCTGTTATATGTTCTAATCAGAAATGTATTTTTATACATAATAATGATGTTATTAATATTAAAATTCCTCATATAATTAATATAGGAAATATTGATTCTGTTAGTATTTTTTACAAAGGTTCGCCTGTTCAGGGTTCAGGCTTTGGCTCTTTTGTTAAAGATTATCATAATGGAATTCCTATTATTTGGACTTTGTCGCAACCTTATGGTTCTAAGAATTGGTGGCCTTGTAAAAATAATCTTTCCGATAAAATTGATTCTGTTGATATTATCGTAAAAACTCCTTATCCTCACAGAACAGCTTCAAATGGTTTGTTGATTGATGAAATCACTTCGCAAGGTTATACTGTGGCACATTGGAAGCATAAATATCCAATAACTCCTTATCTTATCGCAATTGCTGTTACTAATTATGTAGATTATTCTGATTATGTTTATTTTGATGATGATACGCTCGAAATTTTAAATTATGTTTTCCCTGAAGATATTCTTGATATTCAATCTCAATCAGCCGGGATAATTCCTATTTTTAAGCTGTTCGATTCTTTGTTTATTCCTTATCCCTTTGCTAACGAGAGATATGGGCATGCTCAATTTCTTTGGGGCGGCGGTATGGAACATCAAACAATGACTTTTATAACCGATTTTAATCATCATTTGATGTCTCACGAGCTCGCCCACTCGTGGTTTGGAAATTATATAACTTGCGGTAGCTGGCAAGATGTATGGCTTAACGAAGGTTTTGCAACTTATCTAACAGGGCTTTCTTACGAATTTTTGTTTAACGGCTTTTGGTGGAACTCATGGAAATCTTTTACCTTGCAAAATGTTGTTAGTCAGCCCGATGGAAGTGTCTTTTGCTATGATACTACCGATTTTTCAAGAGTTTTCGATAGCAGATTAAGTTACAATAAAGCAGCTCTTATTTTGCATTCATTAAGATGGCTTGTAGGAGATTCTGCCTTTTTTGTAGGTGTTTATAATTATCTTACCGATAATAATTTTGCATATTCTTTTGCTTTCTCCAATGATTTTATAAGCAAAATAGAAACGGCTGCCGATACTTCACTAACTGAATTTTTTAGTGATTGGCTATACGGCGAAGGTTATCCTGTTTATGATATTAATTGCGATATTATTAGTGAAACACATATTAAATTTTCTATAAATCAAAGCACTTCTCACAACTCGGTTGATTTGTTTGAAATGCCTCTACCTGTCAGGTTTAAAAATTTTTACAACGACACTATTATAATTTTTAATAATAATCAAAATTATCAGGAATGGAGTGTGAATTTGGGTTTTATTCCAGATTCTGTTATTTTTGACCCTGATATGTGGATTATTGCAAAATTAAATTCACTCAATCTTAATATTAATGATAATTTTGTAAATAATAACAATGAACTAAATGTATTCCCAAATCCTGCATCTGATATTTTAAATATTTATTTGAATTATCATAAAATAAATTATGTTTCTTTAATAAATGCAGTGGGGCAGGAGTTTTTTGTTGATTGTATTGTTAATATTGATAATGAATATTGCCAACTTGATATAAAATCTTTAAAAACAGGATTTTATGTTTTAAAAATTTATTCAGGTTATGATGTTTTTTATAAAAAATTTATAAAAAATTTATAAGATTTATAATTTAAAATTTGTAAAATAATGAAAATTACTAACTGTTGTTTAAGTGTATTACTAATTTCAATTTTTATATTAACTTCTTGTATTAACGACAAAAAAGATAATAAACAAGACGAAAAACAGGTAACAGTAGATATAAATGTACCTGAATTTAACAAAGACTCTGCTTATAAATTTGTTCAGGAGCAGTTAAATTTTGGACCTCGTGTTTTAGGCAGTAAACCTTGGGCTGAATGCGCTTCGTATTTTGAGGATAAATTCAAACTTTGGGCTGATACTGTTATTGTTCAGAATGCTGTTGTGCGAACTTTTGATAATAAGGTTTTTAATGCAAAAAATATTATTGCTTCTTTTAATACTGATAATCATAGCAGAATACTACTTGCTGCTCATTGGGATTCACGGCCTTTTGCTGATAAAGACCCTAATCTTGAAAACCATAATAAACCTATTGATGGTGCTAATGATGGAGCTAGTGGTATAGCTGTCCTTATGGAAATAGCAAGAGTGCTGTCGGTTGAAAAGCCTACAGTTGGTGTCGATATTATTCTATTTGATGCAGAAGATTATGGTGTTACTGATGACAAAAAAAATAGCATAGCTAATCCCGATTACACTTGGGGGCTTGGCTCGCAGTACTGGGCGAAAAATCCTCATAAAATAGGTTATAAGGCTAATTACGGAATACTGCTTGATATGGTTGGCACTTATAAACCAAATTTTACTAAAGAAAGTTTCTCTATTAAATATGCTCCCGACATCCTCGATAAAGTTTGGAACATAGCTGCTTCCTTAGGCTATTCAGATATATTTACTGACATTACTACAGGTTACATTATGGACGACCATTATTTTGTTAATGAATACGCAGGTATTCCTATGATAAATATAATTCACCACGATCCATCAACCTCCTCAGGCTTTTTCCCACACTGGCATACTTTAAATGATAATATTCAGAATATTGACATTAATACTCTTGATATTGTTGGTAAAACTGTTTTAAATGTTATATGGAGAGAAGGTTCAAATATTTAATTTTTTAAATTGATAATACATTTATTTGTTTTATATATTACAATTAAACATACTTTATATGCAAATATTTTTAAATATTCATAAAAAAATAATATCTTCAGTTCTGATGTTTCTTTTATTTTGCTGTCCTTATTTAGTTTATTCTCAAGCTAATTATGAACTTTTGGAAACAGCTAAGGAAATAAGAAATACCGGCGATTTTAAAAAAGCTATTGCTTTACTGAAAGATTATCATCAATTAAACCCTGATGACCTTAATGGCGCTTGGTTATATGCTGAAACTTTATACTGGAATAGGCAATATAAGCTTTCGTACAATATTTATAAAACTACTTTAGAAAAACATCCCGAAAACTACAGTCTTAAGCTTGATTATGCTATTGCATTACTTGGTACCGGAGAGCTTAACAAATCATTACCTCTGTTAATAGATTGTTACGAAGTTGACAATAAAAACACCACTACACTTTTTTCTCTTGCTCAATTATATTACTGGCAACACGATTTTAAGAAATCTAAACAAAAACTTCACGAAATATTCTTAATAACACCTGATGATGTTAACGCTGTTAATCTTGCTAAACAAATTTTTAAGGATGAGTCTTTTATCTTAAATTCTAAAATTGATATTAGCCACGATGACCAACCTTTAAGCACAATAACCCCTGCTATTGAAGGAAGTAAATATTTTGATACTTATACTACTTTGTTTTTTAAAGTAAATAAGCCTGTTTTTATCGAAAAAAATAATACATTAAGCGCTACTTGGGTTAGAATTGGGAACACTGCCTTAATTAATTCAATAGGTTTAAAAATTGATGCAGATGCAGGGTTACTTCATTTTCCTGACAAGGGGGGGAATAAAATTACCTGGGATATATTGGCTGAAAAAAAATTAAATAGAAATTTTAAATTATTTGCAAATATTGAACAAAAACCATATTTTTATACATTGAAAAGCCTTTCGCAAAGCATTTTATATAAAAATATAGATGTTTCTATTATGTGGAACAATCCAAATAAATGGAACGGTAAAGCTAGTTTTATTATTTCTGCTTTTGATGATGATAATCATATTAATACATATTCTGCCTGGATTATGTCTAAACCTTTGAAATTGAATAAGTTTAATTTTAAATTCGGTTATGGGTTCAATTTTAGCTCATCAAAAGAAAATAATTTTGCTGCTGAACAACCACTTAGCTATATTTTAAATAATTATAAAGAACAAATAAAAGGCATTTATAATCCTTATTTTACACCGTATAAACAAAATGTTCATTCGTTGATAGCAACTGTAGGTTATGTTCCTTCGTATTTAATGGGATTTGAAATAAAATTTTCGGCAGGTGTTTTATCATCAGCTCAAAATCCCTATCTTTATGTTGATTATGATAATAATAATGAGATAAAAATTTTTAAAGATTATTATGACAGAAATTTTACACCTATCGAAATTGGATTTAATGCTTACTATAATTTTTCTGCTAATAAGTCTTTAAAATTTGCTTATACATATAATAAAAACAATTTTTATTCAAGACATGATTTTTCTGTAGGATTAATATATTATTTTGGCAAAAAAATTAAATAAAAGACTTTTAGTATGAACGATAACTTTTTGCTAGATAAAAACAAAGAAGAAAAAGAGAAATCCGAACGAGAGAATTTTTTAAAAATTATATAGATTAAAATCAACTATTTATATATAAAATTATTATAATGAGCAACATAAAACTTTTTGAGAATAAGCAAATAAGAACACACTGGGACAGTGAAAAAGAAAAATGGTACTTCTCTGTTATTGACGTTATCGAAATTTTAACAGATAGTGTTAATCCTCGTGATTATTGGTTTAAAATGAAAATCAGAGTTAAATCAGAAGATGGAATTGAATTGTCGACAATTTGTCGACAGTTGAAACTGAAAGCATCAGATGGAAAGATGAGAATTACGGATGTTGCTGATGCACAGGCAATATTTCGTATCATTCAATCAGTCCCATCACCCAAAGCAGAACCATTTAAGCAATGGTTAGCTAAGGCTGGATACGAAAGAAGACAAGAAAAATTTAGATTACTAACAATTGAAGCAACACCATAATGATAGAACCTTTTATTCAAGCCTATAAGCCCCAAACGACTCCATAAAAGTAAAATCTTATTAATGAAAAAAAATAAAGACAAGAATAAAAATTTATGGGTTTTTAGTGAAGCACGTGGTATATCAGATTTTGAAAAATTTCTGCTATTTGTTTTGGTATTAGCTGGTATAATAAGTCTTGTTATATTTGCTGACTGGTGGTTTAAAAAAGACCATATTGGAAATATATGGTTATACTGGGCATTGAGCTTATTTTTTTGGTACAGCATAAGCAGAATGGTACTTGGCTGGATTAATTTTTTACACATTAAAAAACCTTTAAAAATACCTCCACCACCCGAAGGCTTAAAAGTAGCTATTTTTACTACAAGCTATGCAGGTGAACCATTAGAAATGATTGAAAAAACATTGAAAGCTTGCCGAAATGTAAAATATCCACATAACACATATCTTTTAGATAATACCGATGATCCTGCATTTAAAGATGCTGCTGAAAAAAATGGTGTTACCTGGCTCGAACTTAAGAATATACCAGGTGCTAAAGCTGGTAAAGTTAATAAAGCACTCGAAAAAACTTCCGAAGATTTTATTCTTATACTCGACCCCGACCACATCCCTTTTCCAGAATTTTTAGATAATACATTAGGTTTTTTTAATGATGAAAAAGTTGGTTTTGTTCAGGTTTCGCAAGCATATTACAATCAATATCGCTCTTTTACAGCCAAAGGAGCAGCAGAACAAACGTATTCATTTTATGGACCTACTCAAATGGGACTTAACGGATTAGGCTGTGCTGTAGCTATTGGTGCTAATTGTACTTTCCGCCGCGAAGCACTCGAAAGTATAGGAGGGCATGGCGTTGGATTAGCCGAAGATTTACTTACTTCAATAAGACTACATAGCAAGGGTTGGGAATCGGTTTATAATCCTGTTATTGTTAGCCGTGGATTAGTACCCGAAGATTTTGGATCTTTCTGTAAGCAACAATTAAAGTGGGCAAGAGGTGTTTTTGAAATTTTGTTCGAAGACTTGCCTAAATTGTACAAAGGACTTACAGGCTGGCAAAAATTCTCTTATACTACTATTGGAACGTATTACCTTGTAGGTGTTATAAATTTCTTTTTTACTTTTTTACCTTTCCTTTTCCTTACTACTGGCATTTTGCCTGCTCGTATGCCTTTTGAAGAATTTTTGATTAACGGGATGTCTGTGTTTGTAATTGCTACTGCTATTTACTTTTTTGTCCAAAAATCTCTATGCCATCGACAAACAGAAAGTGGATTTCATTGGCGTGGAATGATACTTAAATATGCTTGTTGGCCCGTTTATCTTTTAGGATTTTTCCTCGCTCTTGTTAATGCCGAAATTCCTTATATACCTACAGCTAAAAAAGCTGTAACTGGTAGCATTTCACCTTTTGCTCGTCCATTAGTGCTTTATTTATTCGTATTTTTAATTACTATTGTAATTGTTTTTATTAATAGAATGTATTTTTTATCTGAAACAGAACTTATTAACACCGCCGAAAAAACATGGGGCATGATAGGTTTTGCTTTTATTGCATTTGTAATGTCGCTGGGAGGTGTTTATGCCGCTTGGCAATCTAAAAAATTAAAAGAAGAAAATCCTTGGGATAATATTGATATAAATAATATTGGAAATTTAAAATAATCTTATTTTTACTTAAAATTTTAAAATATGAAAACACTTATACTTGCTGGTGGTTACGGCACACGACTCAGCGAAGAAACTGCCCTTCTTCCTAAACCTATGGTTACTATTGGTGGCAAACCGATTTTGTGGCACATCCTTAAAATTTATTCTCATTATGGGTTTAACGATTTTATTATTCTTCTCGGCTATAAATCTTATGTGATTAAAGAATATTTTGTAAATTATTATCTTCATCAAAGTGATGTTACTGTTGACATTGAAAAAAATGAAGTAAAAATCCTTTGCACACAAGCTGAACCTTGGAAAGTAACTCTAATTGATACAGGGCTGGATACTATGACAGGTGGCAGAATTTTAAAAGCTAAAAAATATGTTGATAATCAGACATTTATGCTAACGTATGGAGATGGAGTCGCTAATATTAACATTAACGATTTAGTAAATTTTCACACAAAACATGGCAAAGCATTAACTATGACAGCCGTTCAGCCCGAAGGTCGTTTCGGTTCAATGGAAATTAATGATGATAACAATAACGTTAGTCGTTTTGTTGAAAAACCTAAGGGAGATGGGGGATGGATTAACGGTGGTTTTTTTGTTTGTGAACCCGAAATATTCGATTATATTAACGAAGGCGATCAAACAGTTTGGGAGCGTGCACCACTTGAAAATTTATCAAATGACGGTAAATTATATGCGTATAAACATCATGGTTTCTGGAAACCAATGGATACGCTCAGAGACAATAAACAATTAAACGATTTATGGGATAATAATCAGGCTTTATGGAAAACATGGTAAATTTTGCATCTCTTTTTGGAGGTGTTTATAAAAATAAAAAAGTTCTGATTACTGGTCATACAGGTTTTAAGGGCTCGTGGCTTACGTTTTGGCTAAAAAATCTAGGTGCCAATGTTTACGGTTATTCTCTTGCACCTGCTTATAAACCAAATCATTCAGATTTGTTAGAATGTAATATTACTGAAAAACATTTGGATATTAGAGATTATAATGAATTTGAAAAATTTATTTTTCAAACTCAGCCCGAAGTGGTTTTTCATCTTGCTGCTCAGGCTTTGGTCCGAAAATCTTATGAAGAACCTATAGAAACTTATACTACAAATGTTATTGGAACCCTTAATTTACTTGATATATGCAGAAAAGTTAAATCTGTTAAAGCTATTGTAATTATTACCAGCGACAAATGTTATGAAAACAAAGAATGGATATGGGGTTACAGAGAAAATGACCCAATGGGAGGCTACGACCCTTATAGCTCTTCAAAAGGTTGTGCTGAAATTTTAACTGCTTCATATCGTAATTCATTTTTTAATATTAATGATTATGGTAAAAAACATAATATTTTACTTGCAAGTGCAAGAGCTGGCAATGTTATTGGCGGTGGCGACTGGGCTGAAGATAGGCTTATTCCCGATATTATTAAAGCAGCTTCTGAAAACAAAACATCACTAATTCGAAATCCTATAGCTACAAGACCTTGGCAACATGTGCTTGAACCTTTGAGTGGCTATTTGACTTTAGGTTGGAAACTGCTCGAAGGTAATACAGATTTTGCTGAAGGATGGAATTTTGGGCCCGACTTAAACAGCAATATTACAGTTGACGAAGTTGTTAAAGCAGCGCAAAAATATTGGGATAAAATTGAAATTAATTACGGCAAAGAAGCTAATGATGCTCACGAAGCTCATTTACTTATGCTCGACTGTTCAAAAGCTAATAAACTGTTGAAATGGGAACCCGTTTGGGATATTGATGCCTCAATTTTTAATACTATTAATTGGTATAAAAATTATTATGAATTAAAAAATATTATCTCTCAACAGCAAATAAATCAATATGTAATTGATGCTGTTAAAAAGAAAATTATATGGACAACATAAATTTACAAGGCAAAAAAATTATTGTAACAGGTGGCAACGGATTCCTTGGTAAAAACCTTGTTAAAGCTCTAATTGATAAAGGTGCTGATGTTTTTGTTTTTGATAAGATTTTGTTAAATAATTTTAATGAAGTTAAAATAGATATAACTAATTTTGAAGCACTTAATGATAAAATAAATGTAATAAATCCACATATTATTTTTCACCTTGCTGCTATATTAAACAGAGAAAGAAACTTTGACCAGCACGATAAAATAATGAAAATTAATTATTTTGGAACTATAAATTTGTTGAAGGCTTTGCAAAATATTGATTATGAGAATTTTATTTATATAAGTACGAGCGAAATTTATGGTTCAAACAAAGCTCCTTTTAATGAAGATATGTTGCCAATGCCTGCCTCGCCTTATTCTTTAAGTAAGTGCTTTGCTGAACTTGCTGTTAAAACTTTTTCAGAAATTCATAACAAAAATTTTACAATTTTAAGATTATTCAATTTTTATGGGAAAGACATGCCCGGCAGTTTTTTTGTTTCTCAATTAATTAATTCTCTTAAAAATAATGATGTTTTTAAAATGACTTTGGGCGAACAAAAACGTGATTTTATTCACATAAATGATGTGGTTAATGCTATGCTACTAACCGCTTCAAATACTATATATGCAAAAAATGAAATATTTAATGTATGTACTGGCAATAGCATTAGTATTAAAAATTTAGCTTTGCAATGTAAACAGCTTTTGAAAGCTAACTGTAAAATTGAATTTGGTGCATTACCATACCGAGAAAATGAAATTTGGGATATGACAGGCGATAATTCAAAAATTGTTTCTAAACTTGGTTTTAAAATAAATCATGATTTAAGTGATTTGTTAAATGTTATGTAATTTCTTATATTTATACTTTAATTTAAAATTAAATGTCAATCAAAAAAAAATCAAGATTTTTATATACTATATTAGTATTGGTTGTTGCCGTAGTTATTGTTGTTGCATTATCTTATGCAGGTAGTAAAACTAAAGGACCAATCAGCTATGTGCTTTCGTTAATGGGCAATTATGTACAAGAAACAGAAGAAGCTGTTATACTTAAACAAAGAACCGACAAACGCATTAATAAATTATATTGGTTTCAGCTTTATAAAAAAAATCCAAAAGTTTTAAAAAATCCACCTGTAATTCTTCTCGGGGCTCACGACAATCACATTAATGAAACATTTGAAAGTATTGTTAGTTTGGAAGATTCATTAAAAACTACATTACCTTTAATACATATTTATCAGGCTTGGGGCAGTAAAGACGAACAACAATTCCCTTTAGCTCAACTTAAAAATATTGTAAAACTTGGCTCTCTTCCTGTTGTAACCTGGGAACCTTGGCTTACCGCTTTTGACGAGCTGGAATATTCCAATCTTCGCTCTCCAGTTGAACGCGATAAAAATGGAATGGCTGATGTAGCTAAAGGTGTTTATGATAAATATATCATTAAATGGGCTGAAGAAGCAAAAAAATTCGACAATCCACTTTTTTTAAGATTTGGACACGAAATGAATGATCCATATCGCTATCCTTGGGGTCCTCACAACAATAAACCTGAAGATTTTGTAAAAGCATGGATACACGTTTACAATATATTCAAAAATGTAAACGCCAATAATGTTATATGGATATGGGCGCCTCACCCAGCTTATGGCTATTTTGAATATTTTTACCCTGGCGATAAATATGTCGATTATGTAGGTATTGGAACTCTTAACTTTGGTAGCATCGCTGCTTGGTCGCAATGGTGGACATTCGATGAAATATTTGGAAGTCATTACAAAGAAATAACTTCTTTCGACAAACCAATAATGATTACCGAGTTCGGCAGTTTAAGTTGGGGTGGCGATAAATGCCTTTGGTTTAAAGAAGCCCTCGAAAACCTTCCGCAAAAATATCCTGCAATTAAATCAATTATGTTTTTTCACGTTTCAGAAGATAAAACTACTACTATGCAAGCCCTTAACTGGTATATAAAATACGATACTACTTGTACCCGAATGATAAGAGATGAAATTAAAAAATGGAATTTAAGCTCGCAGGTTTATTATAATAAAAAATAATTACATTAATTTTTTTGTTATAATATTGCATAATTTTTCAATCATGATGCAATGTTAAATTTTCTTAAAAATAAGCATATACAATTTGTAGGTATTCTTATTATTATAATTATTTTTTTGTTTCTGGTTGATATACCTTATGAAAAAACAGAACCTCCTGTTATAATTGATATTCAGCAAATTAATGAGAGAGGTGAACTAATTGCTATAGCCGAAAATAATTCAACCGACTATTTTATTTATCGCGGTCATCCTATGGGTTTTCAGTTAGAAATGTTGCAGTTGTTTGCAAAACATATTGGTGTTAAACTTGATTTACGTGTCGAAAATGATAAAAGCAAGGCAGTTAATAAGCTTTTAACTAATAAATGTGATATTGTTGCTATAAACATTCCATACAACAATAAATATTATGAAAAAATTTTACATACTTTTCCTTATGCCCACACACATTATGTTTTAGTTCAACGCAAACCCGAAAACAGATTTTCGTTAAGTAAAGATTCTGTTGAACAATTATTGGTTAGAAACTTAGAACAACTAAAAGGCAAAACGGTTTATGTACCTGCCGAATCCTTCCTTTACAATGTAATTGATAGCAATTTTTTAATTATTGATAATAAACCAATTTTTATTTCAAAAGTTGCAGGTATGGGATATAGCGAATTGACCGCTTTGGTTGAGGCTGGCGAAATTGATTATGCTATTTCGGATGAACAAACTGCATTCTTAAATAAAACATTTTATCCAAATTTAGATTTCAAAACAATTTTAACCACTCCACATGCATTTACATGGTCAGTCAGGAAAGGTTCCACAGCCTTGCATGATTCTTTGAACTCATGGCTTAAAACTTTTATAGTTACTAAAGAATTTAAAAATTTATATGCAAAATATTTTAGAAATCCTGCTTATAAACGTATGATTAATGACCAATATTTTTCTTTACAAGGCGGTAAAATATCGCCTTATGATGAAGAAATGAAAAAATTAAGTGTTGATTTGGGTTGGGATTGGCGTTTGTTAGCTGCTTTAGTTTTTCAAGAATCTAAATTTGATACAGGTCTTATTGGTATTGGCGGTTCAATGGGAATTATGCAATTAATGCCTGCTACAGCCGCTAATTATGGGGCTGATTCTACTTCGGGACCAATAGAAAATTTAAAAGCAGGCGTGCGCTATATTAAATGGTTAGATAAGCATTACTCTGATGGCATTGACGACCTTAACGAAAGAGCTTATTTTGTTTTGGCTGCTTATAATGTTGGTCATGGTCATGTAGATGATGCAAGAGCTTTAACTAAAAAATATAATCATAATCCTAATTTATGGTATGGTAATGTTGAAACTTTTTTAAAATTAAAATCAAAACCTCAATATTATCAAGACCCTATTGTTAAATCGGGCTATTGCCGCTGTGTTACTGTTAGCAGATATGTTGATGATATTATTCAACGATATAAACATTATGTTAATGCAACTAATGATTAATTATAACATTTTATGAGTAAAAAATTATTATTTATCTTAATTATTTTATTATTTGGCTTTAGATTATTTTTTGGCTTATCTTCGGAATTTTGGTTTGAAGATGAGTTACAGATTTATCTTTTAGGATTAAAATTTTTTACTACAGGCGAATGGCCTTTTTTTGGACCTGATGTAGTGTACACTCAGTCGCAAATTACTGGTGCTTTACAGGCTTTACTCATTGGTTTGCCTTTGCTTTTATTAAAATTTCCTGAATCGCCTTACATATTTTTAAATTTAATGTCTTTTGCAGCTCTGTTGTTTTTTGCATGGTATATTAATCAACGACTTCCTGAATTACCAAATTGGTTTGTATATATAATTACGTTAACTACAACGTGGATGCTTGTTTTTAGTACACATATTGTAAATCCTTCATATATTTTACCTTTTTCAATAATATTTTTTATTAGTTTTTTTGAAATAATACCTCTTTATAAAAATAAAATTTTATCGCCCTCCGTATCATTATTATTAATGGGATTATGTACCACGTTAATAATGCAACTTCACTTGTCGTGGGTTTTGTTAATGCCTTTTGCGTTAATTGCTTTTTATTTTATATTTAAAGAAAAAAGAAAGCCATTAATTGGTATATTTTATTTTATTGGATTCTTAATAGGTATGTTATTAATAATACCGACCTATATAAAATATGGCTTATCTGGTACTGGTGGCACCGAAAGCAATCTTTTATTTAATATAAGCAATCTTAAAAATTTTATAACTGTACTTACGCGATACTTTTCGTTAGCCTCTTACGAAATTCCTTATATGCTTGGGGGTAATATGCAAGAACGTTTGGAAATAATTAAAACTTATCCTTTTATAGCTCCATCAGCCGTGCTATTGCTAATTACCGGCTGGTTACAAGTTGCTTTGTTTTTGTTTTTTTTAATTAAAAAAAATACTTCACGTGAATTTAATATTATCAAAATAATTACATTTAGCACTTTTGTAATAGTATTTTTAAGTTTCTTTTTTTCGGTAAAAGGTCCTTCGCCTCATACTTTTTACATTATAATTCCAATTCCTTTAATGTTTTCTTTTTATTGTTATAATAATTTGATTAAGTACCGAAAAGTTTTTCATTATATATCAATTCCTTTAATAATATTGAGTTTTATATTATATATAGGTATTGCATTATACAATTACAATAATAAATCTTTATATAAAGACCGTAACAAAATAAAAGCTGCAATAGAACAAAAAGATTATAAAATATTGTCTCCACGCCGAAGTGATATGTGGGGCAAAGGTTATTAGACAAAACGAACAAATTTTGTTATAAAATCATAAGATTGCAGCCTCTTACCTCGCTGTTGTCAATTCTGCCAAGTACACTAAAACTATTGTCTTCCTTAATTTTGCATAAATCTTGAGTTGCAATAAATGAACAGGAATAAATATTTGCTAAATCAATAATATTTAACGCTCCTTCGCCTTTGCCAACAATAACACTCAAAGGGTCGTCAGTATTTCTGACAAAAACTTTCATCCATGGCGGACAATTAAAAATACCATCTTTTTGTGAATATGCCTGCGAACTTAATTCAGTCATTCCATATTCTGAGTGAATATGTTTAACATTAAAATTTGAACATAATAATTCGTGCAATTCCTCTCTTACAATTTCCTTTTTCCTGCCTTTCATTCCACCTGTTTCCATAATAATAAACTGCGATAAATCGGGTTTGTATTTTATTGCAAAATCAAGTAATGCAAAGCTAACTCCAAGTAAAATAGTTTTCTTTTCAGATTTTTTTAGTTTTGCCAATAAATCAAATAATTCATCTGTATTATATAAAAAGAAGCCACTAAACTTATTATTTGATAGCTCAATTAATTTATTTACCATATAAATTAAACTTGAGCCATTCCTCTCAAGATACGAAGGCAATAAGGCAATTATGTTATAATTTGAAGGTTCGCCATAAAAAAGTTTAAAACATTTTATAAAACTTTCTTCATAAACAGATACGTCGGCCATATAATGCAACGATTTTTCAGTACTTGTTGTTCCGCTACTTTCAAAAATTATTTGTTCGCTTGTGTTATCACAAACAACTTTTTGAGTTTTAAAAAATTCAATAGGCAAGAATGGAATATCTTTTATTTCTTTAATATTTGAAATATTTATATTTAAATATTTTATATATTTTTTATAAACTTTATTGTTAATAGCCTGATAATAAAATAATTTTAAAGCAATCTCGTTAAATTCCTTATTTGATTTTACACTAAAAATCTTGGTTTTAATTTTTTCTATTTCAAAAATTTTTGACATAAAATGCTTAATTTTACATTTTTAAATTAATTTACAAAATTATAATTATTGTTAATGTAATGTTTTATTATAATAAAATATTAAAACAAGTGAATTTAGCCAAAATAAAAAATGTAATAATATTATGTTTTTTATTATTATTGACTTCTTGTATAGAAAAAGAAAAATATTCAAATATACCTGAAATAAAATACGTTAGTTTTGTAAAAATTGGCAACGAAACAGGTGCCGATGCACAAGGTATTTTAAAAATTTCTTTTACTGATGGCGATGGTGATGTTGGGCTCGACAAAAGCGATACCTTGGGTAGGTTTAGTAGCGATAGTATTTATTATAATAATTTTTTTATAAAATATTTTGAAAAACAAAATGGCGTAATAACTGAAATTGAGTTACCATTTGCAATGCACTCACGCATTCCTATGCTTACTCCTCAAGGCAAAAACAAAGCCCTGAAAGGAGAAATTGAAATAAAACTGTTTATTAATAATCCTGTAAGTCAGTTCGATACAATTTTATTTGAGGCTTTTATTGTCGACAGAGCTTTAAATAAGAGCAACACTATAATTACTCCAGAAATCAAAATTAATAAATAAAAAAGCCGGCTTGTAAGCCGGATTCTGTAACATACTTTCGTATGCTTTCTATCATTTATCTAGGCTTTGAATTGCTTCAAAGCTCTAACGACCTACCCCCCGGTATTGGACGAGCAATCCTTAGCATCCGGTATATTTGGTCTTTCAGCCCATAAGGTTTACCCACAACGACAGTTACCTGACATTGTCGTGAGCTCTTACCTCACGTTTTCACCCTTATCCTGAAATACATCAGGACGGTCATTTTCTGTGGCACTTTCTGTTTCTCCTTTGCCGCGGAGAACCTTCCCGTTAGGAAGTATGGCGCTCTGTGCTGCCCGGACTTTCCTCTCTTGCTTTTCAGCAACAGCGATAGAACCACCGGCTTTTTATTTTGCGGCTAATGCAAAGGTAGTCATATTTCATAATATTTTTTTATCTTTGCTTATTATTTTTATAAAATGTCTGTTAATATTAAAGAAATAATAGAAACTCTCGAAAATATTATTCCTATTTATTTTCAAGAAGATTACGATAATTGTGGATTGCAGGTAGGCAATAAATCAATGGAAATTACTTCAGCATTGATTTCCTTAGATATTACTACAGAGGTTATTGATGAAGCTGTTAATAATAATTGTAATCTTATAATTAGCCACCACCCTGTAATTTTTTATCCTGTAAAAAATATTATTGCTGAAAATAATATTGGAAACATAATAATTAAAGCCATCAAAAATAATGTTGCTTTGTATTCTATGCACACCAACCTTGATAATTCTTACGATGGTTTAAATAAATATGTTGCCGAAAAGTTAGGTTTATTCGATATAAAAATTTTAGCCCCTAAGCAAGATTACTTGAAAAAAATTGTAACATATTGTCCAACCAATTATGTAACTCAGGTCAGAGAAGCTCTTTTTAACGCAGGCGCAGGTCATATAGGCAACTACGATAATTGCAGTTTCAACAGTAAAGGTAGTGGCACTTTTAGAGCTTTGGAAGGCACAAATCCTTTTACTGGCAATATTAATGAAACTTTTACTGGCGATGAAATCAAAATTGAAACTGTTTTTCCTGCTTACCTTGAAAATAAGATTTTAAAAGCTCTTTTTAATAGCCATCCCTACGAAGAAGTGGCTTACGATATATATAAACTTTCAAATAAATTCGACAAAGCAGGAAGTGGCGTAAGTGGAAGTTTTGAAAAACCTTATAATGAAACTAATTTTATTGAACATCTGAAGAAAATTTTTAATATTCCTTTTATTAGACATAATAAGATGATAGGAAGAAAAATTCAAAATATTTCTTTATGTACTGGCTCTGGTTCTTTTTTAATCAATAATGCTATTAACAATAATTCTGATGCTTTTATAACAGCCGATTTAAAATATCATAATTTTACAGATGCCGGAAATAAAATATTTTTAACTGATTGCGGGCATTTTGAAACAGAAATATTTGCAAAAGAAATTATTAGAGATATACTTATTAAAAAATTTCCTAACTTTGCCGTCCTTATTTCTAAAAATGAAATAAACCCTGTTAATTATTCTTGATTTTGTAAAAATTATTATAATATATGAGCAAATCCGAAATTAAAACTAATGATGCCGACGTACAAAACGAAAAAGCATCTGCCAAAGGTAAAAAAAAGCAAAGCTCCGATAATAAAGCTTTAAAAACTAAAGCTAATAAAGAGAAAGGAAAGATTATGAACGAAGATGACAGCGAAATTGTAGTTTTTAATTCTGCTACTAACGAGGCCACACAAGATGAAAAGGCTTTGGAATTATCAATTGAACAAAAACTTCACGCATTGTACAACTTACAACAAATTGATTCTGAAATTGATAAAATAAGAATTATTAGAGGGGAACTACCCTTAGAAGTGCAAGACCTTGAAGATGAAATTGCAGGATTGGAAACGAGAATTGCAAATTTTAATACAGAAATTGAAGCTCTTCAAGCTCAACTTAGCGAAAAAAATAATGCTATTGTGGAACATAAAGCTATGATTAAAAAGTATGAAGCTCAGCAAATGAATGTCCGCAATAATCGTGAATATGATGCTATTACTAAAGAAATTGAATTTCAGGACCTCGAAATTCAACTTTGTGAAAAAAGGATTAGAGAATTTAGTTCTACTTTAGAAGTTAAAAAAGAAGCTGTTGAGCAAGCTGTTACTGTATTAAAAGATAGAAAAGCTGATTTTGAAGTAAAACAATCAGAGCTTATCGACATTGTTACTGAAACAGAAAAGGAAGAAATTGCTATGCAAAAAAAATCGACAGAGCTACAAGCATACATAGAGCCACGACTGCTTAATGCTTACACGCGTATCAGGAATAATGCAAGAAACGGACTGGCAGTAGTTATGGTTGAAAGAGATGCTTGCGGAGGTTGCTTCAGCAAAATTCCTCCTCAACGCCAGCTTGATATTCGTATGCACAAAAAAATTATTGTTTGTGAATATTGTGGACGTATATTAGTTGACCAAGATATTGCAAACAAAGAAAATTAATAATATCAACCTTTACCTGATTTTATTTCAAAATAGCATAATTTATTATTGCTTATAATGTTAGATGAATCAGACATCGTTAATGGCATAAAAGATAAAAATCAGGAAATTTTCAGACTTTTTGTTGAAGCATGGCAACAAAAGATTATTAATACTTGCTTAGGATTTACAAATAATTTTGAAGATGCTCAGGATTTAGCTCAGGAAGTTTTTATTGAAGTATATAATTCTATTGAAAAATTCAGAGGCGATAGTATGTTATCGACTTGGATATACAGAATTACGGTTAATAAATCAATAAATTATATTAAAAAAAGAAAACGCAATAAGTTTATTAGCCTTTTTTTTAATGAAAGCGATAGCAATAGTAATATAGTAGATTCTTTCGAAAATTGGGAAAATAACGTAGATGATTATATGGTGCAAAATGAAAGAAGAAAAATTTTGCACAAAGCTCTTCAATCTTTACCAGAGAAACAGCGAATAGCATTTACTTTACATAAAATTGAAGATGTATCGTATAAGAATATTGCTGAAATTATGGAGCTAAGTATTACTTCGGTTGAATCGCTCATACACCGTGCAAAAATCAATCTTCAGAAAAAACTTTTAAAATATTATAAAGAAATTTTATAAGTAACCGCAAGTTTTTGTTTTTATGATTGTCTAAAGTATTATAAAAACAAAAATAATGGAGTGTAGTAAGGCTTACAAGTATTTTGAGTATTCATTGGCAAACAAACTTAGTCAAAACCAAATTTCTGAGTTAAATTCTCATTTGCAAAATTGTGAAAAATGTAGTAAAATTTTTAACGAAGTTAAAATTACTTATAATTTAAATGAACATTTTAACTTATCGAAAACTGATGACCCTTACTTTTTTGCACGTTTAATGGCAAAAATTGAAAATCGCCAACATCAAAAACAAACATCTTTTGTAGCTAAACTTAAACCTGCTATAATTACTTCATGGTTCTTAATTGCATTTATTGTCGGTATTGCTGTAGGCAATACTTTTATCGATACTATTGAAAATAACAGTATAACTTCTTCATCTCAACTAAATAATGATGAAAATTTTATTGAAGTTTTTAATTTATCGGAAGTTGATAAGGAATCATTAGAATATTTATTACTGCAATAAAATATTAAAAATATGACAAGCGAAAAAATTAAAAAAATAACCCTTTGGATTTTAGCTTCCTTAACAATAATTAATATTGCTATACTTGCAACTTTAACATATTATTTTATTGCTAAGCCTTACTATAATTCAGAAAAAGAAAATTTAAATTCTTATAATTTTAAAGAATGTCCTGATAATTGTGATGATGTTACTTTAATGAAATATTCGAATTTTAAAACTCATTATCGTAATCAAACCTCGTTTCTTGTTGATAGTTTACGTGAATTAAGATTTGCTATGATGGATGAACTTAAAAAAGAAAATCCCGATACTGTTAAACTTAATCTATTAGCTAAAAAATCGGGGGTTGTTTATGGTAAAATGAGGAAACAAACAGCAAATCAGCTTATGATAATGAAAGATTCTTTCCCTCCCGAATTCAGAAGAAGTTTTTTGAATAAATGTGGACGTGATGAATACAGAGAACATAGAGTAAGAAGACATAAATTCTATAAACGCCATAGAAATAATGAAATAAAAAATGACAATATTGGCGATTATCGTAAATACTGATTGTTTCAAAATGAAAAATGTCATATTAATTAAAATAAATTTAATACTAATTTAAAAATCAATCCTATGAAAACAAAAAATGTAATTTTAATGAATTTGTTAATAGCATTGTTTATGCTAATTACAAGCAATTACGCATCAGCACAAACAGCAAAAGCTGGAGGCAAGTGTGAACAAACCTGTATGAGAGCTAATCAGAATTATTCGGGGCAA